>DATCOD010000052.1:0-8149 GCA_036564905.1 Candidatus Limnocylindria bacterium
GCCGCAGCGTCTTCCCCAGCAGCGCGATCAGCGCACGATTCGCCGCGCCGTCCACCGGCGCCGCGGTCACCCGGACCCGCAGCACGCCCTCACGGACGCCGGCCACCGTGCTGCGCGATGCGCGCGGGCTGATCCGGACCGTGAAGTGCGCGCGGCCATCTCGCTCGTGGAGCAGCAGGTCCGGCATCAGAACGCCGGCGGCAGGATCCCGAGGATGAGCGGCTTGATCAGCTGCAGGAGCACGAGGGCGATCAGTGGCGAGAAGTCCATGCCCGCGGTCACGGGCAGCGCGCGCCTGATCGGAGCCAGCATCGGCTCGCTCACCGAGAAGATGAACTCGCCGAGCCCCCAGGGCAGGCGCGTGGAGACCCAGGAGAGCAGCACCCGGCCGAAGATCACGACCGTCAACCCGAGGAACAGCACGTTGATGAACGCCTCGAGGTACAGGACGAGGAGGCAGCCGGCGCACATCTCTAGCGGTCCGGAAGGTCCAGGCGGTAGCGCGACGGCGTCGGCCCCGACTGGCCCTGATAGCTGGAGCCGAGCTCCGGCGATCCGTACGGCCGCTCGGCCGGCGACGACAGCCGGAAAAAGGAGAGCTGGCCGATGCGCATGCCCGGGTACAGCGTGATCGGGAGGTTGTTGACGTTCGAGAGCTCGAGCGTGATGTGGCCGTCCCACGCCGGATCGATGAACCCGGCGGTGGAGTGAATGAGCAGCCCGAGCCGGCCGAGCGAGCTCTTCCCCTCGACGCGCGAGACGAGGTCGTCGGGCAGCCGGATCCGCTCTCGCGTGGAGCCGAGCACGAACTCATTCGGATGGAGGATGAACGGCGCGTCGCCGACCTCGACAAGCTCGGTGAAGTCGTCAAGCGGCCGCGCGAGGTCGATGTACGGATGGTGGCTCGAACGGAAGACGCGGAACATGTGATCGAGCCGGATGTCGAGGCTCGCCGGCTGGATGCACTTCGGATCGAACGGGTCGATGCCGATGCGGCCGCGCTCGATCTCGGCGCGGATGTCGCGATCGGAGAGGACCATCAGCCGCTGAGGATACGAGCGCGCAGGGCGGCCCATGTCGCGGCGGTCTCGTCCGCCTCCGCCACCGGAGCGCGCTCGTAGCCCCAGAGCACCTGGATCGTGTGCGCGCCCGCCGCCCGGCCCATCTGCATGTCGGTGCGGGTGTCCCCCACCACCACGGTCCCCTCGGGCCGTGCGCCCAGCCGGCCCATCGCGAGCACGGCGAGATCGGGCGCGGGCTTGTGGCGGTCAGGCGGCACGGAATCGCCGCCGAGGTACAGCTCGATCTCGTCCTCGATGCCGAGGCGGCGCAGGATCCGCTCGCAATCGGCCGCACGCTTGCCGGTGACCGTCGCTTGGAGCAGCCGGGCGGCGTGGATCGCCCGAAGGGACTCGCGCGCACCGTCGAACAGCCGCGTCGCCGGGATCACCGTCTGCTCGTAGATCGTCCGGTACTCGGAACGGCAGGCCGCGGCGTCCGCGTCGGTGAGATCCGGCCACGCAAGCCGGAAGATGTCCTCGAGCGGGAGGCCGGTCATGCGACCGACGACATCGAACTCGAGCGGCGATCCGCCGCGACGGGTGATGACCAGGTTGGCGGTGTCGACGACGGACCGAACGGTGTCGGTGAGGGTGCCGTCGAGGTCCCAGCAGATCAGCTGGAAGCGTGCCGTGCTCAGCGCTTGCGCTTGCGTCCGCCGCCGGTGACCGGAGCGACCTCGATCGGCAGCTCCGTCTGCTCGGCGACCTTGCGGTCGCGCGACACCTCGCGGCGACGGTCGAGAGCCGCGAGCTCGTCGCGCAGCGCGGTGAGGTCGTCGAGCTTCGCGTAGACGATGCGGAAGCGGATGTAGCTCATCGGATCCACGTCGGCCAGCCGCTCGAGCACCATCTCGCCGATGCGCTGCGACCCGACCTCGGAGACCCCGCTCTGCTTCAGCGTCCCTTCGATGTCGTCGATGAGCGCGCTGAGCCTCTCCGGCGCGAGGCTCTTGGACGCGGACTTCTCGATCGCGCTCGTGAGCTTCCGGCGGTCGAATTCCTGCCGCGAGCCGTCGCGCTTCAGGACCTGGATGCGCGCTGACTCGCTCCGCTCGAAGGTGGTGAAACGCTCCTCGCAGCGGTCGCAGGCCCGCCTGCGCCGGATCGACGCGCCGTCCTCCGCCTCACGCGAATCGACGACCCGGGTGTCGGGATTGCCACAGCTCGGACAGCGCACCGGACCCAAGATATGGGAGTGCCGCCACTAAATCTAGTGGCGGAACTCGGACCGCGATCGGGGCCCGGTCGTTACTTGCGGCGGAGGAAGCTCGGCACCTCGAGGTCATCGGTCTCGAACCGCTTCTCCGGCTTGGCCGGCCCGCCGTTGCCGACCGGCGCGCTCTCCCGCTCGACCGGACGCGCCTCGACGGTCCGCTTGTAGAGCGGCTGCTCGATGCGCTTCATCGGCCGAGCCGCGTCGAAGCCGGTCGCGATGACGCTGATCTTCACGTCGTTGCCCATGCGCTCGTCGATGACCGAGCCGAAGATGATGTTCGCCTCGGGGTCGGCGGCGGCGTGGATGATCTCCGCCGCCTCGTTGACCTCGAAGAGCGTGAGATCCGGGCCGCCGGTGATCGTGAACAGCACTCCGCGCGCGCCGTCGATCGACTGCTCGAGCAGCGGCGACATGATCGCCTGACGTGCGGCGTCGGCTGCTCGGGTCTCGCCGCTCCCGTGCCCGATGCCCATGAGGGCCGAGCCGGCGTTCGTCATGATCGTCTTCACATCGGCGAAATCGAGGTTGATGAGCCCCGGGACCGTGATGAGGTCGCTGATCCCCTGCACGCCCTGGCGGAGCACGTCGTCGACGATGCGGAACGCGTCGACCATCGTCGTGCGCTTCTCCGCGACCTGCAGCAGGCGGTCGTTCGGGATCGTGATGAGCGTGTCGACCTTGTCGACGAGATCCTGGATGCCCTTCTCGGCGAGAAGCCGGCGCTTCGCGCCCTCGAAGGCGAACGGCTTGGTGACGACCGCGACCGTGAGCGCGCCGATGTCCTTCGCGATCTCCGCGATCACCGGCGCCGCGCCGGTCCCGGTGCCCCCGCCCATCCCGGCGGTGACGAAGATCATGTCGGCCTCTTTGAGGGCTTCGTAGAGCTTCTCGCTGTCGTCCTCCGCCGCCTTGCGGCCGACCGACGGGTCAGCGCCCGCGCCAAGACCCTTCGTGATCTTGTCGCCGATGCGGAGCTTGTGCGGAGCGTCGGAGAGGAGCAGCGCCTGCGCGTCGGTGTTCACCGCGATGAACTCGACACCCATGAGCTCGGCGCGGATCATGCGATTGACCGCGTTGGATCCACCACCGCCGACGCCAATGACCTTGATGAGCGCGAAATTCTCGATATCCGACCGTAGCGGCATGAGGGGCAGCCTCCTTCGGAAGCGTTTCTCCATGTCGCTGCCCCTCCCCCGAGTGCGTACATGGGGTCGTATTCAGTTGTCGCGACTATACGCCTCAACTCAATAGGTGGGCGACTGTTGCGGGGCATTTTGATGCGTCAGGGGCCGGGGCACTCCGCCTCGGCTCGCTGGTCGCATGCGTTCGAGACAGCAGCAACCCCTCCGGACCAGCCTTCGCTCGGCAGAGTGCCCCGGCCCCCATCACCGCACGGGCCGCCTGAGCCGACCCACTCCTCGGATGAGGCCGTCCGACGCGCGAACTGACACTCCCCGACGCACGCCCTCGCGGGATTAGGGCATCAAGCCCCGGAACAGCTTCGTCAGTCGGCCGGAGAGGCCGTCCAGGGACCGGCTCCCGGCGTGCTCGTCGCCCAGCGTCCAGTTCTTGGCTCCCCACAGCAGGAGTCCGGAGGCCGCGGCGTAGGCCGGCGTGGAGACCTGGTCGGTGAGGCCACCGAGGTTCTGCGGGCCGACCACGCGGGCGCTCATCCCGAGCTGGTCCCGGGCCGCCCGGTTGATGCCGTTCAGCATCGAGCCGCCCCCGGTGAGCACCAGACCGGCCTGGAGGCGGTTCGTGGCGCCGGCGGCGGCGACCTCCTGCTGGACGGCCTCGAAGATCTCGTTCAACCGGGCCTCGATGATCTGGGCGACCGTCCGCTGGGTGACCCCGTGGGCGACGTCCTCACCGATCGAGGTGATCTGGACGACCAGATCGGGGTCCACGTCGACCGGCAGGGCGCTCCCCTGCTTGAGCTTGAGGTTCTCGGCGACGTCCGGGGTGATCCGCAGCACGATCCCGAGATCGCTCGTGATCGACTTGCCACCCATCGGGATGGTCGCCGCGTGCGCGATGGAGCCGTCGTGGAACACCGCGAGATCGGTCGTGTCCCCGCCGATATCGAGCAGGGCGACACCGAGCTCCCGATCTTCGTCGCTGAGGACGGCCTCGGCCGTCGCCAGGGGCGCGAGGACGAGCTCATCGATCTCGACGCCTGCCCGCTGGATGCATTTCGTCAGGTTCTGCACGCCCGACTGTGACGCCGTCACGATGTGGGTCTCGACCTCGAGCCGTACCGCGCTCATCCCGATCGGGTCGCGCACCCCCTCCTGCCCATCGACCACGTATCCCCGCGGGATGACGTGGAGGATCTCACGCGTGTTCGGGATCGAGACCGCCCGGGCGGCTTCGATCGCCCGGAGGGTGTCCTCGCGCGCCACGTCCCGGTGGTGTCCCGAGACCGCGACCATCCCACGGGAGTTCTGGGAGCTGATGTGGTTGCCGGAGATCCCGACGAACGCCGACCGGACCGTGAATCCCGAGAGGCGCTCCGCGGCCTCGACCGCGCTCGCCACCGACTGCACGGTGCGGTCGATGTCGATGACGACGCCCTTGCGCAGCCCGTCCGACGGCGCCTGGCCGAAGCCGATGACGTCGATACCGCCGGTACGGGAGACCTCACCGATGAGGACGCAGACCTTCGTCGTACCGACGTCGATGGAGACCAGCACGGTCTGCTCAGGCACTCGCTGCTCCTCGCGTCAGTCTCTCCCGCTCCCCACCCGCGCCGGCGCCGATGCTCACAGGAAGTGTCGCCGGATGACCGCCACATTCTGGAATATCCGCCACCCGAATGCGAATAGCGCGATGAGGTAGAGGTCGATCCCAAGGCGGTCGCCGAGGAAGGTGAGCCCCGCCGCGAGCAGCGCGTTCGTGTAGAAGCCCGAGAGGAAGATCCGCGTGTCGAAGTGCCCTTCGAGCTCCGCCCGAAGCGCGCCGAGCAGCGAGTCGAGGGCCGCCAGGATGCCCACCGCGGTGTACCGGGCGAGCTCGACCGGCAGGTTGACCTTGAGGGCGAGCCCGAGCAGTACCCCGGCCAGCAGACCGAGGAGCGGAAGCCACACGCTAGTGAGGAGGAGACCGAAAGCGAAGCTTTCGGGTGACGACGAACGACGCGTGTACGCCGTAGCGATACAACGACGTTATTGGGGACTGAAGACGATGCGGTCGGCGCTGCGCACGTCGATGTAGTCTAGCCGCCGCGTCGGGTTGTCCGAGAGGACTTTCTTCGCGTTCGACAGCTTCTGCTCAAGGTCGTCAGGCGTCCCGAAGCGGATCTCCCACCCGGCGCCGCTCCGCACGACGAGTCCCTGCGTCGGGTCGATGCGGACCTCCGGCTTCGTCGCGTCGGCGCGAAGCTCGCCGGGCTGTATCCGGGCAAGTCGGAGCGCGCCCGCCACCACGGCCGGGTCCACGCATCTCCCGCCCGCCGCGCCGGCGCAGGCCCTGGTCGCGTCGCGACCGTCGATCACGCGCAGCGACGGCACGCCGAGCGGGTCCACGGAGCCGAACAGGACACCGTCGGCGTCGACGTACCACTCGACCGAGCCGGTGACCCAGCGCCCGATCGCGTCGCGCTCGACCAGGTCCACCAGCGCCGTGTCCGGCAGCAGGACCTGGACGCGCGCGTCCCGCACCGCGGGCAGCGCGCGGAGCGCGACGCGCGCGTCGCCGGCACTCGTCGCGAAGACGGGCCGCCCGACGAGCCCCGTCGCGGTCGTGACGGCCGCGGCCGTGAGGTGACGCGCACCGGTCACGGTGACGTGCGCGATCCGCGGACCGCCGGAGAGCGCGAGCACGATGAGCGCGATCGCGCAGCCGGCCGCGAGCGCGATCCAGCCGCTCGGGCGACGGATGCGCGGCAGGCGAGAGCGGGCCGGTCGGCGCGGGCGAGCGGTGCGCGGTCTAGCGACGGGGAGGCTCCAGGGCCCAGCCGACGAGCCGCTCGACGAGATCGGGGAACGAGATCCCGGCGACGCGCGCGGCCTTCGGCACGAGGCTGTTCGCGGTCATGCCCGGCATCGTGTTCACCTCGAGCGTGACCATCCGGTCGCTCGCGGGGGACCAGATCAGGTCGGTGCGTGAGATCGCGCGGCAGCCGAGGGCCTGGTGCGCGCGGATCGCGATCGCCTGCGCGCGCTTCGCGACCGCGTCGGGCACGCGCGCCGGGCAGATCTCATCCGACAGTCCGGCGTCGTACTTCGCGCGGTAGTCGAAGAACGCGCGCTTCGGGACGATCTCGATGGCCGGGAGGGCCAGGAGGTCGTCGTCGGGGCCGATCACGCCGACGGTCAGCTCGGTCCCGACGATCCGCTCTTCCACGAGCGCGCGTCCGTCGTACCGCAACGCCTCGGTGATCGCCGCCGGATAGTCAGCGGTGTCATCGACCATCGTGATCCCGACGCTCGAACCGTTCTCCACGGGCTTCACGACGCTCGGTGGCGCGATCCGGGGTCGCTCGGTCGGGCTCCGTACGACCTCACCCCGTGGCACGTCGATGCCGTTCGCCTCCAGGACCGTCTTCGTCATCGCCTTGTCCATCGCGAGCGCGGAGGCGAGGACGCCCGACCCGGTGTACGGGATACCGAACGTCTCGAGCACCGCTTGGATCTTCCCGTCCTCGCCCCACGGACCGTGCAGGGCGATGAACGCGACGTCGATGCCCTCGCCGGTGAGCGCGCCGGTCGCGGACGCGAGCGCGGACGAGGCACGCTGCATCGAGTCCTGCATCTGGGCGGGCAGCTCGCGATCGCGCTCGGGGAGCGCCTCCGCCGCGGACGCGCCGCTCGCGAGGCGCCGGGCCATCGCCCGCTGCTCGTCGGTCAGCGCAGGGTTGTGGGCCATGAGCGCGAGCGGGTCGAGGATCACGACCTCGTAGCGCTCCTTCGACAGCTGCTCCGCGATCTGCAGCCCGCTCGCGAGCGAGATCTGCCGCTCGGCGGACGCACCGCCGGCGAGGACCGCCACCCGGATCTTCTTGCCGGCCATTACGCGTCCCACTCTCCCACGAGCTCGACCTCCGGGACGAGGTCGATGCCGAACTGCCCCTTCACCGACTCCTGGCAGCGGCGCATCAGCGCACGCACGTCGCTCGCCGTCGCGTTCCCGAGGTTGACGATGAAGTTCGCGTGCTTCTCGCTCACCAGCGCGTCTCCGCTGCGCGCGCCCTTCAGGCCCGCGGCCTCGATGAGCCGGCCGGCGTGGTCGCCCGGCGGGTTGCGGAAGATCGAGCCCGTATTTGGTTGCGCGAGCGGCTGCTTCGCGATCCGCTCGTTCGCCAGCTCCTTGATCCGCAGTACCGCCGTCGAACGGTCTCCGGGCTCACCTTGGAAGCGGGCCCGCACGCAGATCAGCGGGGTCGTCTGCAGCGAGCTTGACCGGTAGCCGTAGCCGAGCTCGTCGACCCGCATGTTCCAGAGGTCGCCGCCCAGGTCCAGAAGCCGCGCGTCGATGAGCGCGCTCGCGGTGTCCGAGCCGAACGCGCCCGCGTTCCCATGGACGGCGCCGCCGACGGTGCCGGGTACGGTCGCCATCCACTCGAGGCCGATGATCCCGCTCCGGGCCGCGACCGCGGCGACCGACGCGAGCGGCGTCCCCGACGCGGCGTCGAGCATCGTCCCGTGGACGCGCACCTCGCTCCAGGCGTTCTCGAGCACGACTCCGCGGATCCCCGCGTCGGCGACGAGCAGGTTCGTGCCCCCGCCCAGGACGAATGTCGGCAGCTCGGCTTCCCGCGCCACGCGGACCGCGCCGACGAGATCCGCCTCGCTGCGGACGCGGACGAAGTAGTCGGCCGGGCCGCCGATGTGGAGCGAGGTGTGCCGGCTCATCGGCTCGGCCCGCGCGCCAC
>DATCOD010000053.1:0-22968 GCA_036564905.1 Candidatus Limnocylindria bacterium
GTGCACGTGGGGAGAGTCGTCATGTCCGCGGCCGCGAAGTATCCCGATTGCGCCAGCTGTGAGGCGCCCTGCTGCAGGCGGCAGTTCATGGAGGACTCCGACCGCTGGTTCAAGCTCGCCGACATCCGGCCGATCTACACGGCCGCGGGCACCGACATCCACGTCGTCGGCTGGGCGCGGCAGCCCGACGGCCGCCAGCCGATGATCGCCTGCGATGCGTTCGAGGCAGCGAAACTGGCCTGCGGGATCTATGACGCACGTCCCGAGCACTGCCGTACGTATGACTGCCGCGACGACGATCCCGACGAGTGGGAGGCTCGCCCGCACTGCGACGTCGCACGCCACCGCAGGCTCGAGCGGATCCGCGCACGGGCGTGACCCACACCCGAGCGAACGTCATCAAGCGGGTCGAGACCGAGTAGCGGGCACTCGACCGGGTCGTGCGGCGGCTCGCGCCCGCGGACTTCCGCAGGCCCGCGATGCGCGATGAGGCGCCGATCCGCTTCACCGCGAAGGACGTGCTCGCGCACATCAACGCCTGGAAGTGGCGGCAGGTGCGCGTCGTCGCGAAGGACATGCGACCGCTCCGGCCATACGAGCCGCCGAAGACGTCGAACATCAGGGACACCAACGCCGGCATCTACCGGCGGTCGCACCGCACGCCGGCGCGCACGATCGTGCCGAGCATCGCCGCAAGCACCGTGCTCGCGGGTGAACGTCGAACGGCCGCCCCGGCTCAGGAGCGGCCGCTCGGACGTGTGGCTCGGAGGGCTACTTGACGGTGAAGGTCATGTGCATGCCGGCCGCGTAGTGGCCGACCTCGTTGCACATCAGCACGTAGTGTCCCGCGGGGAGCGTGACGGTGAACGTCTTGGAGGTGCCGGCCTCGACATCGCCGGTCTCGCCGACGTTGCCGGTCTCGTCCATCTTGCCGACCTCGTCGGCGTCCGCGGCCAGCTTGTCCTGCGCGACGTCGGTCTGGATGACCACGAGCTCGTGGACGACCGCGCCGCTGTTCTTGACCACGAAGGTGACCGGCCCGGAGGCCACGCTGGTCTTGTCCACCGTGATCTTCATGTCCGTGAGGGTCGCGTTGATGGTGCCGCCGCTGACCGGCGCCGCGACCGCCGACGCGCAGCCCGCGAGGACCACCGCCGCCAGGGGGAGTGCCGCCAGGATCCTGAGCTTGAGCATGTTGCGCACCTACCTTTTATTTGTCGAGGTGACGGTCGAGGCGCCCGGTCGTTCCCGGTCGCCTTGTCCCTCTCTTCAGGCTCGATATTCAGAGGTCGAGCGGGGCGCGCCGAGGGGCGAAGGGCCTCAGTTGGCAGGGCCGAAGGACATCGGTCAGACACGGCGCGGAACGGCCCGGGGCGGGTTCAGGGCTCCAGGAGGGCGGCCGCGAGCTCCTCGGGGGTGTTCACGTTCATGAATGATCGGAGGGTCGGGTCGGCTCCCCGCAGCTCCGGTTCCTCGAGCGCCAGGACCCGGACCTCGTCGAAGAACGAGATGACCCGCAGCCGATCCTGGGCGAGGGCCCTCGCCATGGCCGGCAGGCAGGCCTTCGTGTACAGGGCGTGGAGCGTCTCGTACTCGGCGCCGATCCGTGGGATCACCACGTCGGCTTCGCCGGCGTGTCCGACGAGCACGCGCCACAGCTCCGCCGAGAGGAACGGCATGTCGCAGGCCGCCACGAGCACCGCGTCATGGCTCGCGGCGCCGACACCGGTGGCGATCCCACCGAGCGCGCCGGCCGCGGGGTAGCGATCGCGCACGACCCGAAAGCCGAGCGACTCGAAGCGCGGATCGTTCGCGACGACGATCACCTCGTCGGCGACCTCCGCCAGCACGTTCGCCACGCGCCGGACCAGCGGCTCGCCATCGAGCAGGATCCAGGCCTTGTCCTGGCCCATCCGCCGGCTCTTGCCACCGGCCATGATCGCCGCGGAGACGCTCACCGGCTGATCCGCGCCGCGACGAAGTCCGCGATCGCCGGTGCGTCACCGAGCCCGAAGTGCGGCACCGCAGGGCTCACGTCGAAGTCGGTCGCCGTCGCGACGAGGTTGCGATCGTTCAGACAGAGGAGCTCGGTCGAAAGCGCGGCCCGCGCCACCTCGATCTTCGGCAGCGGCTCGGCCTTGAAGCCTTCGACGACCAGCAGATCGAGATCGTCGCGGGCGTAGCGGGCGATCGCCGCATCGAGCCCAAGGTCCTCCGCGTCGTCGATGACCGCGGTCTGCCCGCCGCCGACCACGATCGTCTGGACGACGCCGGTCCGGCGGGCCCGGTAGCTGTCCTTGTCCGGCCGGTCGATCTCGAAGCCCGCATGGGCGTGCTTCAGATAACCCACCCGAATGCCTTTGGCGACCAGGAGCGGCAGCACGGCGAGGAGCAGCGTCGTCTTCCCGCTGTTGTGCCGGCCGACGAACGCGATCCGAGGTGCCTTCACGCCTGCCGCGTTAGGCGGCGAGCGGTGTCCCGCAGCTCGCGCAGAACTTGGCGCCCTCGGCGTTCGGCTTCCCGCAGCTCGAACAGAACTTGCCCGCGCCGCCCGTGGCGTCGGTCGTTGTCGACGCCACCGACGCGCCGTCCTTCCGCTCCGACTCGTCGCGGAAGGTCCGGACGCCCTTGCCGAGCTGGCCGAAGACCGTCGGGAGCTTTCCCGCCCCGAAGACGATGAGCACGATGACGAGGACGAACACGAGCTCCGGTCCGCCAAGGTTGAACGGCATGGTCACTTCCTCGTGGCGCGCTCACGCGCGCGGTGTCTTCCGAGAGTGTACGAGCGGGGACGATCAGGCGAAGAGACCGTTCAGGAGGGTGAGGAACAGCGGCACGACGACCAGCAGCATGAGCGCCGGGAAGTAACAGAGGACGAGGGTCAGCATCAGCTTGCCCTCGACCTTCGCCGCCGCCTCGATCGATGCCGCCCGCTCCGCCGCCCGTGCGGCGTCGCGGGCATCGCGGATCACCGCGAGCGAGCCACGCCCAAGTCCGCGCGAGCGCTCCAGGGCGGCGGCGAGCGACGTGATCCCAGCGATCCCTTCTTCGTCGGCGGCGACGTTCAACGCCTGGAAGAGCGGCGCCCCGAGCGCATACGAGTCGGCCGCCCGATGGAGGACCTGGTCCAGGACATTCGATGTCGTCGGGATCCGGGCCAGCGACACGATCGCCGTCTCGACCGGACGGCCGGCCGCGGCGAGCGCCTCGATCCGGTCGAGCAGCGGCCCGAGGCATCGCTCCGCGTCGCGCCGAACGGAACGCGCGCGCCGTTCGATGGCGAGCGACGGCGCGATGAATCCGACGTACGCGAGCCCGACGGCCGCCGCCGGCATCCCGGTGAGGCCCCCCGCGACCAGGCCGGTCGCGACACCGAGGAGCTTCGCGACGCCGAGCTCCGCCTGCGTTCGAAGGAGCCCAGCCTGGCGCAGGTCGCGATCCGCGACGGGACGCCACCTCGACCGTCGCCCGAGAGACGGCGCCAGAAGCGCGAGTCTCCGTTGGACGACCGAGCCGCGCCGCAGCGCCGCGCAGAAGGCGGCGATCGCGACGGCGGCGCATGCCGCGCCAACGGCGGTCAGCTCGACACCCCGCGAACGATCCGGCGGCTCATCACGACGCCCGCGATCTCGAGAGCCGCCGCAGCAGGCAGGAGGACCGTCCGGCCGAGCGGCGTGCCGAGGGTCGCACCGAGGCCGGGCATCGTCGCGACCAGGTACAGGGCGAGGGCCGGCACGATCGCGGCGAGCAGATGGCTCTGGAAACGGACACCGGCCGTTCGTGCGCGCACCTCGGCGTCGACCCGCCGGTCGTGGACCGCGCGCTCCGCCATGGCCTCGACGAGCGACGCCGCACGTTCGATCGGAAGTCGCTCGCTCACGCCGAGCGCGAGCGTGTGGAACGTCGCGCTGAGTCGCCGATCCGCGGACGTAGCGACGGCATCGCGGAACGCATCGTCCAGGGAGTCGCCAAGATCGAATCGCTGGATCGCGCGCTCGAACGGACGGCGCGCAAGCGGGTCGGGACACCCGGCGGCCGCGCGACGCAGGGCCTCCGGCAGCGCGACCCCGGACCGCAGCATCGCATGCGTATCCAGGAGGACCTGGGCGAGCGAGGCCCGCGCGCGATCACGCGCCGCCTGGGCCCGCGACCGGATCGCGATCGACGGGATGAGCCCGAGCGCGAGGCCGGCCGGCGGCAAGATCCCGATCGCGTGCGCGATCGCGACACCGAGCAGGACGGTCAGCAGGCGGAGACCCTCCCAGCGGGCCAGTCCGGATCGCCAGCCGGCGTCAGCGAGATCGGGCGCGTCCGGGTGTTGACCCCACGTCGGGATCCAGGAGTTCGCGATCGGCAACAGGCCGACCGCGAGCACGGCCGTCGCGGCGGCGAGCGCGCCGATGAGCGGAGGGGTCAACGGTCGTGGGTCCAGACGATCGTCGCGCTGCCATCGTCGACTCGCGCGATCTCGTGAACGACCCGGTGGCCATCGGACCGCCGTTCGAGGTGCGCGACCACGTCGATCGCCCGGGCGACGTGCCTCGTGATCGCGCTCGACGAGAGGTCCCCTGCTCGGGCGAGCAGGAGCTCGAGGCGACCGAGCGCGTCGCGAGCCGATCCGGCGTGGACCGTCGTCAGAGAACCGGCATGGCCGGTGCTCAACGCCTCGAGCAGCGCCGATGCGTCGCGCGGCGACCGGACCTCTCCCACGATGATGCGGTCGGGTCGCATGCGGAGCGCGTTGACGACGAGGTCGGCGATGCCGATCGCGCCATCACGCGACGGCACGCATTCGAGGTGGACCGCGTGGTGATGCGGCAGCACGAGCTCGTTCGTGTCCTCGATCACGACGATCCGTTCGTCCCCAGGGATCGCCGCCGCGAGCGATCGCAACAACGTGCTCTTGCCAGAGCCGGTGGCGCCGCTCACCAGTACGTTCCTCCGCCGGCGCACGGCATCGACCAGAAGCGCAGCTGCTTCCGGGCTCAGCGCGCCCGCGGCGACCCAGGAGGCCGGCCCCGCCAGGGGCATGGAGATGGGACGGAACTTCCGGATCGAGAGGCATGGGCCGCCCACCGGCTCGATGACCGCATTGGCCCTCGAGCCATCTCGCATCCGGGCGTCCACGAACGGCTGCTCGATGGTGAGCTCGCGTCCGACGCTCGCGGCGATCCGGTAGATGAGGTCCGAAAGCTCGGCGGCGTCCTTGAACGCGAGCGCGACACGCTCCAGGCGTCCATCGCGCTCCACGAAGATGCGATCCGGCGCGTTGACCAGGACATCGGTCACCCGTGGATCGTCGAGCAGCGATTGCAGGCAACCGAATCCGAAGAGGTCGGCGCAGAGCCGCTCGAGCTCCTGGTCGGTGAGCCGGGCGCCCGCCGCGCTTCGAACGCGCTCGCGGATGAGCCGGCGGCGCGCCGGGTCGGCGTAGAGCGCGAGCAGCGTCGCGGGATCCAGGCCGGAGGCGACCTCGCTTCGGACCCGGGCAACGAGCGCCGGGTCGATCATCCGAGTCCTCGAACGACCGCGTCGATGGCGCGGAGGGTCGGCGACCGCGTGGCGAATTCGTCGTTGGACAGGAATGGATCGCGGGGGATCGATCCAAGGAGTGGCCACGGAAGCCGGGCTGCGATCCGCGCGGCGTCGTCGGCTCCGACGCCGACGGCGACGATCCCGACCCGGACCCCGCATCCATCCAGCAACGGGCTGGCGCAGAACGCCGACTGCAGCTGCGCGACCGAGGCTCCGACGACGAGGCAGAGCCGCTCGACCATGCCGAGCACGGCGGCATCGAGCGCTTCCGCGCCGCAACCCAGATCCAGGACGACCGGTCGATCGGCGCGCAGGCGATCGATCAGCTCCGCGATCCTCGGCCCGTCGAACGATCGGTAGAGCTCCGGAGCTCCCGGCAGGAACGGCACGGCGCCCCAGCGCGACAGCAGGCTCGCCTCGACACCAGGCCGAAGGAGCGCATCGGCCACGGTCGCTCCGGTGCAGTGTGCCCGTAGAGCGAGCGTCGGCACACGACGATCGAGGTCGATGAGGACGGGCGGCACGGCCGCGCTCGCCGACCGGTGCGCGACGAGCGAGGCGACGGTCGAGACGCCGACGCCGGCGGTGAGCGACCAGAATGCGACGGTGCGCCCCGCGGGTAATCCGGCCGGCCGGGCCGGAGTCAGCGGCTCGAGCGGCGCATCACGACCGGTCGCATCGCGCATCAGCGCCAGCGCGATCTGCGCGACCGGCGATGCGTCGAGCCAGGAACGCCAGCTCACCCTTCGATCCATCGGGTGAGCGCGCGATCTGACGCGTAGACCCGGAGTACCCGGGGCGTCGCGGCCGCATCGAACAGAACGGGCCGCAGGGTCCGCCGATGCGCGCGGAGCGTCGCGCGCGTGCACCACGCGGTCCTCCGGATCTCGAGAAGGAGCTCCCCGCGCCGCAGGAGCGCTGCGCAGCGTGCGCGGCGCCGCGCGCCGAGCGGCCACGATCGGATGGGACGCCGCAGCACCCGCGCGGTCGCGTCTCCGATCGTCAAGACCCGCACGTCGAGCACGTCGAGGTCCTCGGGTCGAAGGCGCGCCGGGAGCAGGTCGGTGCCGACCGATCGGTGCAGGCCGGGCGGCGCGGGCACCGCTCCCTGGGCGATGGTCGCGCGCACGCCGCGGTAGGCGAGCGCGCGCCGCACCCGGCCGGCATGCCGCTCGTCCAGGCTGATCCGGACCTCGGCCCCGTGCCGCCACAGGACGAATCGCGGGGCGTCGAGCGCCAGATCGAACGCCTCGTGCGATACCCGCTCGAGCGTGAAGCTGATCACTCGCCGGTCGGGATGAACGCGAGCACGAATGTGCTCGTCGCGATCCGGTCCGCGACGCGGAGCTCGTCGGTGGGGGTGAGTGCCACGACCACGCTCCCGAGTCGATCGATCGACACGCTCGAGGCCCGCCCGCTTCCCGCCGGCGCGAAGGGGCCGCCGTTCTCGCCCCGCACGTCGAGGACCGTGACGTTTCCGGCGACGAGCTCGGTGACCCGGCCGGCGGGTGCTCGCCCAATGACCGGCACGGCGATCACGTCGACGTGCGCGCCTGCCACGAGCGCGCCACCCAACGCCTGCGAAGGAGTGACCGGTATGGCGAGCGCCCGTTGACCGGCGGGGGGGACGAGGCCGCTTTGAAAGGCTGCCGCGCCTTTCGCGAGTGCCGGCGCGAGAACGATCTGTCCGGGCCAAAGCGGTGCACGCGGTATGCGCCCGATCGCAGCGTCGACCGATCGCACCGCGCCTGCCGGGACGGCGTCCGGCGGAAGGTCGATCGAATTCACGTCGCCGGATTCGATCGGTCTGTCCGCGTCGAGGTTGTGCGCGGCGACGATGATCGCGACCCGCTGGATGCTGCCGTGATACAGGACGCCGGCGATCGCGCCACAGACGAGGGCGATCGCCAGAAGCGCTCGCTGGCCGATCATTCGACGAGGCCCGGCGCGCGGACGGCGACACGCACGACGAGCTCGTGGCTCGTGCCATCCGCGTACGCGACGAGGAACCGAATGATCCAGGTCACACCCGGCGGTGGGAGACGGTCCCACCGCGCGATGAACGGATCGCCGGAGCCGCCGGACACGGGCCCAAGGACGATGCCTTCGCCCGAGAGGAATCGCCAGTCACGGACATCGGCGCCGGCCAGCGACAGCGTCGTCCGCCTTCCGCGCAGCACCTCGATGGATCGATCGGACAGCGGCACCGACCTGCGGGGGCGGGGCGCGGGCTCCGACCGGCCGGTGGCCGGCGCGGCCGGGTCGCTCGCGGACGTCGGGATGCCGGGTGGCGCGACCACACGCGCCGGGATGGGGGTCGGCGCCGCGACCGGCTGCGGCTGCACCGTCGCGGATGCGCGTGCGATCTCACTGTCGTCTTGGAAGAACACCACGCTCACGGCAACGAAGCCACCATCGGTCCGGGCGTAGTTCTGGTAGTAGGTGCCCGCCACCTCGCGGCCGTCGGTGAGCGCCGCGCGTCCATTGAAGGCCGCGCCGTCGTAGGCGCTCGATCCTCCGGTGCCGACGCTCTCGAGCACGCGCGCGTAGGAGCCGGTGATCTCGTGCACGGTGTCGGTCGAGTACGTTGTGATCGCCCCGTCCCTGGTCACGGAGTCCCCGGTGTACGTTTCGGTCACGAGGTAGACGCCGGAAGGTGGAGCGACGGGGGCCGGCTCGAGGGTCCATGCCGCCGGCTGCGGCCACTCGATGACGGTGTCGTCGCCGGTCGGATCCCATCCGAGCGCGGGTCGGCCCGCCGTCAGGGACAGCACGATCGTCGCCACGGCCATCACGCGCTTCATCGCGCACCTCCGTTCGCGATGACCGCGACGTCGGTGATCGGATGGAAGAACAGCGCGCCGAAGACCGGGGTCCGCACCGGCACCGTCGCGCTGATGTGCACGGTCGCCGGCGTCAGGTCGACGCTGACGGACGCGCTCGTGGCGATACCGGCGGGGGTCGACGCCAGCATGGCCGCGATCGGCTCGAGATTCGCTGCGAAGACCGCGCGCGCGACATCCGCGGCATCGGACGCCGGGATGAGTTTGCCGGTCCGGGCAAGCTCGCCATCGTCCTGATCGTTGACCGCGACGAGAGCGGCAAGATCGGCGGCGGACCGAGCCCGCGCCGCGAGCACCCGGAGGCTACCGAGCTCGAGTGTCGTCCCGAGCACGACGATGAGCAGGGGCAACATGACGATCGTGGTGATCGCGCTCACCGGTCGAGCTCACCGCGAACGATGGCGGTCGTCCGCAGCGGGATCGCGAACGTGAACAGGAACGGGATCGCGACCGTCGATGGCGTTCGCACCGTGACCGTGAGCGGCTCGCGCCAACCGGCGTGCGCGGGCGTGACCTCGAGGGTCGAGCGCGATGGGTCGATCCCGGACAGGCGCAGCGAGTCGTCGAGCAGCGCGCGGACCTCCGGTGCGTCGCCGCCGAGCTCGGCGGCATACCGTGCGACCTGGACCGTCGCGCTCTCCTGGGCCAGCCAGCGCTGGAACACGTCGCCGAATCCGATCACCGCGAAGAGCAACGGGATCAGGATCGTGATCATCAGCGTCGTTTCGAGCGTCGCCAGGCCGTCTTCGTGGCGACGCAGCGAGCTAATGGACCGTCCCCATCTGCGTCACGAGAGCCTGGAGCCGCGAGACGAGACCGTTGTTCCAAGCCTGGACGCCGATGACCAGGGTTCCGAGGACGACGGCGGCGCCGATGATGTACTCGATGGTCGCCAGGCCCGCGTCGGCGACTGCGAACGATCGGATCCGGAACACGCAACACCTCCTGGGTGACCTGCGGAGGCTGCGTCAGGCGCGTTGCTCGCACGATGGGACGGGCGTCCGGTACCCGGGTACCGTTCAGGCGGCCCGCGGGGAGCTGCGGGAGATCCTCAGGCGTCTCGACGAGCGCACGCTCGCGGAGTCCACGGTGCCCGGGTCGAGCTGGACCGCGAAGGACGTCCTCTCTCAGGGGGCCTGGACGCACCCGGGCTTCGATGCGTGGAACGAACGCACCGTGGGCCCCCAACGCGGCCGCCCGTTCGTCGCGCTCAGGGCGGAGCTGGAGACGAGCCAAGCAGCGGTCCCGCGCGAGCTCGAGGACCGGCCGGAGGACGTGGGACCGTTCGGGCCAGGATCGTGCGATCAGCGTGCGAGCGAGATCCGCTGGCTCAGCCCGAACGAGCGCGAGCACGCGGAGATGATCGCGCGGCTCTAGAGCGCGAGGCGCCCCGCGTCGTGGAACACCCGCAGCTGGTCGCGGCGCACGTAGCCACAGAGCGCGACGTTCGCCTCGATGGCGAGCGAGACCGCGAGCTCGGTGGGGCTCGTGCGCGACGCGACGACGCCGCAGCCGAGCCGCGAGGCCTTCACGAGCATCTCGCTCGAGATACGGCCCGAGGTGAGGATCGCCTTTCCGGTCGTGTCGATGTCGCCAAGGAGCGCCTCGCCGGCGATGCGGTCCACGGTGTTGTGCCGGCCGATGTCCTCGACCAGCAGCTCGAGGCCGTCGGCGCCGAACAGCCCGGCGGTGTGCGTGCCGCCGTGCTCCTTGTAGCCGGCGGCCTTGTCGAGGAGCTCCTCCATCCAGGCCATCAGCTGCTCCGGCGTCACGGTCATCCCGCCCGCTACCGGAACGACGTCGAGCGAGAACGTCACGCCGCGGCCGCAGCCGGAGGTCAGGATCCGCTTGCGGTCGTGCGGCACGGCCCGCGCGGTCGGGGCGAGCCGGACCTTTACGACGGTCTCCTCGTCGCAGACCTCCATGAGCGCCACGTCCGCGGCCCGCTGGATGATGTCCTCGACCCGCAGGAACCCGAGGGCCAGCGCGATGACCCGGACCGGCGAGCACGCGATCGTCGCGAGCTCCTCGCCGTCGACGATGAGCGTGATGGCGCGCTCGGGCGGCGGCGCCTTGTCGAGGACCGTGAGCTTCCCGTCGCGGTACAGGCGCGGCGGCGCCGGGCGGTCGATCCGCCGGATCTCGCTGGTCATCGGGTCACCGTGCTGAGGTTCGTCGCGATCGTGAGGGCGTCCATCTCGCCGAGCGACGCCGCCCGCACGATCCCATTCGCGTCGATGAAGAACGTCGTCGGCACGCCCTGGCCGAGACCGTAGGCGCGGGCGACGGCCGAGCCGACGTCGATGAGCGGGATGAGGTGCGTGATCTCGAGCGAGTCGAAGAACCCGCGGACCTTGGCGCCATCCTCGTCGAGGTCGATCTCGTAGAACGCGATGCCCGGGTTGTCGCGCGCGGTCTGCTCGAGGCGCGGCATCTCGGCCAGGCACGGCTTGCACCAGGTGGCCCAGAAGTTCAGGACGACCGGCCGGCCCTTGAGGGCGGCCAGCCGGGTCGTCACGCCGGATGGCTGCACCCAGAGGAAATCGGGCGCCCTCGCGCCGACGCGGCCGGCGGTGTCGGGGGCGTCGACGACGCCCGTGATCACGCCGACGTTCGTCTGGCCGATGAACGGCTTCGGCTGGAACTGCGGCGCGACCAGCGAGGCGAGCGACACGGCCGCGATGATCGCGACGAACAGCGCCGCGATCCAGCGCGGGAGCTGCAGGCGGGTCGGCGTGGCGGGCAGCACCGCTTTCATCACCCGAGCAGCGGCAGGAAGTTGAACAGCTGATTCAGCCGCGTGAGCTGGCCCGACAGCAGCAGCAGGCCCATGACGATGACCAGCGTACCGCCGACCGCGTTCACCGCCCGGATGTGCGAACGGACCCAGTCCAGCGCGCCGCGCACGCCGCTCACGCCGCCGGCGACGAGCAGGAACGGGACGCCGAGCCCGAGCGAGTACGCGAGCAGCAGCACCGCGCCGGAGGCGACGTCGTTGTTGAGGAGGATCGTGAGGATGAGCGCAAGGTACGGCCCGATGCAGGGCGTCCAGCCCGCGCCGAAAGCGACGCCGATGAGGAGCGAGCGGCGGAAGCCGGAGGCCCCGCCTTCGATGCGCAGATCCGTGGCTTGGTCGAGGAACGGGATGGTGATGAGCCCGAGCATGTGCATCCCGAGCACGACGAGCACGAGCCCCGCGATCCGCTGCAGCCACTCGACGAACGTCGCGCCGAAGGACCCGAGGACCGCGATCCCGATCCAGAGCAGCGTGAACACGAGGCTGAAGCCGGCGACGAAGACGGCGGCGTGCGCGATGGTGCGTCGGCGATCCGCCCCGGAGAGCGCCGTCTCACCGGCGAGGTTCACGAGGTACGCCGGGACGAGCGGGAGGACGCACGGGGAGACGAACGACAGGATCCCCGCGCCGAAGGCGATCGCGAGGTTCATCCGATGGCGCGCGCGAGGTCCGCGATGAGGTCGTCCACGTTCTCGATCCCGACCGAGAGCCGGATCAGGCCGGCCGGTGGGGCGAGCTTGGTGCCCTTCACCGAGCCATGGGTCATCGCGAGCGGCACCTCGATGAGCGACTCGACGCCGCCGAGCGATTCGGCGAGCGCGAAGATCTTCGTCCGCGCCACGACACGCTTGGCGGCGGCCTCGCCACCGGCCTTCAGCTCGAAGCTCAGCATGCCGCCGAAGCTCCGCATCTGCCGGCGCGCGAGCGCGTGCTGCGGGTGGGTCGGCAACCCCGGGTAGTTCACGGTCTTCACCTTCGGGTGATCGGCGAGCCACTCCGCGATCGCCATCCCGTTGGCGGAGTGGCGCTCCATCCGCACGGCGAGCGTCTTCGCGCCGCGCAGGACGAGCCAGCTGTCGAACGGACCGGGCACGCCGCCCGCCGCGTTCTGGATGAACTTCAGGCGATCGCGGAGGTCCGCCGAATCGCCGACGATCGCGCCGCCGACGACGTCGGAGTGCCCGCCGAGGTATTTCGTCGTCGAGTGGGTCACCAGGTCGGCCCCGAGCAGGAGCGGCTGCTGGAGGTACGGGCTCGCGAACGTGTTGTCGACGACCGCGAGGGCCTTGGCCTTGTGCGCGAGCTCGGCCATCGCGCCGATGTCGATCACCTTCAGCATCGGGTTCGTCGGCGACTCGATCCACAAAAGCTTCGTCTTTCTCGTGATCGCGCGCTTCACCCGGTCGTGCCGGCGCATGTCCACGGCCGTCATCGCGACGCCATGGCGCTCGAAGATCCGCTTGAACAGGCGGTAGGTGCCGCCGTACACGTCGTCGCCCATGACGACGTGGTCACCGGTGTTCAGGAGGTGCGCGATCGCGTCCTCGCCAGCCATCCCGGAGGCGAACGCGAGACCCCAGGAACCGGACTCGAGCGCGGCGAGACAGGTCTCGAGCGCCTTGCGGGTCGGGTTGTTGGTCCGGGCGTAGTCGAAGCCCTTGTCCTTGCCGACGGCCTCCTGGGCGAAGGTGCTCGTCTGGAAGATCGGCACCGTGACCGCGCCGGTCGTCCGTTCGGGCTCCTGGCCGGCGTGGATCGCCAGGGTCTCGAAGCTCTGCTTGCGGAGGTCCTTCCCCATGCCACCAAGTATGGGCGTCGCCGGCGGAAGGGTCAGGCGCCGAGCAACGACTCCACGGTCTCGGTGAGCACGCCGATGTCGAACGGCTTGAGCACCAGGGCATCGGCGCCAAGCGCCGGCGCGCCGTCCGTCGCGGCGGGATCGTGGGCCGTCGAAACGACGACCGCGGCGTTGGGGAACGCCGTCCGCACGCGCGAGATCCAGTCGCGCGCGACCTGGAGGTCATAGCCTCTGACGACGAACAGGTCGGTGATCACCAGGTGCACCTGGGCATCGACCGCGCCTTCAGCGAGGCGCTCATGGATCTCGACCGAGTGGCCTTCCTCGGTGAGCACCTCCGCGACCAGCTCAGCGATGTCCGGATCGTCTTCGATGAGCACGATCCGGCTCGTCATCCGGTCGGCCGCAGCTGTTCGAAGGCTCTGGCGACGTTCTCGAGCACTTCGGCGTTGGTGTGCTCGGAGAGCGAATAGACGACGAACTGTCCGTGCCGCTCGGCGGTGACCGCCTCGACGCCGCGCAGGACCTTCAGGTGCTGGCTCGTCGCGGCGCGGGTCTTCGAGATCACCGTGGACAGCTCGCTCACCGTGAGTGGCGATGCGCGCAACGCCTGGACGATGCGCAGCCGGCTTGGATCACAGACGGACTCGAGGATCTTCTCGGCGTTCCTCTGGGCCGGGCCCGGCAGCAGCTCGGCTGCGGCCGCGGCCACGGCGTTCGGGTCGATGGGGCTGCCGTGTTCTGCCAATGGGAACTTGCGACCTCTCGATCTGGAGATGCGGCGGGCCCGCGGCGAAGGACGCACATGCGCTGTCTACGTGGCTGCGCGGCGCGCAGTCAAGCATGTGCGCGTACACGCAACTGGCGTCCGCGCTCCCGGTGTGACCGCCTTGAATTGCAGTTGCGATGCCAATCGGGCGGGCGGGGTGCGGTCGCGGCCTAGCGCGACGCGCGGCGCTGGTGCGCCACGAACTCGAGCAGGTCGGCCTTCGTGATGACCGAAACGGGCCGGCCGTCGTCGACCGCGAGGAGCGCCGGCACGCCGCCGGCAAGCTCCGCGTACAGCCGCTCGACGTCCTCGTTCGCCTGCACGACCGGGAACGGAGCCTCCATGACGCGCTCGACGGTCGCGTCCACGAGCGCCGGCTCGCGGAAGACGCGATCGAGCATCGTGCGCTCCTGCACGCTGCCCACGATGTCGCTCACCGATCCGGCGGTGCCGTTCGCCACGACCGGGATCTGCGAGATGCCGTACCGCTGCATCGTGTCGATGGCCGACCGCACCGTATCGCTCCGCGAGACGACCACGATCTGCGGCGTCCCTCCCTCGCGGTCGCGGATGACATCACCCACGCGCATGAGGTGGGCGAATCGCTGCAGGAATCCGTTCTGGCGCATCCATTCGTCGTTGTAGAGCTTCGAGAGGTACGACTTGCCCGAATCCGGCAGCAGGACGACCACCAGCGACTGGTCATCGAGGTCCTTCGCGATCGTGAGCGCGGCGAACATCGCGGTGCCCGATGAGACGCCGGCGAGGATGCCCTCCTCGCGCGTGATCCGCCGCGCGGTGAGGAACGTGTCCTGGTCCGAGACCCTGACCCAGCGATCGACGAGCGTCCGGTCGAACGTGCCCGGCCAGAAGTCCTCGCCGATGCCCTCGGTCTTGTACGGATGGATGTCGCCGGTGTAGATCGAGCCCTCAGGGTCGGCACCGACGATCTGGATCTTCGGATTCTGTTCCTTCAGGTAGCGGCCCGCGCCGGTCACCGTGCCGCCGGTGCCGATGCCGAGGACGAAGTGCGTGATCTTCCCCTCGGTCTGAGCCCAGAGCTCCGGGCCGGTGGTCCGGTAATGGGCCTGGACGTTCTGCTGGTTCCAGTACTGCCCGGGCATGTACCCGCCCGGGAGCTCCTTCGCGAGGCGCTCGGCGACCTTGTAGTAGGACTGCGGATCCTCCGGCGCGACGGCCGTCGGGCAGATGACGACCTCGGCGCCGTACGCGCGGAGGATGTCGCGCTTCTCCTGGCTCTGTTTGTCCGGCATCGTGCAGACCAGGCGGTAGCCCTTCAACGCCGCGGCGATCGCGAGACCGACCCCGGTGTTGCCGCTCGTCGGTTCGACGATCGTGCCGCCCGGCTTCAGCAGGCCGCGCCGCTCGGCATCCTCGATCATCGCGAGTCCGATGCGGTCCTTCACCGAGCCGCCGGGGTTCAGCATTTCGAGCTTCGCGACCAGGCGCGGGCGAAGGCCTTTGCCGATGCGGCTCAGCTGGACAAGGGGTGTGTTGCCGACGAGGCCGAGGACGTCCGACGCGATGGTCACCCGACGATGCTAGTTGGTCCGCGGCTCCAAGATCAGGTATGCGCCGGTCACGATCAGGATGATCGGCACGAAGTACGGCTTCAGCGCGTCGGGCACGACCGGGATGGTCGTGAAGATGTCGGCGAGCGCGACGATGCCGATGACCGCCGCGACCAGGAGCGGGATGCGGCGCGACGGCGCAAGCAGGTAGATGATCAGGAACGCGACGGCGAGCGACGCGAGGAAGATGCCGGAGGCGTTGTCCTGCAGGCCGAACACGGTCGGCACGATGAGCCCGAGGCCGAAGCCGATCATCGTCGCCCCGGGGACCAGATACACGAACTGATGAGTGCCCGCGACGTACGCGACGGCGAACGCGAGGCCGAGGAACAGGAAGAGGTACGCGCCCGCGTCCGCGACGCCCATGGCCTGGAGCAACACGCCGAAGCCGACGGCCAAGAGGACCGTCCCGCCGAGGATGCCGCGTCCGCCGGTGATCCCTCTCATGCTTGGTCGCCAGTCTACCCGGCGGCCAGGCGCTCCAGGCGGGGCAGCGGATCGCCCTTCGCGAGGTGGATCGGCCGGTCACCCTGGAGCGACTCCGCGTACTTCAGGCCGCTCCCGGTATTGATCACGAGCACGTCCTCGTGGGGATCGATGAAGCCCTGCTTCGCGAGCTGTCGGGCGCCCTCGAGGGCGGCGGCGCCTTCGGGACAGACGAGCATCCCCTCGCTCACGGTCGCGAGGCGCATCATCGCCGCGATCTCCTCATCGGTCACGGCGATCGCGATGCCGCTCGACTCGCGCAGGATCTTCAGGATGAGGAAGTCACCGAGCGCCTTGGGCACCCGGACGCCGGCGGCGAACGTGGTCGGATCGGGCCACGGCTCTGACTCCGGCTGGTCGGCGTGGAACGCTTTCACGATCGGCGCGCAGCCGGCGGCCTGCACCGCGACGAACCGCGGGAGCTTGTCATCCTCGACCCAACCGATCCGGCGCAGCTCCTCGAAGGCCTTCCACATCCCGATGAGCCCGACCCCGCCGCCGGTCGGGTAGACGATGACGTCGGGGAGCGTCCATCCGGCCTGCTCGGCGATCTCGAGGCCCATCGTCTTCTTCCCCTCGATGCGGTACGGCTCTTTCAACGTCGATGCGTCGAACCAGCCGTAGTCCGCGCAGGCCTTCTTCACCACGGCGCCGGCGTCCGCGATCGACCCGTCGACGAGATACACGCGCGCGCCGTACGCGGCGGTCTCCCGCTGGATCACATCGGGCGTCGTCGCGGGCATGACGACGATCACGCCGATGCCCGCTCGGGCGCCGTACGCGGCCCAGGCCGCGCCGGCGTTCCCCGCGGTCGGCAGCGCGATGGTCGTCGCGCCGAGCTCGCGCGCTCGGGTCACGCCGATGGCGGCGCCGCGGGCCTTGAACGTGCCGGTGGGAAGCAGCCCCTCGTCCTTGATGAACAGGCGGTGAAGCTGGAGCGACTCGCGCAGCGCGAACGGCTCGACGATCGGGGTGTTCCCCTCCCCCAGGCTCACCGCGTTGTTCGGGTCGTCCATCGGGAGCAGCTCGCGATATCGCCACAGCGAGGCCTGCCGGCCGGCGAGCATGCTCCGCGGCACCGACCGCAGCCGGTCGAGGTCATAGCGCACGAGGTATGGGCCGCCGTCGGCCGGGCACAGGTTCGCGAGCTTCGTCGCGTCGGCGGTCGCGCCGCATCTGGCGCACTCGAGATGGGTCACGTAGGACCGCGCGGGGACGTGCGCCGGCTGGACCGCGCTCACGCCACGCGTTCGATCTTCGCGCCGAGCCCGCGGAGCCGGCCGTCGATGTCCTCGTACCCGCGGTCGATCTGCTCGATGTTGTTGATCACGCTGGTGCCCTTGGCGCACAGCGCTGCGCCGAGGAGGGCCAGGCCGGCGCGGATGTCGGGGCTCTGCACCTCGGTCCCGTAGAGCTGGGTCGGGCCCATCACGAGGGCGCGGTGCGGGTCGGCGAGGAGCAGCCGCGCGCCCATCGTTTCGAGCGTCCCCAGCCAGAACATCCGCGCGTCGTACATCCACTCATGGATCAGGACGACGCCCTCCGCCTGGGTCGCGAACGCCGTCGCCATGCTCGTCAGGTCCGTCGGGAATCCCGGCCAGACCTGCGGCTGGACCTTCGGGATCTTGCCGCCGAGATCCGGTTCGATCACGTAGTGGTCCTTGGCCGGAACGTGCAGCTCGTCGCCATCGATGCTCGAGTCGATGCCGAGGCGCTTGAACACGGCGCGGATCATCCCAAGGTGCTGCGGAGCACACCGTTGCACGCGGAGCTCCCCGTGGGTCATCGCGGCGAGCCCCATGAACGAGCCGACCTCCTGATGGTCGCTCCACACATCGTGATCGACTCCGTGGAGCTCGGGCACGCCACGGACCTCCAGCGTGTTCGTGCCGATGCCGTGGACCCGCGCGCCCATCTGGACCAGGACCATCGCGAGCTCCTGGACGTGCGGCTCGCTCGCCGCGTTGCGGATGACGGTGCGGCCGGGCACGAGCACCGAGCAGAGCAACGCATTCTCGGTCGCGGTGACCGATGCCTCGTCCAGCAGCACGTCGGCGCCGGCGAGCTCCGTCGCCTCAAGGCCAAAGCCGGTGCGGTCGTGGGCCAGCTTCGCGCCGAATCGCTGCAGCGCCAGCCAATGCGTATCCGTCCGGCGGCGGCCGATGACATCGCCGCCGGGCGGACCGAGCGTGACCTTCTTGAAGCGCGCGAGCATCGGCCCGGCGAACAGCAGCGAGGTGCGGATCTCGCGCGACAGCTTCGGGTCGATGGTCGTCTTATCGACGTTGGCGGCGCAGATCTTGACCGCGTGCGGATCGAGCCACTCGACGGTCGCCCCGAGGCCGTTCACGATCTCGAGCATCCCGGTGACGTCTCGGATCCGTGGCAAATTGCGGAGGGTCACCGGCTCGCTCGTGAGCAGGCTGGCCGCGATGAGCGGCAACGCCGAGTTCTTGTTGCCCTTCGCCGTGATCTCCCCGCGGAGCGGGGTACCGCCTTCGACGATGAAGCGCGCCATCGCCGCGTAGCCTAGACGCATGCCCCGGTACGACGCGGTCGGCTTCGACCTGCTGACGGCGCTCCTCGACACGCTCCCGCTCTGGCGATCGGTCGCGGGCGACGACGACCTCGGCACGCGGTGGCACCGCGCGAACCAGCAACTGCTCCGCGGGAAGCCGTACCGGGCGTTCGACGATCTGGTCCACGAGAGCGCGAATGAGCTCGGCCTCGAGCGCGCGCAGGCGACGACGCTCCTCTCCCGCTGGGGCGAGGCCCTGCCGTGGCCCGACGCGCGCCGCGCCCTCGTGGCGCTTGGCGACACGCCGCGCTTCATCGTCACGAACTGCTCGCAGAAGCTCGGCGAGCGTGCGGCGAAACAGGCCGGCGAGTTCTCATTCGTGATGACCGCGGAGCAGGCCGGCGCGTACAAGCCCGACCCGCGTCCGTACCGGGCGGCGCTCGACGCCATCGGGCTCGAGGCGACGCGGGTCCTGTTCGTGGCCGGCTCCGCGCACGACGTCGGCGGCGCGATGCGCGCCGGCATGGACGTGTATTGGGCGAACCGGCTCGGGGCAGCGCCGCCGGACGACGGCACGCCCCTTGTCGAGGCGACCGATCTGGGCAAGCTGGCCGCACTCCTCGATGGCTGAACGCGACCCGACGCAGCTCACCCTCTCGCTCGCGATCGGGCGGCCGGTGCGCGGTACCTCCGCGCTCGTCACCCGCGATGACGGCAACACGATCCTTCCCACGACCGACGTGGAGTGGGACGGGTGGGTCGCCGCGGGCGCGATCCGCAATTGGGCCCGCAACGACGCGTTGCTCGACTGGCTCGATCGGTACGGGGGTGAGCGGGGCATCGCCCGCGATGACCAGCGGGCGGCATATGACGAGCGGTTCGACTTCCAGCGGTTCCTCGCGCAGCAGGGCCGCCGCTTCGAACAGCGGGTGCTCGAAGATCTCGGGCAGCGCGTCGGAGTCACGCGCATCGACATCGACCGCGACGACGCCCGATCGCTGGCCGCCGCGCACGCGACCGTGGCCGCGATGGAGCGTGGGGAACGCGTCATCGCGCAGGGACTGCTCCGCGATCCACAGTCGCGGACCTACGGCCGCATCGATCTGCTCGTGCGATCGGACGTCCTTCAGACACTGTGCGGCGGCGCGTTCGGCGAGAACGACGACCCGAACGTTCCCGCGCCGGCGCTGCACGGCGCGGCGTGGCACTACCGGGTCATCGACGTCAAGTTCTCGACGCTCGAGCTGCTGAAAGACGGCTCGCTCTCGACGTCGAGCGATCTGGCCACCTGCGCGCAGGTGTGGATCTACAACCAGATGCTCGGACGGGTGCAGGGCTACGTCGCGCCGTACGGGTACGTCCTCGGCCGCGCGTGGAAGCAGGGCAAGGCCGGCCGGGGCGACTCCTGCTGGGAGAAGCTCGCGCGCATCCCCGTCGAGACCTACGTCCGGTCGCGCGAGGCGGCGCTGGCCGACATCGTGGCCGAAGGCGCCGCGTGGGTGCGGCGCGTTCGGGCGGAGGGCGCGGCCTGGAGCGTGCTCCCCGGTGGACCGTCGATCCCCGAGCTCTGGCCGAACATGAAGAACGACCGCGACCACCCGTGGCACGTCGCGAAGAAGGAGCTCGCCGAGGAGCTGCGCGACCTCACCCTGCTCTGGCGGGTGAGCGCGACGATGCGCGATCGCGCGCGCGAGCAGGGTGTCACGCGCTGGGATGACCCGCGCGTCTCAGCGGACCTGCTCGGGATCCGCGGCGAGAGCCACCCGGCGCTGTTCGACGCGCTGATCGCGGTCAACCGCGAGACCGGACCGGCCGTGCGACCCGCGCACATCGAGGCCGATGCCGAGCGGTGGCGGATGGTCGCGCCGGTGGAGCTCTACGTCGATTTCGAGACGGTCAACGACCTGAACGACGACTTCACCACGTTCCCCCGCAAGGGCGGCCAGTCGCTCATCTTCCAGATCGGCTGCGGCAGCTACGCCGGCGGCGTCTGGGAGTTCGCGCAGTTCACCGCGAGATCGCTCACCCCCGGGTCCGAGGCCGACATGATCGACGCGTGGCTCGCCCACCTGGCCGAGCGCGCGCGTCGTGCGGGCCTGGACGGGGTGGCCGAGGCGCGGTTGTTCCACTGGTCCGCCGCCGAGACGGTCTTCATGGAAGGCGCCTACAGCTCCGCCCGCGCGCGCCACCCCGATCGCGAGTGGCCCCCGCTCGGCTGGTATGACCTCCTTGAACGGATCGTGCACCCTGCGCCTGTGGTCGTGCGGGGCGCGCGGAGCTTCGGCCTGAAGGCCGTCGCGCGCGCGCTGAAGTCACACGGCCTGATCGAGACCGAATGGGGCGAGGGGCTCGCCGACGGGACCGGCGCGATGGCCGGCGCCTGGGCCGCCGCGGACATCGCCGCGACGGAGGGCGGCGAGCTCGGCGCGGTCGAGCTGATGCGCGAGGTGTCGCGCTACAACGAGATCGACTGCCGGGTCATGGCCGAGGTGCTGGACCACCTTCGCCGGGAGCACTGACCGGCGGCACCGGCGCGCTACACGCGCCCCAGGGCCTGGTCGATGTCGGCGACGATGTCGTACGGGTCCTCGATCCCGACCGAGACGCGGACGGTGCCGTCGGTGATCCCCATCCGCGCCCGTTCGGCCGGGTCGATGCGGCGGTGCGACGCGGTCGCCGGATGGAGGACCTCGGTGAACAGATCCCCGACCGTCGTCGCGGACGCCGCGACCTCGAGCGCGTCGAGGAACCGGTAGGCTGCGGCCCGGGTGTCGTCCGCGAGCGCGAACGTGACGACTCCTCCGCCGCGCTCGCCGTACTGATCGCTGGCGAGCTGGTGTTGCGGATGCGACGTGAGGCCGGGGTAGAACACGCGCGCGACCTTCGGGTGGCCGGCGAGGTGCGTCGCGAGCGCGTGCGCGCCAGCGCATTGCCGGCTGACGCGGAGCTCGAGCGTCCGCATGCCGCGGATCGTCAGCCACGCTTCGTGTGGCGGGAGGTACGCGCCATCGCTCATGACGCGCTCGCGGAGCTTCGCGATCTCCGCCGTTGGGCCGGCGACGCTCCCGCCCATGACGTCACCGTGGCCGTTGATGTACTTGGTGAGCGAATGCAGCACGAGGTCGGCGCCGAGGCCGGCCGGCCGGTAGAGCACCGGGGTGGCGAACGTCGCGTCGACGCAGAGGAGGGCGCCGGCGGCGTGGGCACGCTCCGCGAGCCCCGAGACGTCGGCCACGCGAAGGAGCGGGTTCGAGATCGCCTCGACGTACAGGAGCGCGGTCCTCGTCCCGAGCGCGCGCTCGACGGCGGCGAGGTCGGTGGGATCGACGAACGCGACGTCGGCCTTCCGCTCCGTGCCGAATCGCTGGAGCATCGCCCGCGTCGCGCCGTAGGTGTCCTCCTGCGCGACGATGCGACCACCTTCGGCCATGACGACACCGAAGAGCGTCCCGATCGCGGCCATCCCCGTCACGAAGCAGACCGCGTCTTCGACGCCGTCGAGCTCCGCGAGCGCGCCCTCGAGCGCCGCGGTCGTCGGCGTGCCATACCGCCCGTAGACCCAACCGGGCCTCTGGTTGCCGAAGATCGCGTCCTGCTCGTCCATCGAGCCGTAATCGAACGCGACGCTCTGCACGAGCGGCGGGACCAGCGGCGTCCCCGCGCCGGACGGCAGAACGCGGGCCGTTCGCACGACCCGCGTCCCGATCCGCTGCGGTGACTCAGCCACGAAGGGTGAGTATCAGGCTCCGATCGGTTCCTTGGTCTCGGCCCGCGCCTGCGGGCCAGGGGTGACCTCCAAGGTCTTCGCGCGCTCGACGAGCGACGCTACCTTCTGGCCGCCCTTGCGGCCGATCCGCTCGAAGTGGCCCGGACCGTACTTCTCGCTGACGGCCTTGCCGCCCTTGCGCCCGATCTTCCCGAAGAACTCGGGGCCGTAGCGCTCGGCGGTGCTGGAGCCACCCAGCTTGCCGATCCGCTCATAGAACTCGGGGCCGTACTTCTCGCTCACGAGGTTGCCGCCCATTCGGCCGGCTTCGGCAACGGTCATCCCGCCACCAGGCTTCTTGCCTTGTGTTGCCATCGGGCTGCTCCTTTTCGCGTAGCGAGGAAGGAGGCGGCAGGTAGCGTGCCTGAAACGGCTCGCGACGGCTCGGGTCCGACACGTCTCGGTAACGGTCCGGTAACCACGGCGGTCGGGCCTAGCGGAGGGGCTGGACCTCGAGATCGATCGGCTCCTCGCGGACGAACCGAAGCACGACGAACGCGGCCAGCAGGGCGACCACGAAGCAGAACACGCCGAGCAGCCAGAAGCCCGGCCCATCGACGAGGAGCCCGCCCACCGTCGCGCCGACCACGACCGCGACGCTCTGGACCGAGGCCGACAGCGCGAGCATCGTGCCGCGCGCCTCGGGCACCTGCTCGGTCATGAGCGTGTTGTTCGTCGCGAACCGCGCGCCGATCACGGCCGAGAGCGCGAGGTTCAGCGCGGCCGTCGCGAGGAGCGGGAGCGGCAGATTCGTCTGCAGCAGCAGCAGGAATCCGGTGATGACGATCGCGCCGGCGACGATGGGCCGGTGCCCGATGCGGTCCCCGAGCCGGCCGCCGATCTGGCTGCCGACGAGCACGCCGA
>DATCOD010000054.1:0-59202 GCA_036564905.1 Candidatus Limnocylindria bacterium
GCTCTTTGCGGCGCCGATCTGCCTCCGCGTCTTCCAGGAAGTACGAGGTTGGCTTGCCGAGCTTGTTGGCCATGAACTCGAGCGACTTCATCGCCGGCCGGACCTTCCCAAGCTCGATCGCGCTCACGTACGCCCGCGTGAAGTGCGGCGCGCCCAACTGCGCCTGGCTCAGACCTGCTTCAGTGCGCGCCGTCCGGATCCGGTCGCCGATCTGCTGCAGCGCGTCTGAAACGGGCGCTGGCCGGCGGACGCGGGTGCGGACCTGAGGCATGACGCGGGACGATAAGAGCCGTCCCCGCCCGCGTCAATAGAGAATCGACAGTTTGTTCTAGAGCGAGATCGCCGACCGGATGACGGGCGGGTTCGTGGGATCGTCGAAGTGCTGGGTGTCGATGAATCGCACCCGCCCGCGGGTCTCATCAAGGAGCACGCTGTGCGTGCGAACGCCGCGCGCGAAGAACCGCACGCCTCGAAGGAGCTCGCCATCGGTGACACCCGTGGCGACGAAACGGATGTCACTACCGCTCGCCAGATCCTCGGTCCGGTAGATCCGGGACTCGTCTTTGATCCCCATCTTCTTCGCACGGGCACGCTCTTCCTCGCTCCGGAACTTCAGCCGGCCAAGGATCTCGCCTCCGAGACAACGGAGCGCAGCGGCCGCAAGCACCCCCTCGGGGGCGCCGCCGGTCCCCATGACGGCGTGGATCGCGGTGCCCGAGACCGCGACCGACATCGCGGCCATGAGGTCGCCGTCCTCGATGAGCTTGATGCGCGCGCCGGCGTCACGGACGTCCTGGATGAGCTTGGCATGCCGGGGTCGATCGAGAATGACGACGGTGAGATCGTCGATCTCACGATTCAGCGAATCCGCGACGATCTTGAGGTTCTCCCGCACGGGACGGTCGAGGTCGACCTTGCCCTTCGCGGGCGCACCGACGACGAGCTTTTCCATGTACGTGTCCGGGGCGTGGAGCAAACCGCCGCGCTCCGATGCCGCGAGGACGGCGATCGCGTTCGCGCGGCCCTTCGCGACGGGGTTCGTCCCCTCGAGCGGATCGACGGCGATGTCGACCTCGGGGCCGATGCCTTTGCCGACCTCCTCACCGATGTACAGCATCGGCGCCTCGTCACGTTCGCCCTCGCCGATGACGATCCGTCCGTGAAACGGGATCTCGTCCATGGTGCGACGCATCGCTTCCACGGCCGCCCGGTCGGCTTGGTTGTTATCGCCGTGGCCCATCCAGTGCGACGCGGCGATGGCAGCCGCTTCCGTGATGCGAACAAGTTCCAAGCCAGGCGTCCGTTCGATCACGTTTCACAACGTTAGCGGAAATGTGCGCCGCCTACGATTTACGCATGAACCGCCGGATGTCGAACGTGCTCCTCATGGCCGCACTGCTCGTCGCGAGCGGCGCGCTGGTCAGCGCGATCTGGAGATTCGGCGGCCCCGACATCTTCGCGGATCGGGTCGAGCCGATCCCGCCGGCGATCGAGGCGACCGCCGCGGATCCGGGTGACCCGCCGAACACGTTCGGCGGCGGCCAATTGATCGAGTCGCCCAAGCCCGGGGACCCGCCCGGCTACACGCGGGTGCCCGCCCCGACCGTCGAGGCCGGCACGCGCCGCATCGGGATCCAGGTCGGACACTGGCAGACGGACAACGTGCCTCCGGAGCTGCGCCGCCTGGAGGTCCAGACCGGAACGAGCTGGAATGGCATCACGGAGACGGAAGTGAGCCTCGAGATCGCGGCGCGGCTCGTGGATCTGTTGAAGAGCCATGGCTACATCGTCGACATCATTCCCACGGCCGTGCCGCAGGGGTATCTGGCGGACGCGTTCGTCGCGCTGCATCTGGATGGCGACGGCACGGGCGAGAACAGCGGGTACAAGCTGGCGCACGGGAGCCGGCGCGGACCGTACGAGCAGCAACTGCTCGACGACATCAGCCAGGAGTACGGGGCTGCGACGGGACTGCCGCTGGACTACCGGATCACTTCAGCGATGAGGGGGTACTACGGATTCAGTTGGCAGCGCTACCGCTCCGCGACTTCGCCGTTCACGCCGTCTGTGATCCTCGAGATGGGCTTCCTCAGCAACGACGGCGATCGTGCGCTCGCGATGGATCGCCCCGATCTGCTCGCCATCGGGATCGCGAACGGGATCGAGCGCTTCCTGTCCGAGGTGCCCTCGACCGAGCTGTTCGGTAAGGACCTGCTGCTTCCACCCACTCGCGCGGCGTTCCGGACGCCGTCCCCGTCAGCGACTCCGTAGCTTCGTCGCGAGGCGCACGGCCGCCGCTTCGATGAGCGACTCGGCGTTCCGCATCGCATCCGCGAGCGGCATGCCATCCGGCGTGCTCACCTCGATCGCCTCGATGCCCTGAGACAGCAGCGCTTCGTAGCCCGGCGCGGTCCCGCCGACGATCAGGGCCGCGCGCACGCCCGCGTCACGCGCCGCGTGCGTCACCGCCTGGGTGACCTTCCCATACGCGCTCTGCGCATCGACACGGCCTTCACCCGTAACGACGAGATCGGCGCCCGCGGTGCGTGAGGCGAACTTCGTGGCATCGAGCACGAGCTCGGCGCCCGAACGGAGCCGGGCGTCGAGGAACGCGAGGAGGCCCGCGCCGAGCCCGCCGGCGGCGCCCGCACCGGGCACGTCGCGCACGTCGCGGCCGACGAAGTCCTCGATCACGTCGGCATAGCGCGCGAGCGCGGCATCCAGCTCGGCGACCATCGCGGGCGTCGCGCCCTTCTGCGGTCCGTAGACAGCCGTTGCGCCCTCCGGCCCGAGCAACGGGTTACGGACGTCGCACGCGACCTCGATCGCGGGTCGGACGAGGCGCGGGTCGGTCTGCCCTTCGAGATGATGGAGCCGTGCCAGCGCCGCACCGCCCTCCGGAAGCTCCCGTCCTTCGCGGTCGAGGAACCGGTACCCGAATGCCCGCGCCATGCCGGCGCCCCCGTCGTTCGTCGCGCTGCCGCCAATGCCGATGACGATCCGATGGGCGCCGCTCATCGCCGCCGCGAGGATGAGCTCGCCGGTGCCCCGCGTGGACGTGACGCGCGGATCGCGCTCGCGCTCACTGAGGAGTGGCAGCCCGCTCGCGGCGGCCATTTCGACGACCGCCGTCGTCCCGTCACCCAGGATCCCCCACTCCGCGTCGATCTCGCGGAGCAGCGGATCGTGCACGCGGGTCATGCGGATGCTCCCGTTGGTCGCTCGCACGAGCGCGTGGACCGTGCCCTCCCCGCCGTCCGCGAGCGGGATCAGGTCGAGCTGCGCGTCGGGCAGGACGCGGCGAAAGCCACGCGCGATCGCGGCCGCGACTGCGACCGCGTCGGCGCTTCCCTTGAAGGATTGCGGCGCGATGACGACCCGGTATGGAATGCCGCCGAGCGTAGACGGGTTGACGGAGCGTGGCCGCCAACAGAAATAGACTGGGGTCGTGACCATCGTTTCCCGGGAGAGCGACGCCGCCTGTCTTCGGCGCGAACCGGCCGAGCTCGCTCCGGCCTGGTCCGCGCTCGCAACATCGCGTCAGCCCCCGAGCATCTTCCTCACCCCAGAATGGAGCGCGGTCTCCCGCGCCCACGAGCCGACCGAGCCGATCACGCTCTCCGTCGGGGACCAGGGTGTCGCCGCGCTCGCACGCGAGGCCGACGGCACCGTCACGTTCGCGGGCGGCCAGCTCACCGACGAACAAGATGTCGTTGCGGCGCCCGGAGACGAGCGGGACGTCGCGAGCGCGGTCGCCCGGTGGATCGTGGCGCAGCGGCCGCCGCGTATCCGCCTTGAGTACGTCCCCGAGGAACGACCCACCCTCGATGCGTTCGCAGAGATCCTGACCGATGCGGGCTATCGCGTCGCCCGCGTACGGCAGACGGTCTCGCCGGTGCTCGACCTGCCCGACTCGTATGAGTCGTACGTCCAGTCGCTCGGCAAGAAGGAGCGGCATGAGCTTCGGCGCAAGGTCCGGCGCCTCGAGAGCTCGGGACGGGCGAGCTTCCGGTTCGCGTCGGAAGCGGAGCGCGCCACGGTCCTCGATCGGTTCTTCGCGCTCCATCGCCTCAGCCGCGGCGAGAAGGCCGGATTCATGACCCCAGAGGTCGAGCGGTTCTTCCGCGATATCGCCGACGCGCTCGCGCCGCTCGGTCGCCTGCGGCTCGGCGTGCTCACCTTCGACGGCGCGGAGGCCGCGGTGCTATTCGGCTTCGCGCTCGGTCCCGTGATCGCGCTCTACAACGCCGCGTACGACCCGGGGCTCGCGTCGCTGTCGGTCGGCATCGTGAGCCACGCGTGGGCGATCCGCGAGGCGATCGCGCGCGGATACAGGACGTACGATCTGCTCCGCGGCGATGAGCCGTACAAGTACGACCTCGGCGCGCACGACCGGTGGCTCGCGCGCCTCGACGCGGAGCGCGGCTGATGCGGGTCGCGATGCTCTCGGTGCACGCCTGCCCCATGGCGAAGCTCGGCGGCCGCGATTCGGGCGGGATGAACGTGTACATTCGTGAGGTTGCGCGCGATCTCGCGAGCCGGGGCATCGAGGTCGACGTGTACACGCGTCAACGCGAGCACGACCATCCGACGATCCAGGAGATCGCGCCCGGGGCGCGGGTCATCCACATCGAATCGGGCCCGGTCAGCTACCTGCCGAAGATGGAGGTGTACGACCGGCTCGGTGAGTTCACCGAAGGGGTCGACGCATACGTTCGAGCGCAGGGGCTCACCTACGACGTGATCCACGCCCACTACTGGCTGTCCGCCGAGGTCGCCCGCGTGCTCGCGCCACAGTGGGGCGTGCCGCGGATCCAGATGTTCCACACCCTCGGGCTCGTGAAACGCGAGGTGATGGACGAGGACGTCGACGCCGAGAGCGACGTGCGCATCGCGATCGAGCGCCGGGCGGTGCAGGAGTCCGCGGCCGTCGTCGTCGCGAGCGAGATCGAGGCGAGCGAGCTCGAGCAGCTGTACGCGGCCGAGCCGGAGAAGCTGCGGATCATCCCCTGCGGCGTGGACCCCGAGGTCTTCCATCCCATTCGCCAGGCGGACGCACGGCGCGCGCTCGGCCGCGACGAGTGCGAACGCCTGGTGCTCTTCGTCGGGCGGATCGAGCAGATCAAGGGCATCGACGTCCTGCTTCGCGCGATCGGCATCGTCTTCCGCGCCTACCCGGAGCTGCGCGATGAGATCTGCCTCCTCGTCGTCGGCGGTTCGCTCGACGCCGAGGATGGGGAGGCCGAGACGGAGAAGATCGTCGAGCTGCGCCGTCTCGTCCACGAGCACCGACTCGAGGACACCGTCGACTTCGTCGGCTCGCAGGACCAGCCGCGGCTCGCGCTCTTCTACAACGCCGCGGACCTCTGTGCCGTGCCATCGCTCACCGAATCGTTCGGCCTCGTCGCGCTCGAGTCGATGGCCTGCGGCACGCCGGTCGTGGGCACGCGCGTCGGGGGCCTGCAGACGGTCATCGAGAACGACGTCTCAGGCGTGCTCGTGCCGGCCGGCGATGACGCGGCGCTCGCCGAGGCGATGGCCCGGGTGCTGCTGGACCATGCGCTCCGCCTGCGGCTCGCGGCGGGCGCGCGGGAACGGGCGAAGGCCTATTCCTGGCACCGCGTTGGCGAGGCGATCGCCACTCTGTACGCGGATCTCATGCAACCGGTGGAGGTCTGATGGCGGACACATTCGAGCTCCCACGCCGCGCGATGGCGATCTTCGCGCACCCCGACGACGTGGACTTCGGCTGCTCCGGCACGGTCGCGCTCTGGACGAAGCAAGGCGTGCACGTCACGTACTGCCTCCTCACGAGCGGGAACAAAGGCACCCACGACGCGGAGATGACCGCCGAGAAGATCGCGGTCATCCGCGAGCGGGAGCAGCAGGAGGCCGGTCGACGCGCGGGCGCCTCCGAGTTCGTGTTCCTCCGTCACGACGATGGGGAGCTCGAGGTCGGGATGGGGATCCGGGGCGAGGTCTGCAAGCAGATCCGCATCCACACGCCCGATCTCGTCTTCTGTCAGGACCCGTGGCGCCAGTACCAGATGCATCCCGACCACCGCGTCGCCGGCTGGTCCGCGCTGGACGGCATCATCGCCGCGCGCGATCACCTGTTCTTCCCCGAGCAGCTGACCAACGGACTCACCCATCACCGCGTGTCGCGCGTCCTGCTGTTCGGCACGGCCGATCCGAACATGTGGTTCGACATCACGTCCACGATGAAGACGAAGATCCACGCGCTGCAGGCACATGAGAGCCAGATCGGCGACTTCAAGCAGCTTTCAGAGCGGATGCATGCGTTCGCGGGCGCGACCGGTAAGGCGTGGGGTCTCGAGAAGGCCGAGGCGTTCCGCTACCTCGAGCTGGCGTAGTCGCCGTGGGCGCGCGCCGTCCCCCGGCGGTCGCCCTGTTCGCCGCGACCGGGTTGACGATCGGCCTGACGGTCGGCTTCGGCCTCGGCCTCTGGCTGCTTCTTGCGCGCGTCTGGGGCATCAGCCTGCTCGGCGCGAACTGGATCGCGCTCGTCCAGGTCCACGGGGTCCTGCAGCTCTTCGGATTCGTCGGACTCTTCGCGATGGGCATCGCCCTCCACGCCCTGCCGCGATTCCGGGGTGCGGGACCTCCGCCGGCGTTCCTCGTCGGGATCACTTACGGCGGGACGGTCACTGGGCTCGCCGTGCGTTCGCTCGCGCAACCGATCCCCGATCTTCCCGCCCGCGATGCGCTCCTGCTCGTCGGTGGCGGCCTGCTGGTCGTCGGAACGCTCGCGTTCAGCGCAGCGGCGATCGGATCGCTCCTCGCCGGCCGGAACCCGCACCGGCCGGACGAGCTGATCATGGGCGCCGGCATCTGCGTCTTCCCGGTGGCCGCACTGCTCGTCGCGCTCGAGGCGGTCGGGCCGGTGCCGCTGATCATCGATCAGGCGACCGACGACCGCGCCTTGTGGACGATGCTCCTTGGAGGGATCGGCACGCTCATCTTCGGCGTCTGGGCGCGCCTCGCGCCCGGCTTCGTCGCCGCGCTCCCCGCGCGGCCGCGGCCGTTGCTCGCGGGTGTCGCGATCTGGCTCACGGGCGTCGGACTCCTCGCCGCGGGGATGGCGGCCGGCCCGTGGCTCCTCCTGGCCGGGCTCGCGACCACGACCTACGCGCTCAGCGTGTTCGGCCCCGGCATCGCGCGCCAGCCACTCCGGGACCACGCCCGACTGACCCGGATCGGCGTGCGATCCGCGTTCGCCTGGGCGTTCGTGGGTGTCGGGATCCTCGCGGCGGGGACCCTTGGCGTCGCCGGCTCGTACCTCCAGATCTCGGCCGGACGCCACGCGGTGGCGCTCGGCTTCGTGACGCTGATGATCTACGCGGTCGGGGCGCGCGCGCTGCCCGCATTCCTCGACCGCCGGCTCTGGAGCACGTCCCTGCAGGTCGTGACGCTGGCCATCGCGAACCTCGGCGTCGCCCTCAGGGTCATTCCCCAGCTCGTGCAGGGCACGGAGCTCGACCCGGTCGTCGGCATCTCGGGGATCCTCGGCTACACCAGCCTGGTGCTCTTCACCGTGAACGTCGTCCGCACGCTCCGCGGTCCGAAACCGCCGGTCGCGGTCATGGGCGCGCCCGTTCGCCTCGATCTCCACGTCGGTCCGCACTAGGCGGTCGGGACCTCCGGCTCTACCAGATGGGGACCCTCGGCAGGCGCTTGTCTATTTGACGACCAATAGGGTCACGGCATGAATGAACGACGCTTGCAGCCAAGGCCGCGGTCCGCGTTCGATCCGGCCGGCGAGGGGTACCGCTATCTCCTCTTGACGATCATCACCGTCGCGGTGGTCTTCACCTCGACCGTGCTCGTCCTCGGAGCGGCGAGCCAGTCCAAGGCCTCCGCCACCACCTCACAGCCGGCGGTCATGCCCGCGGACATGCCCGGCATGACCACGTCGGGCGGCGGCGCGGCGCCAGGGGCGGCCCCGGCACCGATCGCGAGCGCGAAGCCGGTCACGGTCAAGGAGATCTCGCGTCCGGCGTCCGACGTACCGCCGCCGATCACGCGAACGACGCCGACGACGGTCGTGATCACGCTGGAAACGAAGGAAGTCACCGCGACGCTCGATACGGGCCAGACGTACAGCTACTGGACCTTCGACGGCACCGTGCCGGGTCCGATGTTGCGGGTCCGGGTGGGCGACACGGTCGAGCTCCACCTGAAGAACGCGGCGAATGATCTGATGCAGCACTCCATCGACCTGCACGCGGTCAATGGCCCGGGCGGCGGCTCGGGCGCGACGGCCGTCTCACCCGGAAAAGAGGCGGTGCTCACGTTCAAAGCGCTCAACCCAGGGCTGTACGTCTATCACTGCGCCACCGCGCCGATCCCGATGCACATCATCAACGGGATGTTCGGGATGATCCTCGTCGAGCCGGTCGGCGGCTTGCCCAAGGTCGATCACGAGTATTACGTGATGCAGAGCGAGCTCTACACCAACGCCGCCTTCGGCACGCCCGGGCATCACGACTTTTCGAACGACAAGATGCTGAACGAGACACCGGACTACGTCCTGTTCAACGGCCGGGTCGGCGCGCTGACCGGCGCCGGCGCGCTCACGGCCAAGGTCGGCGAGTCGGTCCGCATCTACTTCGGTGTCGGCGGCTTCGTCGACTCGAACTTCCACGTGATCGGCGAGATCTTCGACCGGGTGTACCCGGAAGGCGCCCTCGGGCAGCCGCTCGAGAACGTCCAGACGACCCTCGTCCCCGCGGGGGGCGCGACGGCCGTGGAGTTCACGGTCGAGGTGCCGGGCCGGTACCTCCTGGTCGACCACGCTCTGCCGCGGGCGCTCAACAAGGGCGCCGTCGGGTATCTCGAGGTCGAGGGGGCGCCGAATCCATCCGTGTTCGACGGCACAGGGACCGGGGGCCACTGACCAGGGCCAGCGCTCGCCTATGCCTTGCCCGCGGCGCAGAGCACCGCGACGGCCATGGTCGCCGCGGCGTCCTCGTCGCTCAGCCCGCTGTCCGTCGTGAGCGCGCGCCAGGTCTCGAATCGCAGCGCGAGGTCGAGCAGCGCTCGCACGCCCGCCCCTCTGCTGCCCCGCAGCCGCCAGCCATGGACGATCGCCGCGACGGCCAGGCCGCGGCTCGCGACGAATCGTCGGCCCACGAGGTGTGGGATCAGCGGAGCGTCGCGAACGACCGGCCAGAGCTCGCGCTCGTTCGCGCGGAAGTAGCTGTACATCTCGCCGAGCGCGCGACGCACTCGCGCCGCCGGGTCATCGATCGCCAGCCACGGCTCGGTCGGCGGGTACGGATGGCGCTCGTAGAACAGCCCGCCGCATGCGACGAAGAGCGCCTTCTCGTCGGGGAAGTGGCTGTACACGGTGTGGCGCTGGACCCCGGCGGCCTCTGCGACCGCCATGATCGACGTCCGCGCCGGGCCGATCGTCGTGTGCAGCCGCATGGTCGCCTCGATGATCCGCAGGCGGGTCTCGCCCATCCGGGCTGCCCTGACCTTGAGCTCGTACTTGGCCACGCCGGAAGTTTACGGCACAGCGGTGTGCAGCCATCTTGACAGGGCCGCAGCGGCGGTAGATATTCACGGCACATCGCTGTGCAACTAACTGGAGGTGCGCGGATGGCTGTGCTCGGTCCATACCACCCGGAGGGCGACGTCGCGGCGCGGATGGGCGCGCTCCAGGGCGCGCGGTTCACACCAGGCGTCGTGTTCTCGGTCGAGAGGGAGCAGGTCGGCCCGGAGGCCGCCGGGGCGATCCTCGTCCTCCAGAGCACGCTCGCGGATGCGGAGAAGGCCCAGCAGTTCTGGTCACGGGCCGCGTCCACGATCGAAGCCGCGCTCGGCTCGGCGGGCTTCATCCGGCTCATCGGCTTCGGTGACGGACCAGAGAGCTACGCGTTGGCCTTCTGGCGCACGCTCGCCGACGCCGAGGCGTACGCGAGAGCTCTTCCCCACCGCGAAGCGGTGAAGGAGCTCTACGCCACGGGCAACCAGTACAGCCACTTCGCGGCCCTGTTCGCGGCCGCCAGCCCACGCAAGCGCCACATCTTCTGTGAGCACTGCGGCGTCCAGAACGACGTCCGGGAGCGCTGCGCGCAGTGCGGGAACGCGCTCATCGACAGCTTCAGCCGCGTGGAGGCCGCCGCTCCCGCTAGTGCTTGAAGTGACGCCGTCCGGTGAAGAGCATCGCCATGCGGTGGCGGTTCGCGGTGTCGATCATCATCTGATCGCGCATCGAGCCGCCGGGCTGGATGATCGCCGTCACGCCGGCGCGGGCCGCGACCTCGATGCCGTCGGGGAACGGGAAGTAGGCGTCCGACGACATGACCGCGAGGCGCGCATTCTCGCCGGCCTTGCGTACGGCAACCTCGACCGCGACGACGCGTGACAGCTGCCCCGGGCCGATGCCGACGCTCATCAGGTTCTTCGCGAGCACGATCCCGTTCGACGTGACATGCCGTACGCACCGCCACGAGAAGATGAGATCGGTCAGCTCCTCGAGCGTCGGGTGGCGTTCGGTCACGACCTTGAAGTTCGATTCGTCCGCGACCGATTCATCGGGCGTCTGCACGAGCATGCCGCCGGAGACGCGCTTGTAGTCGAGCATCCCGTCGCCGCGGCGGCCACGCAGCTGGGGCACCCAGCCCTTGACCGCGAAGATCTCGAGGTTCTTCCGCTCTTTCAGGATCGGAAGCGCGTCGTCCGTATACGCGGGCGCGATGATCGCCTCGTAGAACGTGTCCTTGAGCGCGTCGGCGAGCTCGCGCGTCACCGGGCGGTTCACCGCGACTATGCCGCCGAACGCGGAGACCGAATCGCAGAGGAACGCGCTCCGATACGCCTTCACGATGTCGACATCGGACGCGATGCCGCACGGGTTCTGGTGCTTCACGATCGCGGCCGTCGGCTGCGTGAAGTCCGATGCGATACGCCAGGCGGCGTTGATGTCGAGCATGTTGTTGAAGCTCGTTGCCTTGCCGTGCAGCTGCTCCATGTTCGTCATCGCGCCCGCTTCGCCGCGCACCGCGTAGAACGCGGCCTGCTGGTGCGGGTTCTCCCCGTACCGGAGGTCGCGGACCTTGCGGAGCGAGAGCGTCAGCTCGTCCGGGAACTGCACGCCGGCATCCGTCGCGACCTGCGCCGCGATCGCCGCGTCGTACGCAGCGGTGTGCGAGAACGCCTCAGCCGCGAGCTGCCGGCGCGTCTCCGCGGAGACCGAAGCGCGTTCACGGAGCTCCTCGAGGACCGGGCCGTAGCGCTCCGGCCGAGAAAGGATGATGACGTCCGCATGGTTCTTCGCGGCGGCCCGCAGGAGCGTCACGCCGCCGATGTCGATCTTCTCGAGAAGCGCGTCGCCCGACGCGCCGGATGCCGCCGCCTCGCGGAACGAGTAGAGGTTCGAGGCGACGAGATCGATGGGCACGATGCCCTGCGCGTTCAGCTCCGCCATGTGCTTCTCGCTGCTGCGGCGGGCGAGGATCGCGCCGTGGATCTTCGGGTGAAGGGTCTTTACCCGGCCGTCGAGCAGCATCGGCGAGCCCGTGATGTCGTCGACCGAGCGGGCGGTGATGCCTTCGGCTGCGAGCGCAGCCCGGGTCCCGTCGGTGGCGACCAGCTCCCAACCAAGCTCCTGCAGCCCGCGAGCGAGCGCGATCAGTCCGGTCTTGTCGTCAACGGAAAGAAGTGCGCGCATGCGTCTCCATCACTCGAGGCGTTGTCGGGATTCGCTCGGTAGTATAGGTAGCCCGTGCCACTCGACATCGGGCATTTCGCCCACCGCTTCATCGAGCCGTTCAACGGCGAATCCCGCTTCTACTGGCCGGCGGTGATCGCGTTGGGGATCGCGCTCGTCGCGAACATCGTCTGGTATTACCTGCCGGTGCGCGGCGTCTCGCCCGCGGAGCGCACGGCCCGGCCGTGGGCATTCTGGTTCAACGTGATCGCGCTGATCCTCGCGACGGTCTTCCTGATCGCGAAAGCCCCGTTCATGCTGATCGCGGTCGCCTTCGGCATCGACCTCGCGATCCTCGTCTACATCTACGGCTCATGGCTCCCGCCCCTCGAAGCCGCATGGCTCCGCGAGCTGCGGCGCCAGAAATACCTCCCGAAGCCGAAACGCCGCCGGCGCTAGCCGATCGAGAAGCCGCGGTACCGGGGTTCTCCCGGTAACGGTTCGGCCTCCACGGACTCGACCTCCGCGTACCCCGGTCCGTGATGGAGCCAGGCCTCGAACTTCGCGAGCGCCCCGGCATCACCCTCGGCCTCGGCCTCGACCGCGCCGTCCGCCCGATTCCAGACGCGCCCATGCAGACCGAGCCGGCGCGCGTAGTCCGCGGCGGTGGCGCGGAACGTCACGCCCTGGACGCGGCCACGGACGATGAAGCGCTTCCCGCTCATGTCACCTTGCGCCGCAGCACGGCGTCGAGGCCACGGGTGTTGCCGACGCGGTCGGCGGTCGCCCAACCGCGCCGCGCGGTCGCCGCGCCGTACACCGTCCACTCGAGCTCCTCGACGGCATGGGCGTCGGAGTCGATCACCAGCGTCGCGCCCTTCTCCACCGCCTTGCGCACCGCCCAGTCCGGGAGATCGAGCCGCTCCGGACCGCCATTCACTTCGAGCCGCGTCCCGGTCGCGACCGCGGCGTCGATGATCGCGTCCATGTCCACGTCGTAGGGGTCGCGCCGTTCCAGCAGGCGGCCGGTGGGATGCGAGATCGCGGTGACGAGCGGGTGCCGCATCGCGCCGACGAGCCGCTGCGTGATCTGCTCGCGCGGCTGGTTGAACGCCGAGTGGATCGACGCGGTCACGACCTCGAAACCGGCGAGCACGTCATCCGGGTAATCGAGCCGGCCATCGGCGCGGATCTCGAGCTCGGTACCGATGAGGATCCGGAACGGCGCGAGCTCCTGGTTGAGCTTCGCGATCTCCTTGGCGCGCGCCGCGATCCGTTCGAGGTTGAGCCCGTTCGTCATGCCGAGCCCCACGGAGTGGTCGGTCACGGCGACATACGCGTACCCCTTGTCACGCGCGCGGCGGACCATCGCCGCGAGGGTGTCACGACCGTCGGTCCAGTCCGAATGGACGTGCAGGTCGCCGTTCAGGTCCTCGACCTTGACCAGCGCGGGCAGCGCGTGGGCGAGGGCCGCGTCGATCTCGCCATGATCCTCGCGGAGCTCCGGCGGGATCCAGTCCATGCCGAGCGCCGCGTAGATGTCCTCCTCGGTGCGCGACGCGATCGGCGTGCCGCCCTTCTCCTCGCCGACGCGATACAGGCCGTACTCGTTCAGCAGGAGCTTCTTCCGCAGGGCGTACCCACGGAGCCGGACGTTGTGCTCCTTCGAGCCGGTGAAATAGAGCAGCGCCGCGCCCCACGACGGCGCCGGCACGACCCGCAGGTCGATCTGGAGCCCGCGCTCGACGATGACCGATGACTTCGTGTCTCCCTGCGCGAGAACGCGCTCGACGTTCGGCGCGCCGGTGAATGCGGCCATGACGGGCGCGGCCTGGTCGCTCGCGACCAGGAGATCGATGTCGCCGATGGTCTCCTTCCACCGCCGCACGCTCCCGCAGACCGAGATCTCCCCGACATTCGCGGTCTCGCGCAGATATCCGACCATGTGTTCGGCGGCCGTGCGGGCGTGGCTGATGAGCGACCGGCCGGTGCGCTGCCGTAGCGAGGCGATCGACTTGAGGATGTTCTCCTCGGTCTTCGCCTGGATCTTCGGCAGGCTCCGCAGGCGACCGTCCTTCGCCGCCGCTTCGAGCTCGTCGATCGTCGTGATCTTCAGGTGCTGGTGGATGAGGCGCGCCGTCGCCGGGCCGACACCCTTCACCCGCAGCAGCGTCAGGAGGCCGTCCGGGACCGCGGCCTTCAGCTCCTCATGCCGCCTCGCCTTGCCACCCTGGAGGTACTGCGCGATGGCCTCACCCACCGAGGTACCGACCTTCGGGATCGTGGCCAGGTGACCCGCCTCGTAGATCGCGCGGATCGGCTCGCGCAGATCGCGGATCTCCCGGGCTGCCGCGCGGTACGTGACGGCACGAAAGACGTTCTCGCCCTTCAGCTCGAGGAGGTCGCCGATCTCGTCGAGCAGGTCGGCGACGCGGGAGTTCTCTTCGGGGGCGTACTCGCGGGACACGCCGCGATGCTAGCTAGCGCCGGGTCTGGGCGAGCTCCAGCATCGCGAAGGCCTCGTCGATCGAACCGCGGGCCCGCAGGATCTTCGAGTACTCGGATGCCGCGAGCGACAGGTCGGCCCGGTCGTCGACCGCCGACAGCAGCTCGATGGCTCGCTTGAACGCTCGATCGGCCTCGACCGTCTCGCCGCGCGCCTCGCTCGCGGCCGCGATCACCCGCAGCGCGTGCGCACGCTGGATCTGATCGCCCACCGCGCCAAGCACCCGCTCGGCCTGGCGCGCGACGCGCTTCGCCTCCGCGGCATCGCCCTCGCTGAGCAGCACGCGCGCGCGGACCACCTGTGCCGATGCCCCCGAGCGCTCGTCCCCGACGTCGGCGGCCCGCGCGATCGTTCGGTCGGCGAGGTCGCGGGCCAGCGCGACATGACCCTGCTGGAAGTGGATCGATGCGAGCGACTGCCGGGCCTGGAGCTCGAAGGTCGTGTCGGCGATGCGCTCGAAGAGCTGGAGCGCGCGCTCGTAGCTCACGATCGCCGCGTCGAGCTGGCCGGAGTCGTAGTGCGACACAGCGATGCCCATGAAGCCCTGCGCCGCGAGCCGCAGCTCGTTGGCCCGCGACGCGGTCGCGAGCGCGGTCTCGTACGACGCGATCGCCTTCGTGGTGCGCCCGAGCCGGCGGTAGGTCGTGCCGAGCGCGACCCCCACGCGGGCGCGGAGCCGCGGGTCGAGGATCTCGTAGCGCTCGACGACGTCGCGCACGGTCTCGAACGCTTCCGTGGAGGCCACGAGCTGGCCGGCGTCGCCGTACGCGAGCGCACGCACGTACAGCAGCCGCGCGACATCGATCGGCTGCTTCGTGATATCGAGGAGCGCCAGCCCCTCGGTCACGCGATCGAACGCTTCCTCGCGTCGGCCCTGATTCAGTGCCGCGCTCGCGAGCAATCGCAGGAACGCCGCGCGTTCGACGGCGTCCGGGGCGACCGCAAGCCCGGCGACACATTCCCGTTCGGACGTCGGCCAGTCCTCCCGCTCGGCCGCGGCCTCCGCCGCGAGTCGATGGAACGCGACCCGCTTCGTTGTGGCGAGCGGCTCGTCGGCGATGAAGTAGTCCAGCGGGCGCCCGAGCTTCGCGGCGATGTGCTGGAGCGAGCGGATGGATGGCCGGACCTGCCCGGATTCGATCTGGCTGATGAACCCCTTCGTGAGCTCGTCGCCGGCGAGCTGCGCCTGGCTGATGCCGGCGTCCCGCCGTGCGCTGCGGACCCGCGCGCCGAGGGTCTGACCCCCTTCCGACACCGTTCCAGCGCCGGCGCGTCTTGACCGCTTGGGTTCAGTGGCCATAATCGCTGAGCACGATACCGAACACCGGCGGTCACCGACAGTGGGGAGCGTGGTGAAGATGAAGATCATTCGATCGGCGTCGCTCGCGATCATCGTCGCTCTGGCGCTCCTAGCTGGTTTCGCGTCGACGGCCAACGCCGAGAGTGGCGCCGGGCCGGCCGCATCCGCGGTGTCGGATCCGGTCGATCCGGGCCTGCCGCCCGACTGATCCGCCCGTTCCGATAGGCTCGTCGCGTGCCCACCGCCTCCACCGATCGTCGCCAGCTGATCGAGATCGACGGCAAGGCCTTCCTGTTCCAGCACGGTTATCGCTTCGGGAAGGTCACGTACGTCACGCGCCTCCCGATCGGCCGCAGCCGCACGGTCTGGTCACCGGGGCATCTTGGTCCGAGCGAGGTCGAGGCGGTCGTCCGCGGGGACAACCCGTGGATGTTGGATTGAACGAGCTAGGAGCGGCTTTGCCGCGACGAGCGAGTCCACCAGCCCTGAGCATTCTCTCGACGCAGTCGAGAGAGAGCGATGGACTGACCTAACGCGCGCGGTCGTCCAGCGCGTTCGGGCGGCGTCAGTCGAAGTCGACGATCAGCAGGTCGCTTCGATCGACCGCGGCCTGGTCGTGCTCCTCGGTGTCGGGGCAACGGACACCGCGATCGACGGCGAACGGCTCGCGGCGAAGATCGCGTCGCTGCGCATCTTCGACGACGGCAGCGGCAAGCTCCAGCACACCGTCGCGGAGGCGCAGGGCAGCGTCCTGGTGGTCCCGCAGTTCACGCTGTACGGCGACCTGCGCCGCGGCCGCCGGCCCGACTTCACCGCGGCCGCGCCACCCGAGGTCGGACGCCGGCTGTACGAAGCGTTCTGCGGCGTGCTGCGCGCGAGCCGGCTCACCGTATCGACCGGCGTGTTCGGCGCGGCCATGCGGGTGCGGATCGATGCGGACGGACCGGTCACGATCGTCGCGTCGACGGATCGCTGGAGCGAGGGTGAGCTCGGCGCCTCGCCCGCGGGCTAGTTGAGAGAGCCCACCGGCTCGCCGCGCTTCTTGCGGTCGCTCGCTTTCCGCTCGGCGAACTCCTGGGTCCAGAACTGGATCGAGCCGTTCTCCGCGTCGACGAAGACGGTGTCGCCCTCCTTGTACTCGCCGGAGAGCACCTTCTGCGCGAGCGGATCGAGGATCAGCTTCTGGATCGTTCGGCGGATCGGCCGCGCCCCGTACGCCGGGTCGTAGCCCTCCTTCGCGACGAGCGCCTTCGCCGCGGGGGTGAGCTCGAGCGTGATCTTCCGCTCGGCGAGCCGTCTCGCAAGGGCCTTCGTCTCGAGCTCGACGATCGCCTCGAGCTGTTTCTCGACCAGGCCGTGGAAGATGACGACCTCGTCGATCCGGTTGAGGAATTCGGGCCGGAACTGTCCGCGCAACGCGTCCATGACGTGTGTGCGCATGAGCTCCTCGTTCTTCCCCGCGAGCTCGCTGATGAACGTCGAGCCGACGTTGCTGGTCATGATGATCACGACGTTCTTGAAGTCGACCGTCCGACCCTGTCCATCGGTGAGCCGGCCGTCGTCGAGGATCTGCAGCAGCACGTTGAACACGTCCGCGTGGGCCTTCTCGATCTCGTCGAGGAGGAGCACCGTGTACGGACGGCGGCGGACCGCCTCGGTGAGCTGCCCGCCCTCGTCGTAGCCGACGTACCCGGGCGGGGCACCGACGAGCCGCGAGACGGTGTGCTTCTCCATGTACTCGCTCATGTCGAGGCGGACCATCGCCTTCTCATCGTCGAACAGGAACTCGGCGAGGGCCTTCGCCAGCAGGGTCTTTCCGACGCCGGTCGGGCCGAGGAACAGGAAGGAGCCGAGCGGCCGGTTCGGGTCCTGCATGCCGGCACGAGCGCGACGGACCGCGTTCGCGACGGCGGTCACGGCCTCGGCCTGCCCGACGATCCGGTCGTGCAGTCGCTCCTCCATCTTGAGGAGCTTGCCGACCTCACCCTCCACGAGCTTCGTGACCGGGATGCCGGTCCACTTGCCGACGATCTCGGCGATGTCCTCCGGCGTCACTTCCTCGGTGAGCATCTTGTGCCGCTGCTGCAGCTCGGCGAGCTTGGCCTCGGCCTGCGCGACCTCCTTCTCGAGCTGCGCGAGCGTGCCGTACTTGAGCTCGGCCGCCTTCGCGAAATCGGCGGCGCGCTCGGCCTTCTCGATGTCCGCGCGCACCTGCTCGAGCCGCGACTTCTTCTCGCGGATCTCCCCGATCGCGGCCTTCTGCTTCTCCCAGTCCGCGCGGAGGCCGGAGCTTGACTCCTTGAGGTCGGCGAGCTCCTTCTCGAGCTTGGCCAGCCGATCCTTGCTGGCCGTGTCGGTCTCCTTGCGGAGCGCTTCGCGCTCGATCTCGAGCTGGCGGATGCGCCGCTCGACCTCGTCGAGCTCGACGGGCATGGAGTCGATCTCCATCCGCAGCTTGGACCCGGCCTCGTCCACGAGGTCGATGGCCTTGTCCGGCAGGAATCGATCGCTGATGTAGCGCGCGGAGAGCACGGCCGCCGCGACGAGCGCGCTGTCGAGGATCCGCACGCCGTGGTGTACCTCGTACCGCTCGCGCAGGCCGCGAAGGATCGAGATCGTGTCTTCAACGGACGGCTCGCCGACGAAGACCGGCTGGAACCGGCGCTCGAGCGCGGCGTCCTTCTCGATGTGCTTCCGGTACTCGTCGAGCGTCGTCGCCCCGATCGTGTGCAGCTCGCCGCGAGCGAGCATCGGCTTGAGCATGTTCGCGGCATCGACCGCGCCCTCGGCCGCGCCCGCGCCGACGATGGTGTGGAGCTCGTCGATGAACAGGATGATCTCGCCGTCGCTCGCCGCGATCTCCTTGAGGACGGCCTTGAGCCGCTCCTCGAACTCACCGCGGTACTTCGCACCGGCGAGCAGCGAGCCGATGTCGAGCGCGAAGACCCGTTTGTCCTTCAGGCCCTCGGGCACATCGCCGCGAACGATCCGCTGGGCGAGACCCTCGACGATCGCGGTCTTGCCGACGCCCGGTTCGCCGATGAGCACCGGGTTGTTCTTCGTGCGGCGTGACAGCACCTGGATGACGCGGCGGATCTCCTCATCGCGGCCGATCACCGGATCGATCTTGTTCTTCCGCGCGAGCTCGGTCAGGTCGCGGCCGTACTTCTCGAGGACCTGGTACTTGTTCTCCGGGTTCTGGTCGGTGACCCGCTGGTTGCCGCGGATGTCGCGCAGCGCGTTCAACACGCGCTCGCGCGTCGCGCCGATGCGCTGGAGCGCCTGCCCGGCGTAGCCCTGGTCCGCCGTCATCGCGAGCAGTAGGTGCTCGGTCGAGACGTACTCGTCGCCGAGCGCATCGGCTTCCTTCTGGGACTGCTGCAGCACACGGCCGAGCCGCGGCGTAGCCGACAGTTGCACGTTGCCCTGCACCTTCGGTTGGCGCGCGAGCTCCTGCTGCACCGCGGCGAGGAGCTGCTGGGGCGATCCGCCGAGCGCCTCGATGACGCTCGGCACGATGCCACCCTGCTGCGCGAGCAGCGCCGCGGCGAGATCCTCGACGTCGAGCTGCGAGCGCCCGTTCTCCTGCGCGGCTTGCTGCGCGGCGATGAGCGCCTCCTGGGTCTTCTCGGTCATCTTCTTGGGATCGATCATGACGATGCCTCCTTAGAGCAGATGCGAGCGGACGTCGTCGGTCCGTCGCTCCGCCGCGAGCTCGGTCGCGAGCTCGCGTTCCTTGTCGGTGAGCTTCGTCGGCAGGACGACCTTCACCGTCACGTACAGGTCGCCCGAGCCGCCGCTCGCGCGCGGCATGCCCTGCCCGGCGAGCCGGATGGTCCGTCCGTTCTGGGTCTCCGGTGGGATCCGCAGGCTCACGCGTCCCTTCAGCGTCGGCACGGTGACCTCCGCGCCAAGGAGCGCTTCGTGGAGCGCGACCGGAAGCTCGAGCCGCAGATCGTCCCCGTCGCGCGTGAACAGCGGATCCAGCTTGACCTTGACCAGCAGATACAGGTCCCCGCCGGCAGCCTGGCCCGCGAGACGGATCCGCTGCCCGTCGCGCACGCCGGCCGGGATCTTCACGGTGAGCCGCTTGGTCTTGCCATCCTCGCCCCGGAGCTCCAGCGCGCGCTCCGCGCCCTTGTAGGCCTCGGGCAGCGTCACCTCGATCGGGTACTCCGCGTCAGCGACGGTCCGCGGCCGCGCGGCGCGCCGTCGCGTGCCGGTGCCCCCGGCGGCCTGCCCGAACCCGCTGCCGAACACCGACTGGAAGAAGTCCGAGAAGTCGCTCGCACCGCCACCGCCGAACGGGTCGGCTCCGGGGGCTCCGGTGTAGACCCACTGGAAGCCACCGTCGGCGCCGCCGCGTTGCGCGCCCGCACCTGCCCGCGCGTACCGCTCCCAGTCGGGCCCGAGCTGGTCGTACTTCTTCCGCTTGTCCGGATCGCTGAGGACCTCGTTCGCCTCATTGACCTCTTTGAACTTCTTGGAGGCGTCCGACGATCTGTTCACGTCCGGGTGGAACTGGCGTGCCAGCCTGCGGTACGCCTTCTTCACGTCGGCGGCCGTCGCGTCCTTTTGGACCCCCAGGGTCTTGTAGTAGTCCTTGTATTCGACGGGCATCGATGCCCCCTACTAGTTCGGCGGCGGGACCATCGCGGGACGCGCGGCCTCGATCTGCGCGGGCGTGACGCTCGGCCCCGCGAGGAGCGCGAGCTTCAACACCTCTTCGATCGTGGACACCGGCTTGATGTCGATCGCGTCGAGGACCTCCTGGGGGATGTCCACCAGGTCCTTCCGGTTCTTCTCCGGCAGGATGAAGGTCTTGATCCCGGCGCGGTGCGCCGCGAGCAGCTTCGCCTTCACGCCGCCGATCGGGAGCACGCGCCCCCGCAGCGTGATCTCGCCGGTCATGGCGATCTCGCGGTGCACGCGCCGGCCGGTGAGGGCCGACACGATCGCCGTCGCCATGGTCACCCCGGCGGACGGTCCGTCCTTCGGGATGGCACCCGCGGGAACGTGGATGTGCATCGAGTGATCCTTGAAGAACCCTGGCGGGACCCCGAGCTCGTTCCCATGGGCCCGGACGTAGCTGAGCGCGGCGCGAGCCGACTCTTCCATGACCTTCTGGATCTGGCCGGTGAGGACGAACTCCTCGGTCTTCGAGCCCTGGTCCATGATCGTCGCCTCGACGGTGAGGACGTCCCCGCCGGCCTCGCTCACCGAGACACCGGTGACCGCGCCGACCTGGTCCTCCTCTTCGGCGAGGCCGAAGTCGAAGCGCTCAGGCCCGAGGTACGTGGACAGGTCGGACGCATCGACCGTGGCGTTCTCCACCTTGTTCTCGGCGATCTGGCGAGCGACCTTCCGGCAGATCGTGCCGATCTCACGCTCCAGGTTCCGAACGCCCGCCTCGCGGGTGAACAGCCGGACCATGTCCTTGAGCGCCGCGTCGGTGATCGTGAGCCGCCCGTTCTCGAGACCATGCTGCTTCAGCTGGCGTGGCAGGAGGTAGCCCGTCGCGATGTGCAGCTTCTCGTCCTCCGTGTAGCCGGGGAGCCGGATGACTTCCATCCGGTCATGGAGCGGAGCGATGATCGTGTCCTCGACGTTCGCGGTCGTGATGAAGATGACCCGCGAGAGGTCGTAGGGGACCTCGAGGTAGTGATCCGAGAACGTGCTGTTCTGCTCGGGGTCGAGGACCTCGAGGAGCGCGGAGCTCGGGTCGCCCCGGAAGTCGGCGCCGACCTTGTCGATCTCATCGAGCATGAACACCGGGTTCGTCTCTCCGGCGGTCTTCATGTTCTGGAGGATCCGGCCCGGCAGGGCACCCACGTACGTGCGCCGGTGACCGCGGATCTCGGCCTCGTCGCGGATGCCACCGAGGGACATGCGGATGAACTTGCGGCCCATCGCGCGGGCGATGGACTTCCCGAGGCTCGTCTTGCCGACGCCGGGCGGGCCGACGAAGCAGAGGATCGGGGCACGCAGCTCGTGCGAGAGCTTGCGGACCGCCATGTACTCGAGGATCCGGTCCTTGATCTTCGGCAGGCCGTAGTGGTCCTCGTCGAGGATCCGGGCGGCTTCGGCGATGTCCCAGTCGTCCTCGGGGGCCTTCCTCCAGGGCACCGAGATGAGCCAGTCGACGTAGGTGCGGATCACGCCCTGCTCCGGCGAGGCCTGCGGGATCTTCTCGAGCCGCCCGACCTCCTTGAGGGCCTTCTCCTTGACCTCGTCCGGCATGCCGGCGGCCTCGATCTTCTCGCGAAGCTCGTTGACCTCCGAGGTGCCGTCATCGTCGCCGAGCTCCTTCTGGATCGCCTTCATCTGCTCCCGGAGGATGTACTCGCGCTGGGTCTTGTCGAGCGTCTGCTGGACGTCGCTCTGGATCTTCGCTTTCATCTGCAGGATCTCGTTCTGCTTCGCGAGGAAGACGGACAGGAACCGGAGCCGCTCGACGACGCTCTCCATCTCGAGGAGCTGCTGGCGCTGCTCGATGGTCAGGTCCTGGCTCTGCGCGACGAGGTCGCCGAAGTGCGACGGGTCGTCCGTGCTCTTCGCGGTCATCGCGACCTCGGGCACGATCGAGCCGCCGTTCTCGACGTAGTCGCCGAACAGGCCCTTCACGCTGCGGAGGAGCGCCTCGCGCTCGACGGGCTCGCCCGGGATCTCCTTGATCGGCTGGAACGTGACTCGGAAGTAGCGGCGCTCAGGGACGAAGCCGGTGATCTTCACCCGCTGGAGGCCCTGCACGATGACCTGCGCGCTGCCATCCGGGATCCGGAGCAGGCGCACGATCTCCGCGACCGTCGCGACACCGTAGATCTGGTCCGGCGTCACGTCGTCGACCTCGGCGTCCTTCTGGGCCGCGAAGATCACGTAATGCTTCTCTTCGCTCATCGCAGCGTCGATGGCGGCGACGCTCTTCTCGCGACCGACCCCGAGGGGTTGGACGATCTTGGGGAACACCACCATCTCCCGCAGGGGGACGAGTGGCAGCTCCGGGGGGTAGGTGCGGATCTCTTCGGTCATCTGGTCATTTCCTCACAATGCGGTGATCTTCGCGGACTTCAAGGGTGTCGGCGCGCTCGCGTCTTCGGCGCCGTCGAGCTCATCGATGGCGTTCGCGAGCTCCCGCAGCAGGTCCGCGGCGTCGCGGAACTGCAGGAGCATCTTCACGCCGGCCAGGTTCACCCCGCGCTGCTGCGTGAGGTAGCGGATGATGCGCACCCGCTGGAGGTCCTCATCGGAGTAGAGCCGGATGTTCGAATCGGTCCGGACCGGCTCGACGAGCCCCTCCTCTTCGTAGATCCGCAGCGTGCGAGGATGGCAGCCGGCGAGGCTCGCGGCGATCGAGATCACGTAGACCGGCCGGCTTCCACGCGCCATCACGTTGGTATAAGACCTATCAACGTCGTTGTCAAGCTTCTTGCGGTCCAGACGCCTAGCCGAAGAGTGCTTTCTTGACCTCCTGCTCGGCCGCGGTGGGGGCGAACACGATGATCCGATCCCCCGCCTCGAGCTTCGTGTCGCGGTGGGCGTGCAGGATCTGGCCCTTCCGGACGATCGCGCCGATGTGCGCGCCGGCCGGCAGGCCGACCGCCTCGACCGCTTTGTTGGCCGCCGGCGAGCCGATGGCGATCTCCGCTTCGACGATCTCGAGGTCCGAGCGGGTCAGCGGCATGAGCGGCATGAACCCGCCGGTCGGAAGCTCCTGCTCGATGACGCCCATCAGGACGCGCGTGGAGGAGAGCGTTTCGTCGATGCCCATCGCCTTGAAGACGATCTCGTTCTTCGGATTGTTCACGCGCGCGATGACCCGGTTCGCGCCGCACTTCAGCTTCGCGAGCTGGCTGATGATGAGGTTGTCCTCATCGTCGCCGGTGACGGCGAGCACGGCGTCCGCGCGTTGGCAGCCGGCCTGGATCTGGTACCGACCTTCGTCGGCCGGCGCGTTGATCACGACCGATCCGAGCTGCTCCTCGATCCAGAGCGCTCGGCGGCGGTCGCGCTCGATGATCATCACTTCGTGCCCCGCCTCGAGGAGCGCCTTCGAGAGGTGATAGCCCACCTCGCCCCCGCCCGCGACGACGAAATACATCAGCGGTCCACGCTGGGCAGCTCGGCCGAAAGGTCCTGATCGTGCTGCATCGCGGCCTTCATGAGGTTCTGGCCGAGGTTCTTGTCACCTTTGAGCACCGCGTGGAGGAGGGTCCCGAGGATCGTCGTGCGCGAGAACGTGTAGAGCCCCTGGCCCCGATAGGTCGCGGCCCGGATCGGGTCGTTCACCTTCGCGAAGACCTGACCGACGCCGAAGATCTTCTTCGCGATCTGCGCGGCCATCAGGTTGCGGTTGTCGCCCTGGGTGAGCGACAGGAACGCGTCCGCCTTCTCGATGCCGGCCTGCCGGAGGATGTCCATGTCCATGCCGTCACCCAGCACCGGCGTGCCCTTGAAGCTCGCGGGCAGGCGCTTGAACGCCATCCGTTCCACGTCGACGATCGACACGGTGTCGCTGCCTTGGTCGAGGAGCTCCGCGAGGAAGGCGCCGGTGCGCCCACATCCCACGATGACGACGTTCACTTGGGTTCTTCCTGACGATACGCGAGCACCGCGCACGGCGCTTTCACGTAGACGGCCTCGACCGTCCGGCCGACGTAGACCCGGCCGAGGCGCTTGCGGTAGGGCATCCCGATGATGATGAGCTCGCAGCCTTGCTCGACTGCCGTGTCAACGATGGCCGCGGCGGCCTCGCGAGCCTGGAGCACCTCCGTGGTCAGATGCGCACCGAGCTTTTCGCCGACCTTTTCCGCGAGCGTGAGGATCTCCTCGCCGCGCTCGAGCTCGGCGTCCAGGACCGCGTCGAGTGGCATGTTCCACTTGACCTCGATCACGTGGACGGCAGTGATCTTCGCCTTGTGCGGGCGCGCCAGCGCCACCGCGTACTCGATGACGTCGGGGTCGATCGCGGTACCGGCAAGGGGCACGAGGACGTTGGTGAGCTTCACAGAGCGCGGAGTTTAGTGCGCTTCGAAGTCCTCGGTGTCCCCCAAGTGGTAGGGAACGTCGATCACGTTGGTGTTCGGGCGGGCGAAGAGCGCGAGCTTGAGACGCAGCGCGGTCTGGTTGTGCAGCGCCGCGTCCCAGAGGTGCCGCGGGACGAACTCGGCGAGCACGACGACGATCGGGCGCCCAGGGTCCTGATCGTCGATCGCGTCCAGGTAGCTCAACAGGGGCGCAAGGAGCGCCCGGTACGGAGACACGATCACCTCGAGCGGGATCTCGCTGCCGACCGATCGGGCCCAACGTTCCTTGAACGCCTGAGCCCCGTCCTCGTCGAACGAGATGTGGATCGCGGTCACGTGCGGCGACAGCCCGTGGGCGAGGCTCAGCGCGTGCAGGGCGGCCTTGTCGATCCGGCTGATCGGCACGATCAGGCGCGGCTCGACCGGCTTCAGGGCGACGCGTGTCCCACGCGGGATGAGCAGCTCGTCCTCGATCCGGCGGTAGTGCTGGTGCACGCGCCACATGAGGTAGACCATGACCGGCATCACCGCGAGGACCATCCACGCCCCGAGCTGGAACTTCGTGACCGCGACCACGAGCGTGACGACCCCGGTCACGACGGCGCCGAGCGCGTTGATCGCCGCGGAGAACTGCCATCCGCGGCCGCGGACCCGCAGCCAGTGGCGGACGAGCCCGGCCTGCGACAGGGTGAACGCGATGAACACGCCGATCGTGTACAGCGGGATCAGACCGTTGACGCTGCCCTGGTACGCGATGAGCAGGAGCGCGGACATGACCGCGAGCACGATGATGCCGAATGAGAACGCGAGACGGTCACCGCGCTGCGAGAACTGGCGGGGCATGAAGCGGTCGGTCGCGAGGATCGACGCGAGCCGCGGGAATCCGGAGAAGCTCGTGTTCGCCGCGAGGATCAGGATGATCGCCGTTGCCGCCTGCACCACGTAGAACACCACTCCATCGCCGACGATCGATTGGGTGAGCAGGCCGAGCACGCTCTTGGTCTCGGTCAGGTCCGGCCGGATATTCATGCGCGTCGCCAGAAAGCTGATCGCGATGAACAGCGTTCCGAACATCGTGCCCATGGTCATGAGCACGATGGATGCGTTGCGCGCCGCGGGCTTCTTGAACGCGGTCACGCCATTGGCCACCGCCTCGGTGCCCGAGAGGCCGACGGAACCGGAGGAGAACGCGCGGAGGATGAGGAACGCGCTCAGTGACTCGGTCACCGGAACGGACACCGGCGGCGCGATCGGCACGGGGATGTCGCCGGTCAGCACGCGGAACAGTCCGATCGCCAGGACCCCGGCCACGCTGACGACGTAGAGGTACGTCGGGCCGGCGAAGATCAGCCCGGCTTCGCGGATGCCGCGGAGGTTCCCGATCGTGATGAGCGCGATGAAACCGACGCCGATCGCCACCTTCGCTGGCTCCCAATCCGGGAACGCCGTCGAAATGGCGAGCACGCCGCCGGCCACCGAAACCGAGACCGTGAGCACGTAGTCGACGAGGAGCGCCGCGGCCGCGACGAGGCCGGGCAGGGTGCCGAGGTTCTGACTCGCGACCACGTAGCTGCCGCCGCCGTTCGGGTAGGCACGCACGACCTGCAGGTATGAGGTCACGACGATCGCGAGGATGACGACGATCGCGATCGTGATCGGCATCGTGAGCGCGAGGCCCGCGGCGCCCGCGATCGCGAGGGCGCGCATGGTCTCCTCGGTCGCGTATGCGGACGACGAGATGTTGTCGGAGGCGAAGATCGCGAGCCCGGTGACCTTCGTGACGCGTTCGCCGGCCTCCTCCTCGGTGGCGATGCGGCTGCCGAACAGGATCTGCCGGACGTGGTCCGCGAACCGGCCCACCGCGCTCTCCGACTCGAACACGTCCTCGGTCGCGAGGACGTAGCCCTTGCGACGCCTGAACTCGGTGTTGCGGACGATCCGGACACGCGCGTCGCCCGGGAGTCGTCCCTTGGCGTGCTCGATGCGTTCGAGCCGGTGCTCCGGACGCTGCGGCTGACCCGGGTGGTCTGGGGGGTCTCCGGGCGGGTGCTCTGACAAGTCGGGCGAATCCTAGGCCGTGATGCGCGCGCGCTCCGCGCCGCGCTGATCGACGAGGACGACGGTGCGCACGCCGCGGACGAGCCCGTCGTCCACCGAGACGGTCTGCGCGGGGTACGTGAGCGCCTGGGTGAGGATCGCGCCGGCCCGCGGCTCGGTGATCGAGCAGCGCAGCGTCAGGGTCGGGCCGTCGCGGGTGATGCGCATGACCCGGATCCCGTGGCCGCCCGTCCGCCGTTCGCCGAGCCGGACCGTCAGGCGCACCCGCCCGCCCCGCGGGAGCTCGTACTCGAGCGCCGCGTCGCCCGGTCCCGTGCCGATCTCCTCACGGAAGGCGATGTCGCTCACAGGCCGAAGGAGAGCCGGTCGACGAGCATCTCGGGCAGCTTACGGTCGCGCATCCGGCGCTGTGTCTCGCCGATGTCGTACTCGACCCGGTGGAACGCGGCGGTCGCCCGGTCCACGTCGAGCAGCGCGTACGACGCGCGCGGGTCGCCGTCCCGGGGCTGGCCGACGCTTCCCGGGTTGATCATCACCTTGCCATCGCCGGCCCGAAAGGTGGCCGGCACGTGGGTGTGCCCGACGCAGCAGCGCGTTGCCGGGAGGCCGGCCATGGCCGCAGCGGCCGTGCGCGCGTCGAAGACGTACTCCCACAACGGGTCGCGCGGGCTGCCGTGGCAGATCGAGAACCCGCCCGGTAGATCGAGCGTGACCGGCAGGGCGGCCAGCGCGTCGCGGTCGGCCGCGCTGAGCCACGACCGGTGACACGTGGCCGCGGTGCGTGCGGTCGCGTTGAACAGCTCGAGGCCCTCACCGGTCGCGACCGCGCGATCGTGATTGCCCGCGACGAGGATCGCCCGGCGCTCGCGCAGGAGCGCGAGCGTGTCCGCTGGGTCGGGGCCGTAGCCGACCGTGTCACCCATCACCCAGATCGCATCCACGGGGGGAAGGTCGCGCAGGACGGCCTCGAGCGCGACGAGGTTCGCGTGGATGTCGGAGAGGAGGGCGACGGTCATGCCGCTGCAGACTTGGCGTCGGCAAGGGTGAAGCGCCCAGCCGCGAGCGCTCGGCCCACCACGACCGAGGCCGCGCCGAAACGCGCGAGCGCGGTGATGTCATCGAGATCCCGCACGCCACCGCCGGTGTGGAGAGCGACCTCGGCCGCGCGCGCGCCGAGCGCGCTGCGGATCTGCTCGAGCAGGACGATCGCGGGACCACCGGATCCGCCCTCCGTCGTGAGGTCGATGACGTAGAGCGCGCGGATCCCAGCGTCGACGGCGGCGACCGCCGCGTCGACGCTGTCACGGCCGGTCGCGCGCAGGACGAGCGCCGGGTCGCCGCCACGCGGCGCGAGACCACCCTCCCTGGACTCGATCTCGACGATCGCGCGGTCGGCGATGGTCGCGATCCCGGTCAGCACCGCGTCGTCACCGAAGACCGCCGACGAGAACAGGATGCCGGCAAAGCCGCCGGCCAGCGCCGCCGTCGCGCGCTCCAGGCTGGCGAGGCCCCCGGCGAGTCGAGACGGCACGCGGCTCGTGCGGGCGATCTCCGTGAGGAGCGGCAGATTCGCGTAGTCGCCGCGCTCGGCGCCGTCGAGGTCCACGAGGTGCAGCTCGTCGGCCCCGTCCGCGACGAACGAGGCCGCGAGCGCGCGTGGATCGACGTCGCGCGCCACGTCGGATCGGAACCGCACGCGGCCGCCGCGCACGTCGATGGATGGAACGATCACCACGGACGGCGCCGCGCTTCCGCCGAGGCCCGTGGGTACCGGTCCGGCGATGCGCGCACCTTGCGCATCACGACGAGGTTGCGGCCCGGGAGCACGTCGGCGACGCCGAGCTGGATCGTCGACACGATCGCGGCGATCTCGCCACCGACGGACGCGAGCGCCTTTCGAGCCGCAGGCAGCTCCGCGTCGACCTTGCCCTTCCACACGATCGCGTCGCCGCCGATGCGGAGGAACGGCAGGAGATACTCCGCGCAGGCGGCGAGTGTGCCCACCGCGCGCGCCGTGCCGACGTCGTAGGCGCCGCGGCGGTCGGCGGAATGCGCGAGCGTCTCAGCGCGCTCGTTGCGCACGTCGACGCCGCGCAGGCCGAGGAGCGCGCAGGTCTCCTCCAGGAACCGGGACTTCTTGCCCACCGACTCGATGCACGTGACCTGGGCGTTAGGTATCGCGATCCGCAATGCGACCCCCGGGAAGCCGGCGCCGGTGCCGACGTCGACGATGCGTTCGTTCCCGGTCCAGGCGCGCGCCGCGCAGGCGGTGAAGGAATCAAGGAAGTGCTTCATCGCGATGGCCTCGAGCTCGGTGATCGCGGTGAGGTTCACGATCGTATTGCGTTCGATGAGCAGGGTCGCGTATCGCTCGCATACGGCGATCTGGGCGCTCGACAGCTGCACGCCGAGGCCGGCGGCGCGCGCCACGAGCGACTGGAACTCGCGACCGGCGACCGCGGACACGCGGGCTATCGTATGCGTCTGAGCCGGCCGCTTCGCGTCGTCGCGTTGGTCATCGCGATCGCCGCGCTCGCCCCCGGCGCCGCCGCGCTCGCGACGAGCCAGACGGTCGTCATCCAGAACTTCTCGTTCGCGCCGAGCCTGACGACGATCAACGTCGGCGAGAGCATCACCTGGCACAATCTCGACGCGTTCAACCACACGGCGACGTCGGACACCGGCGCGTTCGACACCGCCATCCCGGCTGCGGGCAACAAGACCATCCCGTTCTCCGTCGCGGGCAGCTACGCCTACCACTGCTCGATCCACCCGACGATGAAGGGGACGGTCGTCGTGCTCGGCGCGACCGCGACCCCGACCCCGGCACCGCCGACCCCGGTGCCCACGCCGCGGCCCACCGCGCCGCCCACGGCCGCGCCGACGGTGGCGCCGACCGCGAGCCCGAGCTCGGTGCCAAGCGCGTCGGCGAGCCCGAGCCCAGCGCCATCCGCCACACCGTCGCCCGCGCCGACGCCGGCGCCGACACCGATCGCGACCCCGACGAGCGCCGTCGTGGCGAGCCCGCGGGTCGGGGCGGGCCCCGACCTGGGCAGTGGCCCCGGGCCGATCCTGGCCGCCGGAGCCCTGGTGTTGGCGCTCGGGCTCGTCGCGTCGGCGCTCTACCTGTACCGGCGCAGATGACGATCGGGTAACCGGCTCGGTCCAACGCGGTGGCAATGGCTATGCACTCACACCTGGGCATGAACGAGTGGCTCGACGGCGTGTTCGGAACGGTCCGGTGCGCGAATTGTGGCGCGGTCTACGGGCAAGCCTCGATCGCGGTCGTCGGCAACCGCGATGACTACTGGTTCGTGCGGTGCACCTGTGAGACATGCGGCACGCAGGGCCTCGGCGTGGTCATCGTGAAGCGGGTGGTCGGAGGGCCTCCGGCCACCATGCCGCCGCATCCAGTGCTCGCGGAAGGCGAGACGCGCATCCGGGTCGACGACGTGCTCGAAGCGCACGAGCTCCTGCGCGATCACATCGGGGACATCCACGGTCTGTTCGAAAAGGTCCCCGGCCGCTAGGTGAGACAATGGCGGTCCGATGACGACCGCCGTGAAGGGCCCCGCCGATGACATCGCGGAGATCCTCCTCGATGCCGCGACCATCGAGCAGAAGGTACGCGAGCTGGGCGCGCGCATCGCTGACGATTACGCCGGTCGCGATCTCGTCCTGGTCAGTGTCCTCAAAGGTGCCCTCCCCTTCCTCGCCGATCTCATGCGCGAGGTCCCGATCTACTGCTCGCTCGACTTCCTCGAAGTCTCCTCATATGGCGCCGGCACGACCTCGAGCGGCGTCGTGCGCATCCTGAAGGACCTCGCCAAGCCGATCGAGGGCCGCGATGTGCTCATCGTCGAGGACATCCTGGACACCGGCCACACCCTGAACTACGTGATCGAGCACCTCCGGGGCAAGCAGCCGTCCTCGCTGGGCCTGTGCGCGCTCCTGGACAAGCCGTCGCGCCGGGTCGTGCCGATCGCGGTCGATTACAAAGGCTTCGAGATCCCGGACAAGTTCGTCGTCGGGTACGGCCTGGACTTCGCGGAGCGCTACCGCAATCTGCCGTTCATCGGCGTGTTGAAGCCAGAGGTGTACGCGGGGCTCGCATGAGGCTGGTCTGCGCGACCGTGATCGTCGTCGCGAGCGTGCTCGCCGGCGCGCGGCCGGCATCGGCGTCGATCCTGCCGGCACTGCCATCGACCGTTCGCGTGAACGTCAGCGGCCTCGGCGTCACGTCCGTCGTGATCTCCTCGACCGGCACCATCTCGGCCATCGCCCCCGACGGCACGCTCCTGTATCGCGGTGGGGGCAGGACCCTCGCCCGCACGAATGTCCGCTCACTGGCGGCCCTGGGCGTCGAGCTGCCACCGCTCGAGTCCGCGGGGGCGCTCTCTCGAGAGGCTCGCGCCGATCGCACATCGCTCATCCGGGAGGCACGGCAGGAGATCGCGGACAGCGGACCGCGCGCCGTCGTGACCGTGCCGTTCCAGCTTTCGCTCCTGCAGAGCGCCGACGACAGCGTCGGCACGGTCGTGCTGCAGGGCGATCGGATCCAGGGGGTCACCTTCCAGACGAACGACGGGACCCTCATGGTCGACGGGAAGGCGTTCCGCGGCAGCTTCCAGCTCTCGCCCGACGACGAGGGCGACATGATCGTCGTGAACACCGTCTCCACGCACGACTATCTCGCGTCGGTCGTGGGGTCGGAGGAGCCATCGTCCTGGGAGGACGAGGCGCTCGCGGCGCAGGCGATCGCGGCACGCACGTACCTCTACACGCATCTCGCCAAGCACGACAGCTACGACCTCGAGGGAGACACCCGCGACCAGCAGTACGACGGCACGATGGACGAGGATGCGCGCACGTTGAAGGCGGTCGAGCGCACCGCCGGCCTCGTCGTGACCTATCGCGGCGCTCCGATCGAGGCGCTCTACTCCGCGAACGCCGGCGGCGTGACCGAGGACTCGGAGAATGTGTTCCCGAATTCGCTGCCGTACCTGCGAAGCGTTCCGTCGCCCACGGACGTCATCGCGATGGACAGCTCGTGGGGCCGCACGAGCTACGAATGGACGGCGGAGCGCAGCGCGTCTCAGCTGCGGGTCCTCCTGCAACGCCGCGGGGTCGACGTTGGGACGCCGACCGCGATCCGGCTCACGAGTGTCTCGGCGACCGGGCGGGTCGTCGGCGCGACCGTCGTCGGCACGACCGGCTCGGCGCCGGTCGGAAAGGACAAGGTGCGCTCGTACTTCGGGCTCATGAGCTCGCTGTTCACGGTCACGGTCCTGCCGACCGGCGCGAACGAGCGGGTCGACGCGACGAACGCCGACCGCATCGCGGCGCTCGACACGCTGGGCGCGCGCGTCGCGCAGACGAGCTTCGATGTCGTGCGCGACGGCAACGGCAACGAGCTCGGTCTACGTGTGACGGGCTACGTGTACGCGCTGCCCGCGACGTTCACGTTCACCGGCAGGGGGTTCGGTCACGGCGTCGGGATGTCCCAGTGGGGCGCGCAGGGCATGGCCGTGAACGGCGCTTCGTATCAGCAGATCCTCGCCCACTACTACGTCGGCACGGCGCTCACAGTGGTGGGTGGCGGCTAGCGCTCCGCCGGGCTAGGTGACCATCGCGGTGGCCGCGCGGATCGGGACCTTCACCTGGAGCACGACGGTGCCGTCGGGCCGCGTCTCGTGCGTCGACTCGCCCTTCAGGAGCTCGAGCCGCTCGCTGCGACGGAGCCCGGAGGCAAGCTCCCCGTCGGACGGAAGATCCTTGCCATCGCTCTGGAGGTGGATCTCGAGCACCTCGTCCTTCCAGGTCATCCCGAGGACGATGTCCTTCGCGTCACCCTTCTCGATCCGCTCGACGAGCGAATCCTGGATGAGCCGGAAGATCGCGACCTCGTCGTCCGACGGAAGGCGGCGATCGCGGCCGGTGCTCGAGAAGTCGATGCGGATGCCGTGCTTGTCCATCAGCGTCTGGATGTACCGGCGGAGCGTCGGCACGAGGCCAAGGTCGTCGAGGATCATCGGGCGCAGCTCGAAGATGAAGCCGCGCAGCTCCTGCAGGGTCTTGTTCACCATCTGGCGCAGCGCGGCCAGCTCCTTGCGGGAACGGTCCTGGTCCACGCTGTACAGGCGCTCGCTGATCTCGGACTGGAGGACGACGTTCGCCATCGCCTGCGCCGGACCATCGTGGACCTGGCGCGCGATCCTGCGGCGTTCCTCCTCCTGCGTATCGACGACGGCCTGCAGCAGCTTGTTCTCGTCCAGCACCGGCGACGCGCCCGCGGGCATCGGCGGCGCAGTGAAGTCGGCGAGCTGGTCGCGCGCGCCCGCGACGAGCGTCTGCACGCGATCGAGCAGCTTGCGCTTCGCCTGCAGCGAGCCCATCTGGCCCTCCATGGTGAGGCGGCGGCCTTGCGCGGCGGCGAACTCGTCGCCGGCGGCCATGGTGTCGTCGCGCTGGAAGTTCGCCTGGTTGCCGCGGATCTCGTCGAGCTTCATCTTGGCCGCGTCCTCGCGCGCCTTCAGGCGGTTCACCTCGGTCTGGGTGGACTCGATCAGGAGGTCGAGCTCGCGCATCTCAGCGGTGATCTTCGCCTGCTCAGACGTGAAGCTCGCGACGATCCCGATCGGCGCCTGGCTCGCCATCAGCGCGCTGGCCCCTTCACTTAGTTCCCGATCTCCGGTCCCTTGATCCAGCCCTGGCGGATCGCGTACACGACAGCCTGGGTGCGATCGTTCACGGACAGCTTGCGCAGGATGCTCGACATGTGGTTCTTCACCGTCTGCTCCGAGATCGCGAGGGTATACGCGACCTCCTTGTTCGTCATGCCCTGCGCGATGTTGTCCAGGATCTGGACCTCTCTGGGAGAAAGGGGCGCGAAAACATGGGAACTGCCAGGGCCGTAGACGGAGAGCTCGCGGAACTCGGCGAGCACCTTCGTCGCGACCGCGGGCTTCGCGAAGATCTTCTCGTTGATGATGAACTGGCCGCTCCGGACCTTGCGGATGGAGTCGACGAGCTCCATCGGGTCGCAGTCCTTGTTCAGGTAGGCCGCGGCGCCCGCGCGGATCGCGTCGAAGAGGGTCTGCTCTTCCTCCAGCGCGGTGAGGATCACGACCGCGACGTGCGGCAGCTCGCGGCGCACCTTCTGGGTCGCCTTGATGCCCGAGAGCTGGGGCAGCTCGACCTCGATGATGAGGACGTCGGGCTCGAGCTCGATCGTCTTCGCGACCGCGTCCTCTCCGTCGGTCACGACGGCGAGGATCTCCATATCGGCTTCCTTCTCGAGGACCTGCACGATGCCGAGGGTCGTAAGGCGGCTCGCGTCGGCGAGAACGATCCGGATGGCCTTCTCAGGCTTATCGGCCAAGCGCGTCGCCCTCCTTGATGCTCAGTGGAAGCAGAAGTGTAACGGCGGTCCCCTGTCCGGGCGTCGACTGCACCTGCAGTCGCCCGCCGATGAGCTCGGCGCGCTCGCGCATCGCGAGGAGCCCAACGGACCGCTGGCGGCGCGCGACCTTCACCAGATCGAACCCGACGCCGTCGTCGGTACAGTGCATCGCCCACTGATCCTTCGACTTCTGCCACACGATGCCGACGGTCGCGGCGTTCGCGTGCTTGTGCACATTCTGCAACGCCTCCTGCATCACGCGATAGATCGCGAGCTCCTGCGCCGGTTCGAGGCCGGTCTCGTCGACGTCGAGGTGACAGTCGACGCGTAGACCGTAGCGGGCCTGGAACTCGGTCGCGTAGTTGCGGATCGCGCCCGCGAGACCGAGCTCCGACAGGACCGGTGGCCGCAGGTCGTAGATCATGCCGCGCACGGCGTCGAGCGAGGTGCGGAACTGGCTCTTCAGGTTCGCGAGCTCCGCCTTCAGCGCGGTGCGCGCCTCACCTGTGGCGCGGTCGGCGATGCGCTCGATGTATTCGACCTCGAACGTCGCGTTCGCGAGGACCTGCGCCGGACCGTCATGGACGTCGCGGTACAGGCGCTCGCGCTCCGCCTCGAGGCTCTCGAGCACGCGCTGAGCGACGGTCACGAGCTTCTCTTGGTCCTGTTCGCGCTGCGGCTCCATGCCGGTGCCACCGAGGTACGCCGCGCTCGACTCGATGTGACCGATGGCCAGCTGCAGCTGCTTCAGGCGGCGGAAGGCGCGCTGGGAAGCCTCGTCCGGCGACCCCGACGTGCGCGACTGGCCCTCCGCGCGTTTCTGGTACGCGCGCTGGAACTTCTCGACGTGCTGCCGCAGACGGCGCACGTCGCGCCGCAGCCCGTCGACGATGAGGTCGAACTGACCGTCAAGGTCGTCTTCGCGCGGAAGCTTGGCCGGGGTGGGCTCGTTCGTGTAGGCATGGTACGAGCGCGACGCGCGCTATGGGACATCGATGAGGATGAACGTCTCGGACGAGGCGCGGATGGGCCATCCGAGAGCGCGAGCGCGCACGGCCACCGGGTCGGTGGGCCTGACCAGGATCTGGCGGACCTGGCGGCGCGCGATGACATCGCGCCAGCCCGGGTGCACGCCGACGACCGTCACGTAGTCATCCAGGACGGCGCCGAGGTACGGGATCAGGCGCCCATCGACGAACACCGGGGTCTTCGGCGCGCTCCAGATGAGAAAGCCGCCCCAGTCGTACTGATTGAGCAGGCCCGGACCGGGATCGAGCAGCGGCAGCGCCGCCGTCGGGAATCCGCCGAGCGCCGGGGCGCCGACGCCGGTCGCGACCGCCACCCAGAGCGTGACCGCCGCGATCGCGGCGACCGCGAGATCCGCTGCGCGGCCAAGCCGCGGCGCTCCCACAGCGCGCCGCGGCGTCCGTGGCCGAAGCCGGGCCGTGAGCTCCGTGATCACCTCGCTGCCGTGCGCCGCGAGATACGGGACCGCCGCGATCGCGAAGAGCGGCATCAGCCGCGACGCGATGAGCGACAGGAAGAGCACCGGCACCAGCACGACGCCATCGCGCGGCACGCGCGTACGAGCGAAGAGCGCCGTCGCGAGCGTCGCGAAGATGGCGACCGCGAAGATGGCTCCGGGCAGCGTCGTGACGTCAGGGACGCTCCACTCCTGGATCTCGCGCGGTGGGTGCAGCAGATGGAACCCCGGCGCGGTCCAGGTGCCGAGGCCGGCCGGCGTGATCAGGCTCGCCACGAGCGACGCGATCGCCGTCGCCACGTACTGGCGACGGCGCAAGGGCTCCGCGATCGCGCCCTCGATCGCGACGAGCAGGACGAGCACGACGCCGAGAGCGAACGAGCCATGGAGGTTCGCCCACACGACGATGAGCGGCGGGATCGCGTACAGCGCGCGCAGGCTGCCGTTCCGTCCCGCGCGCAGAAGCACGCTGAATGCCGCGAAGCAGACGAGGCCGAAGAGCTCGGGGCGCTCCGTCCAGACGAACCAGGAGAGCCCGATGGCCGGCAGCGCCGCGACCAGCGCGGCGAGCGGCCGCGCGGGCCGCTCGCGCAGCGCTGCGTACACGATGAGCCCGACGAGCAGGGCGACGGCGATCGCGCGCACCGCGACGATCCCCCGCCAGTCGCCGGCGTCGAACGCCTTGGCCAAGAGCGCCTGGCCCAGCCACTGGTCGCTGGAGCCGGGAAACCCGAGCGCGGTCCACGACAGCCCGGACACCGCCTCCGGCACCGCGACGGCGCCCCGCAGCGCCTGATGACCGAGGACGAGGTGCCAGAAGACATCGCTGTCGCCGACCGGCAGCCGCGTCGACGCCGCCGCGAAGGCCGCGGCCGCGGCGACCGGGACGACGAGGGGTGTCCTCACGGCTTCTCCAGCAGGACGAAGGTCGGGCTTTCGGCCCGCACCGTCCAGCCGTCCTCGCGCAGCGCGACGGCGAGCGGCCGCACGGGCCGGAGCAGCACCTCGCGCACGTCGTACTTCGCGAGGATGTCCCTCCAATCCGGCCGGAGCTCGACCGCGTCGCGGTAGTCGTTCAGCACCGCGGGGTAGAACGGGAACAGCCGTCCATCGACGAACACCTTGCGCTCCGGGACGCGATAGATCAGGTAGCCGCCCCAGTCGTACTCGTTCAGGAGCGGGCCGGAGCCGGTCCGGAGGAGCGGGACCGCGGCGACGGGATACGCGTGCTCGTCGGGGGCCGTCGGGGCACCGGTCGCGGACGCGAGCGCACCGGCGCAAAGAAAGAGCGCGAGCGCCGCGGCCGCGGGCGGCGGGAGTGGTCGGAGCGGCGTCGCGCGCGGCCACACGCGGGCGAAGAGCCGAGCCAGGCCCGCGGCGACGAACGGCGTCGTGGCGAACACGAAGAACGCGAGCTGGCGCTGGGCCGAGAGCGCCAGCCACAACAACGGGATGAACAGCAGCGCCTCGAGCACGCCGCCGCCCTCGAACAGCGCGACGGCGAGGGTCGCGAGCAGGGATCCCGCGAAGATGGACCCTGACGGCTCGAGGACGTCCGGCGGCGCCTCCTCACTGATGAATCGCGGAGGAGCGAGGGCGTGTCCGGCCGCGCCGGCCACGCCGAAGGTCTCGGGGTCCACCAACGACAGGGCGACGCTCGCGACCAGCACCAGCACCAGCGGAACGAACGCCGGTCGACGGCGAACGGCCGCCTCCACGACGAACGCGAGCACGAGCGCGATGCCGATCGCGTAGCCGCCATGCAGGTTCGCCCACACGAGAATGAGCGGCGGAATGACCAGGAGCGCGCGCCGCGATCCGGCGCGGGCGCTGTACAGCAGGTCGAGGATGACCGGGAACAGCATGAAGGTGAAGATCGCGGGCCGGTCGGTCCACCGGCTCTTCGAGCAGATGAGCGCGAACCCCACGACGACGAGCGCGGCGATGAGCGGCGCGCCACCGCGGCGCGAGAGGCGCGCGAGGAAGAACGCCGCCACCGCGACGATGAGCGCCCTGAAGATCGCGAGGCCGGCCCAGCTCCCGGCATTGAACACCAGCGTCAGGACGATCTCGCCGAGCCACTCACCGACGCTGTACGGCTGACCGCTCACCGTCGAGCTGAAAATGTCAGTCCGCAGGATCTCGCGGTGGTCGAGCATCCACTGGCCGCTCGCGAGGTGCCAGTACGTGTCGGGATCGCCCGACGGGAGACCGACCGCGAGCGTGAAGCCCGCGGCGGCGACGCCGATCGGGAAGGCGTTCCGAGCGAGCCAGCGCATCACGGCGGGCACTCGACCGTCTCCTTCGCAGGGAGTCCGTAGATCCGGAAGATGCCCGATGTGACCGGTGGCTGCAGACCGTAGAGATCGGCTCCGTCCCACAGGGCCTGGTAGGTCGAGAAGTGGACCGGCTCGAGCACGATCACCCGCACGCCACGGTCCGCGGCCGCGCAGAGGCCGGCCGCGATGCCGTCGGACGGCGTGACGATCACCGGCCGGTCGGCGATCCACCGCCACGCGGCGGCGTCGATCGCGAAGAACGGCCCCGCGGGGATCGACGCGACCGCCGTGACGCGCTCGCGATAGATCGGGTTGAACGACGCGTCCCACTGCGCGAGCGCGAAGACCGAGACGACGAGCGCGGCGGCCACGCCGCCGATCGCGGCTACCCGATTGCGCTCGACCGTGCGCAGCAGCTCGCCGATCCCGATCACGCCGAGCGCCACGCTATAGGGAAGGAACGCGGCGAGGGAGTGGAAGTACGACCCGCGCGTCGAGTGCAGCGTGAAGACGAGGCTCTCGACGAGGTAAACCAGCCCGAGCAGCCCGCCGTAGGCGCGCACGTCGGCACGATCGCGATGACTCCAGATCGCACGCGCGATGCCTGGCAACAGCAGTAGGCCGAACGCGAAGGCAAGGGTCACGGCGTTCGTGACGAGCGCCGCCGGCTTGGCGGCCAGCAGCTGATCGACCGATGGAGCGCCCGGCGCGGCAGCCGCGAAGAAGTCCTCGTACCGGACGAGAAGCGCTGAGCGGCCGAGGAGATCCGGGCCGGGGCCAAGGGCCAGGTCCCGCGCGAGCCAGCCGAGCCCGATGACCAGCGCGACGGCCGATCCGGCGAGACCCGCGCGGCGCGTCGTGGGCGACCAGAGCAAGGCGAGCAGCGCGAGGCCGAGCAGCGCGCCCTCGGCGCGGGCCAGGAACAGCAGGCCGACGGCGAGGCCCGCGAGCGCGCCCGCCCGGACATCGCCGGCCGCGGCGCGGCGATACCACAGGAAGAACGCGGTGCCGATGACGGCCGCGGGAGCGAACGCGTCGAGGCTGACCCATCCCGGAGCGAACGCGCCGCCGAGGCCCGCGAGCGCGGCGGTCGCGAGTGCGGCGTTGGCTGTCGCGCCGAGCGAGCGCGCGGCCAGGTAGGCGACGATCGGGATGCAGCACGCGATCAGGATCTCGACGGTCTGCGCGGCGTGAAATGGATCGAGGAATGGGAGACCCTTGATGCCGATCGCCTGGACCACCGTCGCCAGCGGCATCCAGAACCGGTGGCTCGCGACGGGCAGCGGCCCGGTCGCCTCGAGGAAGCTCCAGATGAAGTCCGCGGTCAGCCCCTGTCCGGCGGCGAGCCGCTTCGCGACATCGGCGTAGTAGTAGGCGTCGGTGTAGCCGGGCTGGAAGACGACGAGTGCCGACCCGAGGCGGAATACCAGGAGCGCTCCGACGAGCGCGGCGAGCCGGCGAGCGGCGCTCAACGGCGCGAGTCTACGGACTCGCGGGGCCGAAGCGAGGAGCGTGCTCCTCAGCGAGGATGAGCGACGTTCGGCCCGGAGGGCCCGAGGACCGCATTGCGGCGATGGTGCAGGTAGACGATCCCGCCGATGACGATGACCGAGAACACGCTCACCAGGCGGTCGAGGACGGCGACCGCGATCGCGTCGCGCGTCGCGAGGCCGAAGCCGGTCGTGAGCACGTACACGACCGCGAGCTCGACGAAGCCGAAGCCGGCCGGGGTGAGCGGCACGGTCGTGAGGAGCGACGACGCGACCGCGACGAAGATCACACCGGAGATCGGCAGCTCGAGGTGGAGCGCGGCGAGGACGAACGCGAGGCGCGCGGCCTCGGCCAGCCAGATGACGATCGTTTCCGGTCCCGCCTCCGGAAGCGCGCGGAACGAATGCAGCACGCCCTCGCGGAACAGGCGACCGATCCGGCGCACCTCGCCGGGGAAGAACCGCGCCACGCGGGGCGCGACGTAGTAGACGGCGATGAACGCGACGACGATGAGCGCCGCGAGCGCCGCGGCCGACAGGTACACGAGGCGCAGGTCCGGCAGGACCGTGCGGCCGAACGCGATGTAGCCGCCGACGAGGAGGAGCGCGAACACGACGAAGATGTCCAGCAGCCGCTCCGCCACGACGACGCCGACGGTGCGCGACAGCGACACGTTGAACCGCTCCTTCACGAGATAGCTCCGGTAGAGGTCGCCCAGCTTCGCGGGCGCGAGACAGTTCACGAACCATCCGAGCATCAGGATCTCGAGCAGGTCGCGCCCACGCAGCATGAGCCCGCCCTCGCGGAGCAGCCGCGCCCAGCGGCGAGCCCGCACCGGGAATGTGGCGTAGTAGACGACGAGCGCGCCGACGACAAGCTTTGGATCGGCGTCGCGGATCGTCGCGAGCGCGGTGCCCCAATCGACGTTGCGCGCGACGATCAGGAGCAGGACGAGCGGGATGACGATCGAGAGGGCCTCGCGCCAGCCGAACAGCTGCCGGCGCACGGCGAGCTCGTCGGTGTGCCCCGCCTCTTCGGCGAGCCGCTCGATCGACGGGTCTTCGATGTGGCCGGAGGTGCGCTTCAGGACGTTCCGCCCCTGCGAGCGCGACCGAGCCACTTCCGGAACTTGTCGTAGCGCGTGTAGAAGTGGATCGAGTGGCCCGCGAGACGGCCGGTGACCTCGCCATCCCTCAGCGAGGCGATGAAGTCGTCGCGGCCGGTGAAATCCGGGATCTCGAGGTAGGCCCGTCCGATCTCCCAGGGCCGGTGGGCGTCACTGCCGACCGCGCCCGGGATCTCGTGCAGCTGCGAGAACGCGAACGCACGCCGGTTGTCGTTCGCGAGCGCCTCGCGCGCGTTGAACACCTCGATCGCGTCGATCGTCGGCCACACGCGCTCGAGCGCCTCGCGGCGGATCCGGTAGATCCGGTTGTGGCTGAACGGATGCGGGATGGACACGAGGCCGCCCTGGTCGTGGATGCGCGCGATCGTCTCCTCCGCCGACAGATCCCTCGGGATCGGCGTCTCGAGGAACAGCCCGATGATCTCGCCGTCGCGCGACGAGATCTCCTCGCCGACGATCACCCTGAAACCGTCGGCGAGCTCGCGGAGGCGCAGCGCGCCGTCGATGGTGTTGTGGTCGGTCGCGCACACGACGTCCAGGCCGGCGGCCTTGATCGCGAGCGCCTGGACGGCGACCGGCGTCCGGCTGTCCGGCGAGAACTCGCAATGCGTGTGCATGTCGAGCTTGATCTTCTTCGGCGCGTCGCTCAGCTCGCCCTCCCTTCGGCGCGCGCGTGGTCGAGGGTCGCGCGGATCCGGGACTCGAATCGTGACACATCGAACCGGCGCGCGGAGCGACGGAGCTCCTGCGGATCCAGGGCCGCCTGCTCCACGCGGCGCACGGCGGCGGCGAACAGCTCCGGGTCAGGCTCCGGGACGAGCGCACCGTCCACGTTGTCGCGGACGATCTCCGTCGCGCCGCCGCGGCCGAGCGCGACGACGGGTGCACCGGACGCCAGGGCCTCGACGCACACGATCCCGAAGTCGTCCTCGGCGGGGAAGATGAATCCGCGGGCCGCCCCCAGCAGCTGCTTGACGGTCGCGTCATCGACGCGTCCGGTGAAGGTCACGTTGTCGCGCGCGAGCTGCTCGAGCCCGGCCCGTTCCCGCCCGTCGCCGACGACGATGAGCCGCATCCCGACCTCGTTGAACGCCTTCACCGCGACATCCACCCGCTTGTACGCGGAAAGGCGCGACACGATGACCCAGAAGTCATCGCGTCGCGCAGCCGGCATGAACGCGTCCACGTCCACGGGCGGATGGATGACCTCGCTGTCGCGCCCGTAGTAGCGCTTGATCCGTTCGCGAACGACGTCGGAGTTGGCGATCCAGTGGTCCACGCGGCCAGCACCGCGCAGGTCGGCTTCGCGCAGGCCGGGCAGGAGCGACCGGACCATGCCCCGGAGCGCGGCGGGCACCTCTTCGGCGAGGTATCGCTCGCTCCAGTCCCACAGATAGCGCGTCGGCGAGTGGCAGTACGCGACGTGCACGGTCTCATCCGGAACGGACAGGCACTTGATGAACGCGCTCGTCGACGTGAGGAGCAGCTCGGTGCCGCCCGCGACGCGAAGGCCCGCCGCCGCGCGCGGGTAGAGCGGGAGGAGCGCGCGGTGCACGCCACCGCCCAGCGGCACGCTCTGCAGGAACGACGTCCGGAGCTGGTAGCCGGGCAACGGTCCGTAAGCCCGGCGGTCGTGGAAGAACGTGTAGACCGGCGCGTCGGGATACATCCGGTGGAAGACCTCGACGACCCGCTCCGCGCCGCCGTGCGCGGAGAAGTACTCGTGGGCGAGCGCGACGCTCATGCCCGGCGCGCCCGCGCCAGCAGGACGAGGAGCGCGAACAGCGGCAGGACGCGCTGCCGCCGCCAGCGCTTCGGATCGCGGATCAACCGCCACAGCCATTCGAGGCCGATCGCGTGCACGAGCCGGGGCGGCGCCTTGGCCGCGCCGGCGAGGTAATCGAGGCTGCCACCGACGCCGACGGCCACGCGGACGCTGGGGAGGCCGGCCAGGTTGCGGGCGATCCAGCGCTCCTGCTTCGGCATGCCGAACGCGACCAGGACGAGGTCCGGTGCCGCGGCCGCGACGCGCGGGACGACATCGGCGTCGTCGTCGGCCGAGCCGGCGTACGTCCCGGCGACCCGGAGCTCCGGATGGCGGCCGCGCAGCGTCGCCGCGGCGCGCTCGGCGATGCCCGGAGCGGCGCCGAGGAGGAAGAGCGAGAGGCGCCGTTCGGCCGCGAGCGCCGCGAGCCGATCGACGAGGAGCCGACCGGGTGCGCGGCCGGGGAGCGGATCGCCGAGCAGCCGAGCCGCGACGACGGTGCCGGTGCCATCCGGCACGACCAGGTCCGCAGCCGTCGCGATGTCCGCGACCTCGCGGTCCTGGCGGCACAGCATCACGAATTCAGGGTTCGCCGTGATGATGAATGTCCGCTCGCCCGCATCAAGGCGCCGCTCGATCCGTGACATCGCGTCGACGAGCCCGACGCGATCGAAGCCGACGCCGAGGATGTCGACGCGGCGCTCGCTGCCCAAGTCTTAATGGACCGGGACGAGGCTCTTCTTGAAGAAGTCGAAGTGCTCGAGCGCGAGTCCGGTTCCCTTGGCGACGCAATAGAGGGGGTTGTCCGCCGCGTAGCAGGCGACGCCGGTGACCTGCGTGAGGAGCTTGTCCATGTTGCGGAGCAGCGCGCCGCCACCCGACAGGACCATGCCCTTGTCGATGATGTCGGATGCGAGCTCCGGGGGAGTCTGCTCGAGCACGCTCTTCACGGCCGTCACGATCTGCTGCAGCACCGGCTCCATCGCCTCGCTGATCTCATTGCTGCCGATGGTAATCGTGCGCGGCAGGCCGGCGATGAGGTCGCGACCCCGCACTTCCATGGTGAGCTCCGGATCCATCGGAAGCGCCGAACCGATCTGGATCTTCACGTCCTCCGCGGTCCGCTCGCCGATCATCAGGTTGTACCGCTTGCGCACGAAGTTCGCGATCGCTTCGTCCAGCCGGTTCCCGGCGGCGCGCACGCTCTTGCTCACGACGATGCCGCCGAGCGAGATGACGGCGATCTCCGCGGTGCCGCCGCCGATCCCGATGATCATGTTGCCGCTCGGTCCCGAGATCGGCAGGTTCGCCCCGATCGCCGCAGCGAGCGGCTCCTCGATGAGGTACGCCTCCCGCGCTCCGGCGCGCAGCGCCGCGTCCTTCACGGCGCGCCGCTCGACGCTCGTCACCCCCGAGGGAACGCAGATCATCAGCTCGGGATGGAACACGCGGATCCGACCGCTCACCTTGTTGATGAAGTACTCGAGCATCTTTTCCGTGATGACGTAGTCGGCGATCACGCCGTCCCGCATCGGACGGATCGCGGTGATGCTGCCCGGGGTGCGGCCGAGCATCAGGCGCGCCTCCTCGCCGACCGCGACGATACGCGGGCGGTTGCCGTTCTCATCGTGCGCGAGCGCGACGACCGACGGCTCGGTCAGCACGATCCCTTTGCCTCGGACGTACACGATGACGTTGGCGGTACCGAGGTCGATGCCGATCTGGCGAGCGAACAAGCGTTGTCCCTTTCAGGTCCGGAACGGGTGCGGGAAGGTCAGTCTAAGCGGCAGCGCTATGCGCCGAGGGCGACGAGGAGGAGGTCCGTGAGGAGGCCGGCGAGGAAGCCCACGCCGATGCCCCACCCATTCCAGAGCGGCGAGGCCAGCTTGCGGCCCGACGCGAAGAGCTCGCCGATCACGAAGACGAGCGCGCCGGCCGCGAGCGACAGGAACAGGACCGATACCGCCGGTGAGGCGAAGGTGTATCCGATGATCGTCCCGAGGAAGTTCGGCCCGCCGCCGATGATCCCGACGAGCCCGAGCAACGCCCAGCTCGGCCGCTTGCCCGCAAGCGGCGCGGCGATGCCGAACGCTTCGGTCACGTTGTGGAGGCCGAAGCCCACGACGAGCGTGAGGGCGAGCGTGAGATCCCCCTTCGCGGCGGAGCTGCCGATGGCCAGGCCCTCGGAGAAGTTGTGGAGGCCGATCCCGGTCGCGATCGCGAGCGCGAGATGCCTCGCGGTGAAGCCGGGCCCGACCGAGACCTGGCGCATGTAATAGACGAGGCTGAGCAGGCCGATCCCGAACCCGCCGATGAGCACGCCGAGAAGCACCGGCAGCGACGACGTGTCGGCCTTGATCGCAGCCTCCACCGGCTCGAGCGCGTGCTCGACGATGTCGACGAACAGGAAGAACAGGATCCCGATCGCGAGCGCATTGAGAAAGGCCAGGTGCCGGGGCGCCACGACGCGGACGCGGGCGAGCGGGAGTCCGAGGAAGATCGTCAGGCCGGCGATCGAGCCGAGGATGACCGTGTTTTGGAATGACATTAGGCGCGCCTAAATATATCCGACGCGGCGAGTAGGGAATCGCCGTCGAGGCCGGTGGCCGTAGTGTCGGGGCATGGCATCGAGCGCGGTCGAGGAGTACCTGCAGGCGATCTACACCCTCGCCGACGAGAGCGGCCACGTCGTGTCGGCACGCTTGGCCGAATTCCTGGGCTTCTCCGCGCCGGCAGTCTCGGAGATGGTCCACCGGCTCGAGCGGGACGGCCTCGTCTCCCTGGACGGGCATAAAGAAGTGCATCTGACCACCACCGGGAAGCTCCAGGCCGACTCGGTGGTCCGGCGTCACCGCCTCGCCGAGCGCTTCCTCGTCGAGGTGCTCGGGTTCGAGTGGTGGAAGACCCACGAGGAGGCCGAGCGCCTCGAGCACGCGATGTCGCCTGAGATGGAGGCGCGGATGGTGCGGGTGCTCGGCGATCCGCAGACCTGCCCGCACGGCAACCCGATGCCCGGCGTCGCCGCGACGCCGACCCGGCCGCTCGAGACGCTCGGCCGCGGCGAGCGCGCGGCGGTCGTGCGGATCCCCGATCAGTACGAGCACGAGCACGGCTTCCTCGAGTACCTCGACTCGCAGGGAGTGCGGCCCGGGGTCGTGATCGAGCTCATCGAGCGCGGCCCTACGCTGCTCACGATCTCCATCGACGGCGCGGTCCGATCGTTGCGACCCGATTGCGGTCAGAAGGTGTGGATGGCGACGTGAGCGGCATGGTCATCTACGTGCGTCAGGCCTCCGACGGCTACTGGCTCGGGGACGTGCCCGCGTTCCCCGGATGCAACGCGTCCGGGACGACGCGCGATCAGGCGATCGCGAACACGCGCAAGGCGTTCCGCGCGTACCGCGAGCTGCTCGAGGCGCGCGGCGTGTCGACCGAGCACGTCAAGGATGTCGACCCCGGCGCGCTGCCGGTCGAGGACGCGCCGCCGACGGGGATGCTTCCCGGCGATGACCGGCCGCTCGAGGAGCACGAGATCCGCGACTTCCTCCACCAGTTCGAGGCGTCGCGGGCCGCGCTCATCAGCCTGATGAAGGGGCTGTCACCCGAACAGCTGGAGCAGAAGCCGACCGAGACCATGTGGAGCGTGCGCGAGACGCTCGAGCACATGCTCCAGACCGACGTGACGTTCCTCGCGCGGCTCGAGAAGTGGCCCGCCAATCCATTCGCGGCCCTGCAGGCCGTCCACCGGCTCGCGTTCCAGCGATTCAGCGTCATGGAGCCGAGCGATTGGGTCGATCACACGATCATGGGTCGGCGCTGGACGACGCGCCGCGTCATGCGCCGACTGCTCGAGCACGAGTACGAGCATTACGGCCACATCAAGGAGATCATGGCCGCCCTCGGCGGCGATCGCCCGCCGGAGTGAGGCTCCGGGCGGCGCTCATCGGCGTCGTCCTGGCCGCGTGCGGCGCGAGCGCGACGGCGCCCGGCGCGGTCGTCGCGACGAGCGCCACCGGCAGCACGCTGTCCGTCAGCATCACCGAAAGCGCGTACGGCCGGCTCGTCGCGCGGACGGCACCCGGCGCGCAGTGCACCATCGAAGTGCACGTCGGCCCGCCGCACTTCGGCGACGTCCCTCCGGCGTCCGTGCCCGCGGTCGCGGACGCATCGGGGTCGGTCTCGGTCACCTACCCGGCGCCGGCGCTCCCGAAGCAGACGGCCCGGTACGTCGTCACGTGCGGCGCCGGCACGGCGACGGGGACCGCAAGCGCGGACTTCGCGATCGCGGGCTACCCAATCCCGGCGACGCGATTCACGGCGCGGATCAGGGTGGCCGGCCTGAACGAGCAGATCGACGGCGTCGCCGCGCCGCCGGATCCATCGCTCGCCGCAGCGCGCGACCGCGACGTCGAGCAGCTCACGCGGACGCTCGTCGCGGAGTGGTCCGCCGCGACGCGAGGCCTCAGCACGCTGGACCTCGTATCGAGCGCGCCGGCGGACATCGTGCTGACCGTCGTGACCGCCCGGACGAATTCGTTCCTCACGCGATCGCCGGACGATGGCTCGATGGCGATCTACCTCTTCCCGGCCGACGACCGCGCGGCGCTCTCCGCCGACAACTTCGTCGCCGTCGCCCTCCACGAGCTCGGCCACATCTGGTGCTGCACGGGACCGGACGCCTCCGCGGACGGGCATTGGGCGACGGCGATCGCCGATCCGCTCCTGCAGGGCGTGGACCGATTCGGCCTCATGAACCACCCGGTGAGCTGCATCGTGTTCGCCGTCGGCGTCGAGAGCTGCCCGAACCGGTTCAGCGACCGGGAGCTCCGTTCGTTCGGGTTCACCCAGATCCCACCTCCGGCGCGCAGCGCATGCATCGATTCGAAGAACGCGTTGATCGCGCAGCTCACGACACTGAAGGATCAGCTCGCGAGCGCGAAGGCGGCGATCGATGCCACCGACGCGTCCCTGGCCGCGTTGAACCAGCAGATCAAGGCCCTCGAGGCGAAATATCCGAACGGCATGCCTCCGGACGTCTACGCGTCGTACACGGCGCTGATCACCCAGTACAACGCACTGGTCGGGAGCGAACGCACCCAGGTCGCCGCGTACAACGCGCTCCTCGCGCAGAGCAACGGCGTCGTGGATCAGGTGAACGCGCTGCTCTGCTAGGCGCTCCTCGCCCACTCCCGCGCGCGCGCCACGTGCCGCTCGATGAGCCCGCGCTGATCCGCCCGCACGTCGGGGAGCCCGTCGGGCGCGAACCAGCCGAGCTCGGCGACCTCCGCGGTGAGCGCCTCGGTCCCGCCGGCGACCCGGAACGCGAACACGAGCTCGACCCGGGCCCACCGAAAGCCGGTGACGACCTCGAGCACGGGCCCGACCTCGATGGCCAGGCCGGTCTCCTCGCGGATCTCACGGGCCAACGCATCCTGGACGCGCTCCCGGCGGTGGAGGAACCCACCGAGGAACCGCCACTGCGGCGCGCCGAACCGGTGCCGTGCGAGGAGCACGCGCCCCTGCGCGTCGATCCCGAGCCCGACGACGCCAACGAGGAAGCGCTCGTGAGCCGCGGTCATGAAGCGACGCTGCCACCGCACCGGGAACGCGTTGAACAGGAGCGCGAGCGCGCGCATGAGCATCGCCGGACTGTACCGCCGGCTAGGGGATCCCGACCGACACGATGCCGTGACAGAACGGCACCGGCACCTTCTGCACGACGAGCTTCGTATTCACGTCGATCACATTCACCATGCCGTCGACGTTCGTGGTGAGGAGGATCCGTTCGCCGAGCGGGTCGTAGGTCGTGTGGAACGGCTGGCCGCCGATGCCCTTCGTCTCGGCCACGATCTTCCGGCTCTTGTAGTCGACCCAGAGGAGCGAGGGCCCCTTGTGGTCCGACAGGACCATGAGCGACTTATCGGGCATGAAGTAGATGCCGTCCTGATTCTCCTTGGTCGTGTGGAACGGGTAGTGGTTCGCGCCGAGGTGGATCTCCTCCTTGACCGTGAAGGTGTCGGGGTCGTAGATGACCATCCGGTCCGACGGCTTGTCGATGAACCCGGAGGACGAGGACCAGATCTCGCTCTGGTCCGGCGTGTAGTACGCGTCATGGACGTCCTGGACCTTGAACTTCGTGATCGTGTTCGTCACGAGATCGTAGGCACGAAGGTCATCCGGCTCCGGGGAGTTCGTCACGGTGAACAGCAGGATGTTCGGCCGCTTCGTCCCGATGGTGAGCACGTGCTGGGGCACGCCGACGAGCAACGGGGTCAGCGGCTTCCAGGTCCCGACCTCGAATCGCATGATGAACGGGTCACGCTCGTGGGCGACGAAGAGCGTCTTGGAGTCCGGCGAGAACGTGATCCCGTGCGGGGACCGTCCGACCTTGATCCGCACGATCTCCTTCATCGCGACCGGATCGATGATCGACGTCGTATCGGCCAGGCGGTTGTTCACCGCCACGAACCGGCCGTCGGGCGACACCGCCATCTGATGTGGCAGCCGGCCGACCTGGATCTTCCCGATCAGCGCGAACTGGCCCTTCGGCGCCGTGGCCTCGAGCACCCACACCTGATCCGTCGTCTCGCTCGCGACGAACACGCGCAGCTTGCTGTACGTGGGCGCGGACGCCGGCACCTCCGTCGCGACGGGTGCTGGCGTGGTCGTGGCGACGTCGGCCGGGCTGACCGTCGGATCCGGCGTCGCCGCGAGCTCAGCTGCGTCGATGGAGCAGGCGGAGACCAGCAGCGCCAAGATGGCAAGCCACACGAACGACCGCGCGACCCTCACCGCGGGTCTCGTGCGCGGCTAGACGCCACGCCGCCGGCGCCGCTCGGAGACGCGGAGCCGGACCATCGCCCGCTCGAGCGATGCCCGGGCACGCGCCTCCTCGAGCCCGACCGGACCGGCCTGGAGCGCCTCGCGCGCGCGGGCGCGCGCGGCCTCGGCGCGGGACTCGTCGATCTCGTCCGCCTGCTCGGCCGCCTCGGTGAGGATCACGACCCGATCGGGGCGCACGTCCATGAAGCCGCCGAAGACCGCGAGCGAGGTCTCGACACCGCCCTTCTTGATGCGCAGCTCGCCGGGCCCGAGGGTCGTGAGGAGCGGGGCGTGATGCGGCAGGATGCCGACGTACCCCTCGCTCGCCGGCGCGATGACCATATCCACGTCGTCGGTCAGGACGGCGCGCTCGGGGGTGACGATCTCGAGCCGGATGGGCACTTACGCGTTCGCCTTCGCCATCGTCGCGGCCTTCTCGCGGGCCTGCTCGATCGTGCCGACGTTGAAGAACGCCTGCTCCGGCAGGTCGTCGTGCTTGCCTTCGAGCACTTCCTTGAAGCTGCGGACGGTGTCCGGGACCTTCACGTACACGCCGTCGAGGCCGGTGAACTGCTTCGCCACGTTCAACGGCTGGGCGAGGAAGCGCTGGATCTTGCGGGCGCGGGCGACGAGGACCTTGTCGTCGTCGGAGAGCTCGTCGATCCCGAGGATGGCGATGATGTCCTGCAGGTCCTTGTAGCGCTGCAGCACGCGCTGGACCTCGCGCGCGACGTCGTAGTGCTCCTGACCGACGACCAGCGGATCGAGCGCGCGGCTCGTCGACGTGAGCGGGTCGACCGCCGGGTAGAGCGCGAGCTCGGTGAGGTAGCGCTCGAGCCGGATCGAGGCGTCCAGGTGGGCGAACGTCGTGGCCGGCGCGGGGTCGGTGTAGTCGTCGGCCGGGACGAAGACGGCCTGGAGCGAGGTGATCGAGCCCTTCTTCGTCGAGGTGATGCGCTCCTGGAGATCGCCCATCTCGGTGGCCAGGGTCGGCTGGTAGCCGACCGCGCTCGGCATCCGGCCGAGCAGCGCGGACACCTCGGAGCCGGCCTGGGTGAAGCGGAAGATGTTGTCGATGAAGATGAGGAGGTCGCGGCCCTCGACGTCGCGGAAGTACTCGGCGATCGTGAGGCCGGTGAGCGCGACGCGAAGCCGGGCCCCCGGCGGCTCGTTCATCTGGCCGAAGACCATCGACATCTTGTCCATGACGCCCGACTCGCGCATCTCGCCGAGGAGCTGGGTGCCCTCGCGCGAGCGCTCGCCGACGCCACAGAAGACCGAGTAGCCACCGTGCTCGGCGGCCACGTTGCGGATGAGCTCCTGGATGACGACCGTCTTTCCGGTGCCCGCGCCGCCGAAGATCGCGGACTTCCCGCCCTTGAAGAACGGGCAGATCAGGTCGATCACCTTCATCCCCGTCTCGAAGATCTCGGCGGTCGTGGCCTGGTCGGCGAAGGACGGCGGCCGGCGATGGATCGGGTCGCGGCGCTCGCCCTTCACGGGGCCCTTGCCGTCGATCGGCTCGCCGACGACGTTGAACACGCGGCCCAATGTCGCCTTGCCCACCGGCACGCTGATCGGGCCACCGGTGTTGACCGCCTGCATCCCGCGGCGCAGACCGTCGGTGCTCTGCATCGAGACGGCGCGGACCCAGTTGTTGCCGAGGTGCTGCTGGACCTCCGCGACGACGAGCTCGCCGTCGTCACGCTTCACGGTGAGGGCGTGATAGATCTCGGGAAGCTCGCCCTCCTCGAACCGCACGTCCAGGACGGGGCCGATGATCTGGACGATCTCGCCCATTTTTCCGGCTTCGCCGGACTTTCCCGCGCCCGTGGCCTTTCGCGTCTCTACTGCCATCTCACTATCCCTTCATCGCCTCAGCACCGCTGGCGATCTCCAACATCTCTTTGGTGATCCTGGTCTGTCGCGCTTTGTTCGCCGCGAGCGTGAGGTCATCGATGAGGTCACCGGCGGCGTCCGTCGCATTGCGCATCGCGACCATCTGCGCGGAGAACTGCGAGGCTTTCGACTCGAGGACCGCCTGGTACACGGCGACCTCGATGAACCGCGGCACGATCTGGTTCATCACCTCGGCCGGGTCCGGCTCGAACAGGTACTGGACGGTGGCCTCATTCGCGCGCTCGGTCTCCGGCTCGAGCGGCAGCAGGCGGCGGATGGTCGGCTCCTGCCGGAGCGTGTTGACGAAGCGCGTGAAGGCGAGGTGCACCTCGTCCACGTTGCCGCTGGTGAACTCGTCGACCGCGGCGCGGGCGATCGCGTTCGTGTCGGCGGTGGTCGGACGGTCCGGGATGTTCGGGAACTCCGCGGTGACCGGCGCGCGCATCCGGCGCAGCGCGTTGATGCCCTTGCGCCCGACGGCGATGTACGTCGGGGCCGGCTTGTCGGCGATGAACCGCGTCGTCGCGCGGACCAGGTTGACGTTCATCGGGCCGACGAGCCCGCGGTCCGTCGTGATGAGCACGACCGCCACCTTCTTCACCGCGCGCCGGGCCAGCAGCGGGCTGAGCTCCGGGTCGGCGTAGGGCGCCAGATCGTTCAGGACCGACCGCAGCTTCTCCTCGAATGGGCGAGAGGCGAGCACCGCCTCCTGGGCGCGACGCATCTTCGATGCGGCAACGAGCTGCATCGCCCGCGTGAGCTGCTGGATGTTCTTGATCGACCGGGCCCGCCGGCGCAGATCTCGTTCGCTTGGCATCTACGCCTTCGAGGCCTCGGCGTACGAGTTGGTCTTCTTGAACTCCTCGATCATCGTTCGGACCTGGGCTTCGATCTCCTTGTCGAACTTCTTCTCCGTGGAGATCTTGTCCGCGAGCGCGCGGTACTGCGTCTCCATGAAGCGGAAGAGGTCACGTTCGAAGTCCTTCACCCTCGGGGTCGGGATGTCGTCCAGGTAGCCGTTCGTGACGGCGAAGATGATCGCGACCTCTTTCACCAGCGAGAGCGGCTGGTACTGCGGCTGCTTCATCACCTCGATCGTCTTTTCACCGCGGCGGAGCTGCTGCTGGGTCGCCTTGTCGAGGTCCGAGCCGAACTGCGCGAAGGCCGCGAGCTCGCGGTACTGCGCGATGTCCGCCCGGAGGCCGCGCACGACCGCCTTCATCGCCTTCGTCTGGGCGTCCCCGCCGACCCGTGAAACGGACAGACCGGTGTTCATGGGTGGCCGGATGCCCTGGTTGAACAGGTCGGTCTCCAGGTAGATCTGGCCGTCGGTGATGGAGATGACGTTCGTCGGGATGTATGCGGCGATGTCGTTCGCCTGGGTCTCGATGATCGGGAGGGCGGTCAACGAGCCGCCGCCGTTCTCGGTGTTCAGGCGCGCGGCCCGCTCGAGCAGGCGGGAGTGCAGATAGAAGACGTCACCGGGGTAGGCCTCGCGGCCCGGCGGGCGCCGGGTGAGGAGCGATACCTGACGGTACGCCCAGGCGTGCTTCGAGAGGTCGTCGTACACGACGAGCGCGTCCTTCCCGCTGTCGCGGAAGTACTCGCCCATCGCGCAGCCGGCGAACGGCGCGAGGTACTGGAGCGTCGCGGGGTCGGACGCGCCGGCGACGACCACGATCGTGTGCTCCATCGCGCCGTGCTCCTCGAGCGTCGCGACGATCTTCGCGACCGAGGATTCCTTCTGCCCGATCGCGACGTAGATGCAGATGAGGTCCTGGCCCTTCTGGTTGATGATCGTGTCGATCGCGACCGCGGTCTTGCCGGTCTGGCGGTCTCCGATGATCAGCTCGCGCTGACCGCGGCCGATGGGCGTGATCGAGTCGATGACTTTGATGCCGGTCTGGACCGGCGTGTCGACGTTCTGCCGCGTGATGACGCCCGGGGCGACGACGTCGACCGCGCGGAACTCCTTCGAGACGATCTCGCCCTTGCCGTCGAGCGCGCGACCGAGCGGGTCGACGACCCGGCCGATGAGCTGCGGGCCGACGCCGGTCTGCACGATCCGACCCGTGGTGCGGACCACGCCGCCTTCCTCGATGCCCGTGTAATCGCCGAGGATGATCGCGCTCACGGTGTCCTCTTCGAGGTTGAACGCGAGCCCGAAGACGTCCTTGCCGAAGTCGAGGAGCTCGGAGGCCATGCAGCCCGCGAGCCCGTGGATCCGGGCGATGCCGTCGCCGATCTCAACGACCGTGCCGACGTCGGCGGACTCGGCCTGACCTTCGAACCCTTTGATCTGGGCCTTGATGATGTCGGTGATCTCCGAGGCGGTAGATGGCATTTTCCCCCTCTAATTCCCAGCCAGACTTTGACGGAGCGCGTTCAGTTGGGCTCGCACGGACGAATCGACGAGGTGATCACCGAGCTGGATCTGGGCGCCGGCGATCAACGTCTCGTCTACGGCGAAGCTCGGTTTGATCCGATGGCCGGATGCCGACTCCAGACGCTTCACGAACGCCTGCCGCTGCGGCTCATCGAGCGCGACCGCGGTCGTGATCTTCGCCGTCACGATCCCAGCCCGACGATCGACGAGATCGCCGTACGCGCGCGCGATCTCGGGCAGCAGCGCGATGCGGTCACGCTGCTCGAGGAGCAACAGCAGCGCGCGGATCGCCTTCGGCTGGCCCTTCGTGGCCGCCTCGATCGCGCCGAGCCGTTGTCTCACCGGCACGCCCGGGTCCCGGAGCGCGCGGATGGCCTCGGGCGTGATCCCACCCGCGAGGCTGTCGAGCGACGCGCGATAGGCGTCGACCGCGTTCTCCGCCTTCGCGAGATCGAGGATCGCCTCGGCGTAGCGCCGCGGCGCGGATCCGGACAGCGCCACTAGTTGCTCTTCCCGAGCTCGCGGCCGGCCTCATCGAGCGATCGCTCGATGAGCGCCTGATGGCTCTTCGGATCGACCTCTTTGCCGAGGATCCTGCTGGCCGCGAGGACCGCCATGGCGGCCACCTCGCCGCGCAGCTGCGAGAGTGCCTGCTGGTGCAGCTGTTCCGCATCGACGCGGGCGCGCTCCCGGAGCCGGTCGCCCTCGATCTTCGCCTGGGCGCGGATCTCCGCGGCCGCGGCTTCGGCCGCTTTCGTGGTCCGTTCCGCGATCGCCGAGGCTTCGCGGCGCGCCTCGCCGAGGAGCCGCTCGACCTCGACCTGCATCTGCGCGCGCTCGCGCTTGGCGGCCTCCGCGGTCTCGAGCCCCTCGCGGATCCGGTCGGCGCGCGCCTGCAGTGTCTTCTGGATCGGACCCCAGAGGAATCTCTGCAACAGGAAGAACAGGACGAGGAACTGGACGATCGCGACCAGCACCCAGTAGGGCTGGACGGTCAGTCCGCCTTCGGCGAGGATGCCCAGCTGCATCTAGACGATCTTCGTCCAGAGCAGGATGCCGAGCACGAACGAGAGGATGCCGAGGCCTTCGGCGAGCGCCGCGCCGAGGATCATGTTCGTACGGATCGCGCCGGCTGCGTCGGGGTTACGGCCGATCGCCTCGGATGACTTCGCGGTGAGGATGCCGATGCCAAGACCCGGACCGATGACGCCGAGGCCGACGGCGAGGCCGGCGGCAAGACCCTGAAAGTCCATTTTTGTATTTACCCCTTTTTCATTCGCTACGCGCGTCTTTTTGGTGCGCGAACGTGCGTCAGGCTGCGACAGGTTCGGGATGCTGCTCTTCGAGCGCGACGCGGTCGGTATCGCGGTGACTCCCCTCCTCGTGCGATTCGTCGTGCGACTCGATCGCGAGCACGAAGTACATGAGCACGAGGAGCGCGAATACCAGGCCCTGCACGAGACCGATGAAGACCTCGAGCCCGACGAACGGGAGCGCGAGCCCCGGCACCAGGAGCAGCGCGCTCATGACCGTCAGCATGATCTCGCCCCCGAACACATTGCCCCAGAGACGGAGCGTCAGCGTGAGCATCCGGAAGATCTCACTGAACAGCTCGATCAGACCGACGAGGATGAAGATCGCGCCGATGAACGGGCCGTCCTTGAAGCCGCTGAAGTTGAACCAGCGCTTCAGGTAGGAGGGCCCGAGGTTGCGGAAGCCCTCGGTCTGATAGGCGAGCCAGGAGACGAACGCCATGGCGAACGTGATGTGGTAGTCCGCGGTCGGCGAGTGGAGCCACCCGACCTGGCCGACGAACGGCACGACCGACAGCCAGTTCGACAGCACGATGAACAGGAAGAGCGTGCCGAAGAGCGGCAGATACTTCATCGCCTTCGGCCCGCCGATGCTGACCACGAAATCACCCAACCCCTGGACGAGCAGCTCCGCGACGTTCTGGAGTCCGGTGGGCTGCTCCCGCAGATGCCGGGTCGAAAGGAAGGCGAACGTCGAGAGCAGGATGATCACGAGGAGCATCGTGAAGTGGGCGTTCGTATAGCTGACCGGGCCGATCGTGAAGATCGGCTCGCCGGTGAGCGTGAACGCCTTCGGGATGTCCGGGAACTTGAACCCGTTCGGGAACAGGAAATCCACTAGCGACCTTCCTCGCGCGTGCGCTCTTCTTCATCTTGCTCGGCCTGCCACCGACGGCCGGCCTCGCGCGCGCGCTCGCTCGACGGCGTCACCGGGTTCTCCTCCGCGAATCGCTTGATCAGGACCGCCACGCCTCCCGCCGCGGCCGCCATCCCCACGAAGATCAGACCCAAGAGGCCCCAGGGAGAGGTACCTAGCGCGGCATCGAGCTTCACACCGAGCCAGGCACCTAACGCGATGGGGACCGCGATTGTGAGTCCGACCTGGCCCAGGATCGCCGCGTTCAACGCGCTCCACCCGGGGTGCGGAGTGCGGCCAAAGCAGGCTCAGTCTATGGGCAAAACGCGTGTGGCGCGAGTCGGCGGGCGGGCGCCCGGAACCGGCTAGAGCCAGCCTTTCCGGCGGAAGTACGCGGCCAGAGCCAGCGCGGCTACGACCATGAACGCGATCGACCCCCAGAAGGTGACCGCGGAGCCGTATGGGATGAAGGTAACGAAGTTCTGGCCGAAGAAGCCGGTCACGACGGTCATGACCAGGAGGATCGTCGCGAGCGCGGTGAGGACCTTCATCACTTCGTTCAGCCGATTCGACACCGCGGCGAGATTCGCATCCACGATGTTGCTCACGAGGTCACGGAGCGTGTCGATCTCGTCGGTCACACGGACCACGTGGTCGTACACGTCCTGGAAGTACCGCCGATCCTCGGGCCCGTAACAGCCGACGTCTCCGCGGCTCAGCACCTGGAGCACCTCGCGCTCCGGCGCGATGAGCTTGCGGACGCGGAGCAGATCGCGCTTCAAAAGGAAGAGCTCGGCCAGCGACGTCCGGAGCGCGTCGCCATTCGTGTCCTGGAGGATGAGGCCCTCGAGGATGTCGGCGCGCTCTCCGTAGTCGTCGATGATCGGGAAGTAGCCGTCCACCGTCGTGTCAAGGAGCGCGTGCAGGAGCATCCCCGCGGACGGGAGCCGTCCCTCGCGCCAGCGCTTCTCGACATCGTCGCGCGCCGGCCAGCTCCCGGCGCGGACGGTGACCACCACGTCCGCGAACGCGAAGATCGAGAAGACCTCCATGCGCAGCGCACCGGGGCTCTTCGCCTCGAGCGCCGTGAACGTGATGAAGTAGTAGCCGTCGTACGCGTCGGCCTTCGGTCGCTCGTGCCGCGAGCGCGCGTCCTCGACGGCGAGCGGGTGGAGGCCGAGCTCGTCCGCGATGAGGGCCATCTCGGCGTCGCCTGGGGTGACCACGTCCAACCAGGCCGGCGTCCCGCGCAGGTCGGAGAGCTCCGACGGCGCACGCTCGCGCACGCCGTCGGCCTGTTTCACGAGGAGCCTCGCGGTCACGGGCCGATGCTACTTAGGTCGAGAACCGACGCGCGAGACGGAGCAGGTCATCGGCGTGGAACGGCTTCGCGAGGTACGCCTCGGCGTTGCAGCGGTCGGCCTCGCGCTTCGGGTCCGGCGCCGCGGTGACGATGACGAGCGGCACGTGCCGCAATCTCGTGCGCAGCTCGCGCGCGAACGTGGGGCCGTCGATCCCGGGCATGTTCACGTCCAGCACGATCATCGCCGGCGTCTCGGCGGAGAGCGCGAGCAGCGCTTCGGCGCCGTCGTGCGCCTCGAGGACGGAGAACCCTCCTTCGGCCAGGACCGCGCGCTCCGCGGCCAAGGTGTCCTTGTCGTCATCGACGATCAGGATCGGACGGGCTCGCCGCTCGGTCAGCGCCATACGGACCGGTGATGCAAGCGGCGTTCCGGCTCGGTTCCAGCCGATACTGGCGGCGTGCCACGGCCCAAGGGACTCCGCGCGGCCGATCAGGTCGTCCCGAAGCTCGGGATCCCCGCCGCGTTGCCCGCCGTGCGGATCGGCGACATCGCCGCGTACGACCGGCCGATCGAGCACCTGGCCGGCCAGCTCGACCGCGCCGAGCTCGAGCTGCCGCTGCCGTACCGCGCGGGACGGTTCGGCCTCTGTCTCTGCTTCGCGCTCGAGCCGATCGGCGTGAACGTGCTCGCGTCCGAGCTGGTGCGCGTCACGAGCACCGAGGGCGCGATCTGGATCGCGGTGTGGAAGAAGCCGTTCCTGCGGCCGGGCCTGTTGTCCTGGGACGACGTCCAGGCGGCGATGCTGCCGACGGGCTGGGTGGACAACAAGATCCTGAGCTTGGGCGATGAGGTGTACGCCACGCGCTACGTGAGGCGCGTGGCCCTGCGCTAGGCCAGCTGCTGCGTCAAGAAGTCGACGACCCGCGCGTGCGCCCGGTCGGAGTTCGCGCGCTTCGTGAACCCGTGGCCCTCGTCCTCGAACACCATGTATTCGACCGGGATGCCGCGCGCACGCAGCCGCTCGACGACCTGATCGGACTCCTCCTTCGGGACGCGCGGATCGTTCGTGCCCTGCACGACGAGCATCGGGCAGCGCACCTTGTCCAGATGCGTGATCGGCGAGCGCTCAACGAGCTTCGCCCGGTCGGTCTCGAGGTCGCCGATCCAGAGCTTCAGGAACCGCCGCCAGTTCGGTTGCGCGTGCTCGATCATCGTCACGAGGTTGGCGACGCCGAACACGTCGACGGCGCACTTCCAGCGCTCCGGCATCGTCGTCACGCAGAGCAGCGTGGCGAACCCGCCGTACGAGCCGCCATACACGGCCAGGCGCTTCGGGTCGATCCGTGGATCGGCGGCCATCCAGTCGGCCACCGCCCGCAGGTCGCGCGCGTCGATGCCGCCCCAGTCGCGGTGGATCGCCTTCTGCCATGCGAGGCCGTAGCCCGTCGAGCCGTGAATGTTCGGGACGACCAAGGTGAAGCCGCGGTCGATGAGTGCCTGGAGATACGCGCTCGAGCTCGTGAAGCTCGGCCGCGATTGACCCTCCGGTCCGCCGTGCGGGTAGAGCACCGCAGGCGTGCGGCCCACGGCACCCTTCGGCCGGTAGACGAAGCACGGGATGTCGCCCTCGGCGGCCTTGATCCGGATGAGCTCCGGCTGGACCAGCTCGCTCGACGAAGCCGCGCGCGTCGTGTCGAACACCATGCGCGCGGCACCGGTGGCGAGGTCGAGGACCCAGAGCTGCGGGGCCTCGGTCGCGGACGTGCGGTGGAACGCCGCCAGCCGGCCGTCGGCGGAGACGATCAGGTCCTCGCATACGCCCGCGAGGTCATGCTCGCCGCCGCGCGTGCCGTCACGCTGCCAGCGAAGGGTCGAGTACCCGTCGAGGTTGACTGACCAGATCTGCGCGTGACCGTCGGCCGACGAAACAGCGAGCTCCACGTCCCAGTCGGGCGCGTCGACGATCTCGCGCTTCCCGGTGCTCGCGTCGTACGCCGCGAGGTACAGATGCTCGCGCTCGTGATCGGTGATGCCGAGCGGCCGGCCATCGGCGAGCCATCCGGCCGGGACGTTGGAGACATCGCCTTCGTGCCGGGTCAGCTGCCGCATCGCGCCCGACGCCGGATCGACGACGAACAGATCCTGGTCGGTGTTCGCCTGCACGCGCATGACCAGGAGCGCCCGCCCATCGGGCGACCAGCCGCCGGCGACGTTCCAGGTCGGCCCGGTCACGAGCGCGCGCTCCGTGGCCGTCTCGATGTCCTCGACGACGACGTCCATGTCGGTGGGCTGCCGAGCGTTCGACGAGAACGCGACGCGCTTCCCGTCAGGTGAGACCGCATTCCACGAGAGCAGCCGCTGGACGCGCTCGCCGTCGCTCCACGAGAGCTTCTCGACCCGCTCGTCGCTGCGCGCGACGTACAGCTGATGGAGCTCGGTGCCGCCGCGGTCGGCCGCGCCGATGAGATCGCCACGCTTCGACCAGCTGAGCGAGCGAACGGCCGCGCCATCC
>DATCOD010000055.1:0-2838 GCA_036564905.1 Candidatus Limnocylindria bacterium
GGCTCCAGCCGTCGGCCTCGCCGCGGGCGCAGCGGCGCTTGCGCAGGCCCAGCGCACCGGCACGGCCGTGCCGGTCTCGTTCAGCCTGAGCGAGCAGGAGCTCACCGCCGCCGCCGCGCGCTCGTTCCCGCAGACGATCGCCGGGATGACGCTCTCCGATCCGGTCGTCCATCTGGTCCCAGGGAGCGCGCAGCTCACCGCGGCCACGAAGGTCCTGTTCGTCACGACGCAGCTCGCGGTCTCGACGACGCCCGCAGTGGACGGGGGCCGGGTCATCGTGCGATTGGATTCGGCGACGATGGGTGGTGTCGGGCTGCCCGATGCGGCGCGCGGGTCGATCGTCGCCGCGGTCGAGGGCGCGATCGCGCAGGTCCTGCCCGCGAAGCTGCAGGTGACGGGCGTGACCGTCGGCGCGGGCACCATCACCTTCCAGGGCAGCGCCCAGCCCTAACGGCGGCGCGACCACCCCGCTGTACCACGCTGTTGTACCATGTGGTACATGAGCGGTGAGCGGACCCATTTCTCGTTCCGCGTCGACGCCGGCACGCGCAAGCGGCTGCGCGATGAGGCCCGCGTGCGTCGGGTGTCCGAGAGCGAGCTGGCGCGGCGTTATGTGACCGAAGGCGTGCGGCTGGACCGCCATCCCCGGATCACATTCATGGAGCATCCGAGCGGGCGGCGGGCATCGCTGCGGTCGCGCCCACGCCTCGATATCCGCACCGTGGTGGAGGCGTGGCGCGCGAGCGGAAAAAAAGAGGCGGCGGTGGCGGCGTCGTATGAGCTCGAGCTCGCGGACGTGCGCGCGGCCCTCGCGTACTACCGCGAGCTACCCGAGGAGATCGACGAGGAGGGGCGCCGGGCCCGGGAGGATGCCGACCGCCTCGAGGCGGCCTGGTTGGCAGAGCGCGCCTGAGGCTCCTGCTGGATGAGATGTACCCGCCGCGGTTCGCCCAGGTCCTGCGTGATCACGGCCACGATGCCGAGTCAGTGAAGGCCCGCCCCGACCTGCTCGGCCGCCCCGACGCGGCCCTCCTTGCGCTCGCCGCGCAGGAGCATCGGGCGATCGTGACGGAGAACGCGCGGGACTTCGCCGGCATCGCCGCGAGCCTGTCGGAGCGGGGCCAGGCGCACGGCGGGATCATCCTGGTGAACCCGCGTCGCTTCGCGCGGACTCCTGATGGCAGCGCCGGGTTCGCCGCCGCGCTCGACGACCTCGCCGCGGCGCAGCCGGACGGCATCGAGTCGCTCGTCGTCTGGCTGCAGCGGGCGGATGTCGTCACCGATGCCTGAGGGCGCGGGGATCCGGCTCGACCTGCACACGCACTGCGAGTTCTCGCCGGACAGCACGACGCCGATCGCCGACCAGGCCGCGGCCATCCGTGCGGCGGGGCTCGATGTCGTCTGCGCCACGGACCACAACACCATCGAGGGCGCGCTCCGGCTTCGCGAGCGCGCCGAGGGCTTCCGGGTGGTCGTGGGCGAAGAGGTCTCCACGCGCGAGGGTGAGCTCATCGGCCTGTTCCTCGACCGGCCGGTCGAGCGCGACCGCTCGGCCGAGGAGACGATCGCCCGCATCCACGAGCAGGGCGGGCTCGTGTCGGTGCCGCACCCGTTCAGCCACAACCGGCCGTTCCACCTGCGACGCGAGACCCTCGATCGCCTCTGGCCGCAGATCGACATGATCGAGATCTTCAACGCGCGCGAGGCCTCCGGCGCCGACAACCGGCGCGCGGCCGCGTTCGCGAAGGAACGGAACATCCCCGGCGCGGTCGGAAGCGACGCCCACCAGCCCTCGGATCTGGGGCGCGCGTACCTCGAATGCGCGGACTTCAGCGGCCCGGACGACCTGCTTGAAGCGCTTCGCGGGGGCATCGTCCATGGGCGACTCCCGAGCTGGTTCGATCGGGTCACGCGGCGCTGACCTTCTTTTCGTTGCGCCTGTTGTGTACGCTTGCCCCCACGAACGGTCGCGTGCCGCGACAGCTGTTCATGCGGCCGCGTTTCGCCACTGGACGGGCGGGGCGACGGCAGACAGAAGGGTGCACCGTTGGCTGAGCCTGGTCGACCCGGCGACAGCACGCCGCTCGCTGCCGACGACATGATCGGCTCGCTCGCGACCCGCGTGCGCGAGCTTTCGCTCCGGGTCGCGCAGCTCGAAGGCGAGCTCGAGGCCGCCCGCAGGCGCATCGCCGTCTACGAGGACTTCGACGCCCAGGTCCAGGAGAGCCTCGCCGCCGCGCTCCGCGCCGCGAACCAGGTCCGCGAACGGGCCCGGGTCAGCGCCGAGGCGATCGCCCAGGAGGCGCGCGCGCAGCGGCCCGACGCCGTGGCCGAGCTCGAATCCATCCGCATCGAGCGCGATGCCCTGCGCCGCGCGATCGATGATGCCTCGATCACGAACGCCTCAGCGCCCGTCGTCGCGGCCTTCCCGATGTCCGAGATGCGCACCGCGGCGACTGACGCGCTCCGCGGTGTCTTCAAGGAGCTGGTCGCGGAGCTGCGGGCGACGGCCACACCGGCCGTGCAGACGGTGGAGTCGCCGTCGCCTCGTCCGGCTAACTCGCCGGCTCCATTCGTCGCCCCTTCCAGCGCCTACGTATCGCCGGCTCAACAGCCGTCCTCGACGACGCCGCCTCCCCCGTCAAACATCACGACGCCGGCCGTCGCGGCTCCCGCTGCGCAGCAGTCGTGGTCTCAGCCGGCTCCCGCGCCGCAGCGGCCGTACGTCGCGCCGCCGTCGAGCTACAACATCGCGCCGGCCCAGCCGGTCCCGCGGCCGATGGCCGTCCCGCAGGCGCCGCGACCGGAGCCGGCCGCGATCGTCGAAGACGTGGACGT
>DATCOD010000056.1:0-19378 GCA_036564905.1 Candidatus Limnocylindria bacterium
GACCGCGACCCCAACGCCGCCCGTCGCGGTGCTACCGGCCCAGACCCTGCCGTCAACGAGCACGCTCGACGGATCGACCCCGTTCGCGCTCGCCGGCATCATCCTGGTCGCGATCGGTGCGCTGATCCTTCGACCGCGGAGGTCCGTCCCGGTCGACCGCTGACCCGGATCGGGCCTGAACAGGACCGCGCGGCCACCCCGCCGCGCGGTCCTTGCGCGCCGGCCCATCGTCGCGAGCATGACGCCCACGTCATGCCGAGTGGCTGGGCGAGGGTCACAGTCAGCGGCATGTCCATCGACGACGGAGTCAACGCGCTCGTCCTCCAGGAGTTCCGGCTGCGTGCCGCGGACAGCGCGGGCCTGGCCGCGCAGCTCGTTGCGACCCTTGACGACGGGATCGAACCCGGCGTCCCGCTCTTGGTGAGCGTCGACGATCGGCGCGACGTCGCCACGATGCGCGCGCTGCATCCCGGAGAGCGGACCGACGGGCACGAGGGGCAGAGCGATGCGCTCGATCGATTGGTCGAGCGCTGGCAGCCCGTCGCGCGTTACACGCCACGCATCACCGAACGCTCCGACGATCCGCCGTCGTACTACCGGCTCGCCGTGACCGGCTCCGGTATCAATCAGGTGGAGCCCGATCCGCCGGACGCCAGCCCGCCTCGTCCGGAACAGCCGGGGACCGCGACGCCGGTCGACCTGCTCTGGATCGGGGTGCCGGTCGGGACGTTCGCCGGACTGCTCGTTCTGCTCGGTAACGGCGAGGATCGAGGCCTGACCAGGGCGGATCCGCGCGACTGGCCGCTGCCGCTGAGCAGCCGCACCGGCGTCAGGATCTACGACAGCCGGGTGTAAAATTCCGTCCATGGCCCAAGCGCGTGCGGTGGCCCCCGCTGTGAAAGGTGCCGAGCGCCCCGTCCGAGTGCTGTTCGCCCTCGGCGACCGTGCCCTCGCGAACACCGTCGACCTCACCCTTCGACATGGAAGCTATGTCCGCCGGTCCGAGCTGACCGTGAAGGGTGCCAGCGCCGCGATCGCCGACTGGAAGCCGCACCTGCTGCTCCTCGATATCGACCTCGAGGAAGGTGCCGGCATCCAGCTCATCGACGAGGCGCGGGCCGGGGGTCCGATCGGCGTGATCGCGCTCACCCGGCGCAGCGACCTGCGCGGAAAGCTGGACGCCTTCGAACGCGGCGCTGATGACTACATCGGCGTTCCCTTCGTGCCGGACGATCTGGTCGCTCGCGCGCGGGCGGTCATCCGCCGGACGCATGGCAACGCCGGCGAGCTGGTCCCAAGGCTGCGGATCGGCGACCTCGAGATCGATGTCTTGAACCGGAAGGTCCTCGCCGGAGACCACGAGCTCCACTTGACCTCGCTCGAGCAGGCGCTCCTGTACCTTCTCGCCGCGAACGCCGGGAGCGTCCTCACTCGAGAGCAGATCCTGGACGCGCTCTGGGGCACCGACTTCGTCATCGAGAGCAACGTCGTGGACCGGCACGTCCGCGCGCTCCGCGCGAAGCTCCAGAACGACTGGCACAAACCGCGGTACATCGAGACCGTGCCGGGGACCGGGTACCGCTTCGTGACCGCGGCGGGCACCGAGGTGACTCCGCCCTAGCCCGCCGATCTCGGCCCACTCGGCCGCGCCTGTGGCCCGGGATTACGGAACCGTCATGCGCCTCGGGCCTCTTCCTGCCACCGTTCGCTTGGTTACTCGGCGGAGGAAGCGATTGGGCGCACAAGACGCGGTCGGCCCCGTGGGCGAGAACGTGATCCCGTTCCCGAATAGCGGCGCGCAGGTCGCCCGTGAGTGGCCGGAGACCGACCTGTTCAGCACCGTCGTGCACGAGCTGCGTCAGCCGCTCACGGTGATCCGAGGCCAGCTGCAGCTCGGGCGGCGGCAGATCGGGAGCGATCCGGGACGCGAGCGACGGGCGATCGACACCGCGCTCGCCCAGGTGGACCGCATGGCGCGGCTCATCGGCGAGCTCTTGGACTCCGCCGGTCTCGCTTCGAAGGGGCTGAACCTCAATGTGGCGGTGTTCGATCTGGCCGCCGCCATCGTCGAGGCCATCGCCCTCCACGGGGACGGTGCGGACCGGCGGATCAGCTTCGCGTGGCCGCATGGCACCGTGCCGGTGCGCGGCGATCCGGTCAGGATCGCCCAGATCCTCGACAACCTTCTGAGCAACGCGCTCAAGTACAGCGCGCCGGAGACGCCGATCGAGGTCACACTGACGGTGCAGGGCGAGGAGGTCGAGGTCCGGTTCGCGGATCACGGTCACGGCGTTCCCGAGGACGAGCGCGGCCGGTTGTTCACTCCGTTCTACCGGACGTCGACCGCGCGCAACGTGCCTGGTGCTGGGCTTGGCCTCCACATCAGCAGGCGGCTCGCGGAGCGTCAGGGTGGCCGACTCTGGCTTGAGGCCAGCTCCGGCGCCGGCAGCGTGTTCACGCTCGCGCTCCCCACCGCCCCATACGAGGACGGTCGGCTCGACCTGGCGGAGATCGCTCCGCCCGCCGACGATGACCTCTCGGATCGGAGCGTGTCGTGAGTGACAGCGCGGTACGTGGCGGCAGCCTGATCGATAGCCCCGCGTAAGAGGCCCGGTCCGCTCGAACGCTAGCCTGCGATCCCATGGGCGCGCTCCGGCGATTCCGGTTCACCGTGCAGGCCGGCGCGCCGCCGGCCGGATCGGACTGGCCGTCATTCGCGCGGCGGCTCGAATCCATCGGCTATGGCGGCCTCGTCATGGCCGATCACGTGGTCGGCAACGGGCTCTCGCCGCTCCCGGCGCTCGCCGCGGCGGCGACCGCGACGAGGACCCTGCGTGTCGGCACGCTCGTGCTGGACAACGACTTTCGCAACCCGCTGCTGCTCGCCCGCGAGGCTGCGACCGTCGATGTGATCTCGAACGGCCGGCTCGAGCTCGGGATCGGCGCCGGCTGGCACGATCGGGACAACGGCAGCCTCGGGATCGCGTACGACCCACCGCGGGTCCGGGTCGAGCGGTTGGCCGAGGCGGTCCCGCTCCTCAAACGCTTCTGGGCCGAGGAGACGGTCACACACGCCGGCCGGTACTACCGGCATGAGGCCGCCCACAGCGGCCCGAAGCCCGTCCAGCGGCCGCATCCGCCGATCCTGGTCGCGGGTGGTGGGGACCGGATCCTCCGGCTCGCGGTCGACGAAGCCGACATCATCGGGGTCGTGCCGCGCACGCGGCGCGACGGCGCACCCGACCGCGCCGCGTACTCATGGGAGACCGCGGTGGATCGGTTCGCGTACGTCCGCCGGCTCCTGGCGGGCCGGGACGTCGAGCTGAACACGCTCGTGTTCGGTCTGACCGTGACCGACGATCGCGCCGCTGGGATCGCCGAGCTCGCGAAACGGATGGACGGCGCGCCCGCGGAGATGATCGAGCGGTCGCCCTTCTTCCTGGTCGGCTCGCTCAGCGAGATGCGAACGCAGCTCCTCCGGGTCCGTGAGGCCTTCGGGGTCAGCTACTTCAACGTTCGCGGCGAGCACATCGAGGCGTTCGCGCCGCTGGCGAAGGAGCTCAGCGCCCTCTAGAGCCCGACTTCCACACCGCGGCGCCGCTCTGCAGCTCGCGCGCGCCGGCGGCGAGCGACTTCGACGATCCGCCCGCGCCGAGCATCGCCGCGAGCTCGATCACGCTCTCTCGCGCGTCGAGACGTTCGGCGGTGACGTGGGTGCGTCCGCCGCGGACCTCCTTGCGCACCTTCACGTGGACGTCCGCATACGCCGCGACCTGCGCGAGATGGCTGACGCAGAGGACCTGATGCCGGCGCGCGAGCGACCAGAGCGCCTGCCCGACGACCTCACCGAGCCGCCCGCCGACACCGGCGTCGACCTCGTCGAAGACGAGCACCGGTGTCTCATCTTGTTCGGCGAGCACGACCTCGAGCGCGAGCATGATCCGCGAGAGCTCGCCGCCCGAGGCGATCTCCTGCAATGGCGCGAACGGCTCGCCCGGATTCGGCGCGATCCGGAATCCGACGCGATCGGCGCCGCTCGTGTCCGGCTCGATCGGCTCGAGCGCGATGGTGAAACGGCAGCGGTCGAGCCCGAGATCGGCGAGCTCCCGCTCAACGTTCTTCGCGAGCTTCTTCACGCTCTTCTCGCGTGCCGCGTGGAGCGTCGCGCTCTTGACGCCGAGGGCCTCGCGGGCGGAGCGCTCCTCCGCGTCGAGGCGGGCGAGGCGCTCCTCTTGCGACGACACGTCCGAGAGCTCCCGACGCGCGCGGTCGCCGTAGGTGACGACGTCCGCGAGCGACGGTCCGTACTTTCGCTTCAGCTCGGCCAGGGCGTCGTTCCGCGCTTCGAGGTCCGCGAGCTCACGAGGGTCGGCATCGATCGATTCCGCATAGCGGCGCAGGTCCGCGCCGAGGTCGGTGACTTCGTCGACCGACGCGGCGAGGCGCGCGGCCTGATCCGCCAGCCGGATATCGAGCTCGGCGGCCGCGGTCAGCTCGCGTGCCGCGAGCGCAAGGCGGTCGCGGGCCGCGGCGCGTTCGCCGACCAGCAGGTCGTACACGGACGCCGCGCTCGCGCGCAGCCGCTCGGCGGATCGCGCGACCGTGAGCGCGGCCGTGAGCGCGGCCTCCGTCTCGGCACCGATGTTCGCCGCGTCGATCTCGTTCACCTCATGCTCGAGCAGCGCCAGACGCCGTGCGCGCTCGCGCGGATCGCCGCCGAGCGATCCCCGCTCGGCCAGGATGTCGCCCAGCGCCCGATGCGCGGACGAGACCGCCTCGCGCAGCCGGTCGTGACCGCCATACGCGTCGAGCAGGTCGCGCTGTACCGCGGGACGCGCGAGGCGGAGCTGTTCGCCCTGCCCGTGGATGGCGACGAGCTCGCTCCCGGCCTCCGCGAGCTTCGCGAGCGGGACGGTCTCGCCATTCAGGCGCGCCGGCGAGCGTCCGGGCTGGATCTCTCGTGCGAGGACGCGCTCGTCGTCGCCGGCGCCAGCGAACACCGCCTCGACCTTCGCGCGCTCCGCGCCTTCGCGGACCATGCCCGAGGCGACCCGGCCACCCGTCGCGGCAAGCAGCGCGTCGACGAGCATCGATTTTCCGGCGCCGGTCTCGCCCGTCAGCACGGTGAGGCCGGGCAGCAGCTCCAGGCGGAGCTCCGACACGAGAGCGAGGTCCTTCACCGAGAGCTCCGCGATGTGCGGCCCGCTCATGCGATGAAAGACCTCGCTCGCGTCAGATAAGTGCTGGGAACCGCGCGGCTACTTGCCCTTCGGCTTCGCCATGGTCGCGTCCTTCGCCTGCTTGGCGATGCGGAACTTGAGGACGCGCTTCGCGGGGATCTTGATCTCGGCGCCAGTCGCCGGGTTGCGGCCAAGACGCGCCTTGCGATCGACGATCACGAGCTTTCCAAGGCCCGGGATCGTGAAGCCGTTCTTCGCTTCCTTGTACGCGAGGTTGCACAGCTCATCCAGGAACTCGTTCGTCTGCTTCTTCGAAAGTCCGGTCTTCTCCGCGAGCGTCGCCATCGTTTGCGACTTCGTCATTGAGGCCACCCTGCCGATCCTCCACATAAGCCCATTCGGGCGTATTTCCGCTGCATTGTGCATTGCGCCGAGGCACTATGTTCGCCGATGTCGCTCACCGTCGTGGATAACCCCCCTGACCGGCCCGAGTGGATCAAGGAAACCATCCGCCTCGTGACCGCCGTGGCGGCCGACGGACGTCGCTCCCTCCTCCATTTGGTGGACGAGACGACCGACGGCGACTTACTCGCCGGGACAGCCGACAACTGGGGACTCGGGCAGATCGCCATCCACCTCCTCATCGTCGACCGGGGCGTCACGCTGATCGCCCTCAGGCTCGCCACAGGGGAAGCTGCGGGGAACACGGGCCAGCCCCGGCCCGCGCCAGGCGGCGTCACCCGAGACGGCATCGGGTCGCTCGCCGACAAGGCCGCCGCCGTCGCTGAGCGCCTCCGGGCCGAGTTCCCGGCCGAGCCGGATGCCGGTCGGACCGCCGTCCACCCGTTCTACGGCTCGCTGAATTGCTTCGGCTGGCTCCTGACCGTCCCCAACCACTACCAGGCGCACCTTTCCGCCTACCGCGATGGCCGCCGCTCCGCGCTCTAGCCGTTAGATTCCTCACCGACCGCCAGGAGGGGACCGCACATGTCGACCGACACGACACAAAGCTCCGCGCTCGACACGCTTGGCAGCGAGACGCGGACGTTCGCGCCGCCGCCCGAGTTCGTCCGGCAGGCGAACGCGAGCGATCCCGCGATCTACGAGCGGGCCGAGCGGGACTTCGAGGGCTTCTGGGCGGAGCACGCCCGCACGCTCGCCTGGCGGAAACCGTTCACGAAGGTCCTCGAGTGGGAGGCGCCGTACGCGAAGTGGTTCGCGGACGGCCAGCTGAACGTCTCGGAGAACTGCCTCGACCGGCACGTGAAGGCGGGCAAAGGCTCGAAGGTCGCCTACTACTGGGAGGGGGAGCCAGGGGACACCCGTACCCTGACCTACCAGGACCTCCTGGATGAGACCCAACGGTGCGCCAACGCGCTGAAAGAGCTGGGCGTCGCCAAGGGGGACCGGGTCGCGATCTACATGCCGATGATCCCGGAGCTGCCCGTCGCGATGCTCGCCTGCGCCCGGATCGGCGCGCCGTTCACGGTCGTCTTCGGGGGCTTCTCCGCCGAGGCGCTCGCCGGACGGATCGGCGACTCGGAGGCGAAGCTCGTGATCACCGCCGACGGGGGCTACCGCAAGGGCACCGTCGTCCCGCTCAAGAAGAACGCCGACGACGCGGTCGCCAAGACCACGACGGTCCAGAAGGTCCTCGTCGTCCAGCGGACCAAGCAGCAGGTCGGATGGACCGAGGGTCGCGATGTCTGGTGGCACGATATCGTCGCGAAGCAGAAGGCCGACTGCCCGGCCGAGCCGCTCGACGCGGAACACATGCTCTATCTCCTCTATACGTCCGGCACCACGGCGAAGCCGAAGGGCATCGTCCACACCACGGCGGGGTACCTCACCGGCGTCGCGACGACGCTCAAGTACATCTTCGACACGAAGGACAGCGACGTGTTCTGGTGCGCCGCCGACATCGGTTGGGTCACCGGCCACAGCTACATCGTGTTCGGCCCGCTCGCGAACGGCGTCACCGGAGTGATGTACGAAGGGACGCCGGACTTCCCGGACAAGGACCGCTGGTGGTCGATCATCGAGAAGTACAAGATCTCGATCCTGTACTGCGCGCCGACCGCGATCCGGACGTTCATGAAGTGGGGCGCGGAGCATGCGCGGAAGCACGACCTGCGGTCGCTGCGGCTGCTCGGGTCCGTCGGGGAGCCGATCAACCCCGAGGCCTGGCTCTGGTACCACGAGAACATCGGCGGGAGCCGGTGCCCGATCGTGGACACCTGGTGGATGACCGAGACCGGGATGATCCTCATCTCGCCGCTCCCGGGGATCACCACGACCAAACCGGGCAGCGCGACGTTCCCGTTCCCCGGCGTGGAGGCCGACGTGGTCGACGAAGAGGGCAAGAGCGTGCCGCTCGGCCAGGCCGGCTACCTCGTGCTCACGCGGCCGTGGCCGGCGATGCTCCGCGGCATCTACAAGGACGACACGCGCTACCGCGATACCTACTGGAGCAAGTATCCGGGACGTTACTTCGCGGGTGACGGGGCGAAGCGGGACGCGGACGGCTACTTCTGGCTCATGGGCCGCGTCGACGACGTGATGAAGGTCTCCGGGCACCGCATCTCCACGACCGAGGTCGAGTCCGCGCTCGTCTCGCACCCGAAGGTCGCCGAAGCCGCGGTCATCGGCCGCGAGGATCCGGTGACGACGCAGGCGATCTTCGCGTTCGTGACCCTGCGCGGCGGGAACGACTCGAGCGAGGCGCTCTCGAAGGAGCTGCGCGAACACGTCGTCTCCAAGATCGGCTCGATCGCCCGCCCGAAGACGATCATGTTCACGCCCGAGCTGCCCAAGACCCGCTCCGGCAAGATCATGCGGCGCCTGCTTCGGGACATCGCGAACGGCCAGCCGCTCGGCGACACCACGACCCTGGCCGACGCCACCGTCGTCGAGACGATCCGCGGCTCCCAGGGGAAAGAGGACTAGTTCCGGCCCGCGGGAACGGGTCGGTCGATTGCTCCTTGACGGCTTGCCGAACTAAGCCCTCAATACCGCCATTCGGGGCGCATCCGCGCCTCCGGGAGGTGGTGGACAGGGAACAGGGGCTGGGACGGGTCCCGCGCTTTGATCGCGTCACGACCACGACGCATCGCGCGAGTTTTGAAGGAGGGCAATCTTGGCATCAATGGCCGCCCCACGGGCCGGAGGCTGGCGAACGACGTACGGGCTCCCGTTCGTCATCGGCGCCTCGTCCGCGGGCACGATCATCGAGTGGTACGACTTCTACCTGTACGCGACCCTCACGCCGTTCCTCGCGCCGCTCTTCTTTCCGAGCGACAACCCGACGGCGCAGCTCTTGTCGGCCTTCGCCGCGTACGCGGCAGGCTTCCTCGTCCGGCCGTTCGGCGCGGTCGTCTTCGGTCGGATCGGTGACGTCGTCGGACGCAAGTACGCGTTCCTGCTCACGATCTCGATCATGGGAGGCGCGACGGTCGTCGTCGGGCTGCTCCCCACGCATGCCCAGATCGGGTTCATCGCGCCGATCCTCCTCGTGCTGCTCCGGCTCGCGCAGGGCCTGGCCCTGGGTGGCGAGTACGGCGGTGCGGCGATCTACGTCGCGGAGCATGCCCCTGACAACAAGCGCGGCTTCTACACCTCGTGGATCCAGACCACCGCGACGATCGGCTTCTTCCTCGCGCTCGCGATCATCCTCCTGTTCCGGACCAACATGAGCGCCGCGGACTTCGCCACCAACGGGTGGCGGTATCCGTTCCTGATCTCGGCGATCCTCCTGGCGGTCGCGATCTACATCCGGATGCGGCTCCAGGAGACCCCGCTCTTCGCGCGCCTCAAGGCGAAGGGTGAGACCACCAAGAACACCGCAACCTGGGCCAAGGACAGCTTCGGCGGCAAGAAGGTCGGCACCATCGCGCTCGTGCTGCTGGGCCTCACCGCCGGCCAGGGCGTGGTCTGGTACCAGGGCCAGTTCCAGGCGAACTTCTTCATGATCACCTACCTGCACGTCGCGTTCACGGACTCGTACAAGATCATGCTGTGGGCGGTCGCCCTCGCCACGCCATTCTTCCTCGTGTTCGGCTGGCTCTCGGACAAGATCGGCCGCAAGCCGATCATCCTCGCCGGCTGCCTCATCGCAGCGGTCACGTACTGGCCGATCTATCACATGATGGCCGACGCGGCCCACGTGACCACCGACGCGACCGGTCTGATCACCGGCGCGAAGCCCGACATGGTGGCACTCGTCGCGCTCGTGTGGATCCAGGTCATCTACGTCACGATGGTCTACGGACCGATCGCCGCGTTCCTCGTCGAATACTTCCGGGCGAAGGTCCGCTACACATCGCTCTCGATCCCGTATCACTTCGGCAACGGCTGGTTCGGCGGCCTGCTCCCGCTGTTCTTCACGGCCCTCGTGGGCGCCTCGTACCCGACGGGCAGCAAGTCGTTCGTACCGTTCCTCTCCAACTTCATGGGTCTGCCGATCAAGACGTCCTGGGATCTTCGCGGATTCAACCCGGCGAACGATCCGAACGGCAACATCTACCTCGGTCTCAGCTACGTCATCGTCATCGCGCTCATGTCGGTCGTCATCGGGACGCTGTTCCTGCATGAGCCGAAGGGCGTGAAGATCTGGTCCGAGGTCGGCGGAGAAGAAGAGCCGGGCATGGTCACGGAAGCGACCCCGGCTGACTAGCTCGCGTCTCGTGCATCACGAAGGAGGGCGGCGCAGGCCGCCCTCCTTCGCTGTCAGAGCGCCTTCTCGAGCTCGACGTGCGCGGGCAGCATCACGTAGCCGAGCTTCGCGTTGATGCCGCGCATCGCCTTATTGGGCTCATCGTTGGTCGTGAGCATGGCCCGGAGCCCGGCGGCCTTCGCCCCCGCGAGCATCCTCACCTTGAGCGTGGTCCCGAGCCCGCGGCCGCGGTAGGCGCGACCGGTGCCGGTCATGTACGTGTAGCCGCGATCGGTGCCCGTCTTGCCGGTCGAGGTGTAGCCGGCGATCGTGTCACCGTCGAAGGCGACGATCGTGGCGCCAGGCACGATCTTTCCGCTCTCGACCATCAGCCTGCGGAATTTCTCCCAGGGCATGTGCGGCGTGGGCGTGGCCCACGGGACGTCGTCCCACATCGGCGCATCGGCCTCATATAGGTCGCGCCAAAAGGCTTCTGTCGCCGCGGGGTCGCGACCAGCGAGGACCTCCCCAAGGCTGACGAGCCTGAGGCCCGTCGCGCTCACGCGATCGACGACCGCGGCGAACGGCGACGGGTCGAAGGTCTGAACGTAGACGTACGACTCGATCCGCCGCCCGATCTCCCGATACCCCCTCGTGACGGCCCACTCGAGTGCGCCTTCGTCCGAGACATCGGTGCCGGCCAGGAGGCGGGGTGCGGCGCGCCTGCGCGCCTCGACCTCGACGACCTCGAGCAGCGCGGTGCCGAGCCCTCTGCGGCGGTGGCTGCGCATCACACTGACGCCGCCATGCACCGTTCCGTCGGGGCGGGGGACGAATCCCTGTCCCACCTCGGCGCCGCCGGCGGGCTGTCCGTCGGCGGCCTCGACGGTGAAGCGGAACAGCTCCTTCGGCGGGTCGAGCTTCTCCCATTCGCGCCACTCCTCGGCCGTGCCGTGCTGGAGCTCGTGGCGCTCCGCGTTGCGATCCTCGACCCACGGCTCGCGGTCGCTATCGCGGAACTCGCGGGCTCGATAGCCCTTCGGGAGGGTCGCCGTGATCTGGTCGAACCGGGTCGTCGTGGCATTCATCGCGGGGAGCATCGCCCGTCACCGTTCCCGGCGCAACCGTCAACTGCGGCACACTGGAGCGGCGCCAGGAGGTTGCGATGAACGACGAGAAGGACCGGGGCGACCGCGGTCCGATGGATCCGACCCGGAAGCTGCTGAAGGTGTTCGGGGTGAAGGTGACCGATTACGAATCCAAGACCGACGAGCTCATCGCGCGGTGGTCGGCGGCGACCGAGCGCGAGCGCGCCGCGATCCTGGCCGAGGCGCTCGAGCTGAGCGCGGATCTCGCCCACTGGCTGCGCGAGGTCTCGTCGCACGTGCTGGAGCGGCAGGAGCGGGTGCTTTCGTCGCTGCGCTGATACGGCGCCGTGACGCGACCGACGCGTGATCGTCGTGCAGGGCCCGCGAGTGGCACGGGTCGTGCGACTTCGTGACTGAGCGTCCGCGAGAGCGGGCGCAGGCGAAGGAGGCTCAGATGCAGGACAAGATCAAGGGTGAAGGCAACGAGATCAAGGGCACCGTCAAGGAAGAGGCCGGAAAGCTCGGCGGCGACAAGTCGGCCGAGGTGAGCGGCAAGTGGGACAAGGCCAAGGGCGAGGTGCAAGAGCAGGTCGGCGACGCGAAGATCAACGCCAACAAGCCGTAGTCCCAGGCACTCGCAGCGAAAGCGCAGAATGGCCGCCATGAAGGCGGCCATTCTGTTCGCCGTTCTGTGTGTGTCGTGCGGATCCGCGGCGGCCAGCGCGGCGCAGCGAACGCCGGTGCCGCCGGCGCCGATCGCCGCGATCGCACCGCAGGGGACCGAGCTCCGGATCGACATCATCGAGCTCACCTGCCACAGCTGCGCCGGCCAGGTCGCGAACGGCACCTCCAGGATACCCGGCGTGCTGCACGTGTCGGCCGAGATGCTCGCCCATGTGCTCATCGTGCGATACGACGCCACGCTGCTGACCGAGCCCGCGCTCATCGCCGCCATCGACACGGTGGTCGACTCCGTCGTCTACTGATCTGGTCCGCGCGTTCGCGGGACATCACGCCGATCCGATCGGGCACCTCGTCGGCCTCCTGTCATTCGCGCGACCACGGGTCCGGGACGGCTGCTTCCTCTACGTCTCCGATCGCGGCCTCGCGCACCTGCTCGTGACCGTCCGTGGCTACGCGGCGATCACCTTCGGCCACGTGATCATCAGCGCGCGCGAGCCGAGCGAGGGCCTCTGGCTGCACGAGCGCCGGCACGTCCTGCAGTACGAGCGGATCGGCTTCGCGTTCATCCCGCTGTATCTCTGGTTCATGCTCCGCCGCGGCTATCGCGCGCATCCGTTGGAACGGGACGCGTCCGGCGCGGCTAGGCTGTTCGACTAGATGAGCGAGCAGCGCTACGACATCGCGATCCTCGGCGGCGGCCCCGGCGGATACGTCGCCGCGCTCTACGCCGCCGCAAAGGGCGCCCGCGTCGCGCTCGTCGAACGGGACCGGGTCGGTGGTATCTGCGTGACGGTCGGCTGCATCCCCTCGAAGGCGCTGCTCGACTCGAGCCACGGCTACTGGATCGCGACGCACGGCGAGGACCACGGGATCATGGTCCAGGGCGCATCGTTCTCCCTGCCGAGGGCCGTGGCGCGCAAGGACGGCGTCGTGAAGCAGCTGGTCGGCGGCATCGAGCTGCTGCTCAAGGCACGCAAGGTCGATCTCATCACCGGTGGCGGGACGCTCACGTCGCCCGGCGAGCTCAAAGTGAAGGCGAGCGACGGCGAGCGTTCGGTGAAGGCGAACGCCGTGATCGTCGCGACCGGCTCGAAGGTCGGGATGCCGCCGATCAAGGGGCTTGCGGAGGCGAAGCCGCTGGACAACGTCGGCGCCCTCGCGCTCCAGGAGATCCCGAAGCGGCTCATCGTCATCGGGGCCGGCGCGATCGGGCTCGAGCTCGGCACGTTCTACGCGGAAGTCGGATCGAAGGTGACCGTGCTCGAGATGCTGCCGCAGCCTCTGGCCTACGCCGATCCGGAGCTCGTGCGGCTCCTCGTGCGGTCGCTCGCGGCGAAGGGCATCGAGGTGCGGTCGAACGCGAAGGTGACCGAGGTCGCGCGGAAGGGCAAGAACGTGACGGTCACGTACGAGGTGGACGGGAAGGCGGAGTCGGTGGAAGGCGATGAGGTGCTCCTGGGCGCCGGCCGCGTCGCGAACTACAGCGGCGTCGAGAACGCCGGCTTGAAGACCGAGCGTCTGGGCATCGTCGTCGACGACCGGATGCGCACGAATCTGAGCGGCGTCTGGGCGATCGGCGACTGCATCGGCGATCCCCGCTCACCGAAGCTCGCGCACGTCGCATCGACCCAGGGCGAGGTGGCCGTCGACGTGATCCTCGGGGAGGACGCGAAGATGGACTACGACGTCGTGCCGAACGTCGTCTACACGCATCCCGAGGTCGCGACCGTCGGGCTGACCGAGGCGCAGGCGAAGGAGAAGTACCCCGACGCCAAGTCGTCGCGGTTCTCATTCAAGGCCTCGGGCCGGGCGCTCGCGCTCGGCGAGAGCGATGGCCTCATGAAGCTCGTCACCGCCGGCCCGCACGGACGGATCGTCGGCGCGCACGTGGTCGGTCCGAGCGCGAGCGAGCTCATCGCGGAGGCGACGCTGGCGATCCGCCTCGAGGCGACGGCCGAGGACGTCATCGCGACGATCCACGCGCACCCGACGCTCGCCGAGACGTTCCGCGAGGCCGCGCTCGTGTCCGCCGGTACGGCGATCCACACCGCGGGTCGCTAGCGACGCCGACGGACCCGCTCGCCGAGCTCGCGACCGCGTCACCTGGCGACATCCTCCTGTTCTCACAACCGAAGGGTGGCCTCGGCGCGATCATCACCTTCGTCACGCGGTCGCCGTACTACCACGTGGCGCTCTTCGAGCAGGAGTCGTTCACGATCGAAGCGCGCCAGCGCGGGGTCGTGCGGCGGGATCTTCGCGCGAAGGAAGGCGGCCACACCTGGACGGTGATCCCGGCGCCGCAGGGCCACGGCGCCGACGCGCTCGGGTGGGCCGTCTCGCAGATCGGCGACCGGTTCGACCGCGTCGACTTCCTCGTGATCCTGCTCGATCGGATCGTCCGCGTGCTGCGGATCCACTACGAGCCGTTCGGGAAGTACTCCTGCGGCGAGTTCGTCGTGCGGGCATTCCGCGAGGCCGGCGTGGTGTTGTTCCCGGATCTCCAGGATGCCGATGTCGAGCCGGCCGATTTCGCACGGTTCATCGCGAAAGAGACGTAGCGGATCTCTTCTCGCGACTCCGCGACTTTGATATATCAGTGTGATGGACAGGCTGTGCGCGAGGTGCCGGACGACAAAGCCCACGCGGGAGTTCAGTTTCAAAAATCGCGCCCGGGGATGGCTGCAGCCCTGGTGTCGGGATTGTGCACGGCTCTACAAGGCGGCTTGGTACCTGCGACATCGGACGGAGCACATCGAGCACGTGAGGGTCCAGCGGGCAGCCACCAAGGTCGCGAACCGCATGCGTCTCCTTGCGTACTTGCTCGAGCATCCCTGCGTCGACTGCGGCGAACCAAACCTCGTCGTGCTCGACTTCGATCACCTGCGAGACAAGCGGTGGAGCATCACCTACATGGTGAGCGGGGGATTTCCGTGGTCGACGATCGAAACAGAGATCGCGAAGTGTCAGGTACGTTGCGCGAACTGCCATCGGATCAAGACGGCACGTGAACGTGGCTTCTACGACCTCAAAGTCAGAGGCAAGCTCTTCGAGGCGCCCGGCGAATATCGCGTCGTAGGCGATAATTGGCCCGGGCCGTTAGCTCAGCTTGGATAGAGCGTCCGCCTTCTAAGCGGAAGGTTTCGTGGGTTCGAGTCCCACACGGCCCGCATGGCGCCTATCGCGGCAGCGACCGCTCCTGCTTCGCCGCGCGGCGCTCCTCGAACTTCTTCGCGCTCGCGTCGAGCTTGCCGAGGAACCGGGCGAGGCTCTCGCGGGCGTGCTCGGCCTCAGGGTCGAGATCGGTGCGCTCGAACACTCGCCAGAACCGGAGCAGCGGCCAGAGGATCTCGTCGTGGTGGATCCGCAGGTCGTAGATCCCGGCGTCGGCCATCTTCGCGGCCTTGCGCACGAAGCCCGTGATCCCCGCACCCGGCATCTCGAAGGTGAGGACCTCCTGCGTGATCGCCTTCACCACCGCGGACGGGTCGACCTCGAACGCGGCGGCGAGCGCGTCTCGGTAGAAGACCATGTGCAGGTTCTCGTCCTGCGCGACGCGGAGCATGATCTTGTCCGCCACCGGGTCCGCTGAGTACCGGCCGGTGTTCTGGTGCGACACGCGGGTCGCCAGCTCCTGGAACGAGGTGTAGGCGAGCCCGCGCAGCATGCCCATCGGCCGGTCGTAGCCGAGCTGCACGGTCTGCATCCGCCCGCGCTCGAGCATGACCGGGTCGATGTTCCGGGTCACGACGAGGTAGTCGCGGATGACGATCGCGTGGCGACCCTCTTCCGCGGTCCAGCGGTGGACCCAGTTCTTCCAGGCGCCGTCGCCCTTCTCGAAGATCGTCCGGATCAGGTAGTGGTACGAGGGCAGGTTGTCCTCGGTCAGCAGGTTGACCTCGAACGCGGTCTGCGCGACGCCGGTCAGGCGGGCGTGGTCCGGGGTCCAGGGCTCCTTGTCGTAGTCGCGCCCGAGGCTGTATGGGATGTAGTCGTGGGGGAACCATTCCTTCGCGACCGAGAGGTGCCGGTCGACCAGCTTGGCCACCGCGGGCTCGATCTCGGCCAGCAGGGCGGCCTCTGTGTGGTCGGTCTCGTTCAGTGGCACCGCGTTCATGTTCGCACAATTCATGTCATGCTTATCGGATGATCGACCGCCTTGCCGTCCTGCTCGTCGCGCTCGCCGCGATGCTCTGGGGCACCGACACGCTCTTCCGGGCGCCGCTGCTGCAGCATCTGGCGGGGGAGCCGATCGTCCAGGCGACCCAGATCGTCACGATGGAGCACATCGTCCTCACGATCGTGTGCCTGCCGCTGCTCTGGCTCGGCTGGCGCGAGATCCGTTCCCTCACCGGGCCCCAGTGGCGCGCCATCATCCTCATCGGCGTCGGCGCGTCGGCGCTCGCGACGATCCTGTTCACCATCTCGTTCAGCTACTTCCACTTCATCGAGACCCTCTTGCTCCAGAAGACGCAGCCGCTCATCGCGATCCTGCTCGCGCACTTCTGGCTCGGTGAGCGCATCTCGCGCCGGGCCTGGATCTGGGTGCCGGTCGCGATCCTCGGTGCGTACTGCATCGTCATCCCGAACCCGCTCGATCCCGGCGCCGCGTGGCAGGACTTCCACGTCAGCGCCGGACTGTTCGCGATCGCGGCCGCGGCGCTCTGGGGTGCGGCCACGGTCTTCGGCCGCTACGCCCTGGAGAAGGTCACGTTCACGACCCTCACCGCGCTGCGCTTCACGACGGCGCTGCCCGCGCTGCTCATCGTTCTGCTCCTGCTCGGCGGCCCGGTGGCGTTCGCCAGCTACCGGATCAGCGATGTCCCGCTGTACCTCGCGATCGCCCTCATCCCCGGCCTGTTCCCGATGCTCCTGTATTACCGCGGTCTCGCGAGCACGCCCGCGTCGCTCGCGACGTTGGCCGAGCTCGCCTTCCCGATCACCGGCATCCTCGTGAACCTGTTCTTCGTGAGCCCGTCGCAGACGGTCTCGACCTGGCAGCTCGTGGGCATCGTCGTTCTCACGGGTTCGTTGATCGCGCTCGACTACACGAACGCGAAGCGTCCGGCGAAGCTCGAGCGCGGTGCCGAGGTCGCGCTCACCTAGTACCCGTAGTAGTCCGGCGAGGCGTTCGGGTCGGTGGTCTGCGCAGGGCCGTAGGGCTTCGGGGCATCGGTGCCGGCGACGACCGGCGCCGCGGTCGGCGCGGTGCTCGGAGCCGCTGCACCGCCGGATCCCGCCCCGCCGCAGGCACCGAGCGCGCCCGCGAGCGTCAGTAGAACGAGCAGCTTCCTCACGGCAGACCTCCTGATACGGTGGATACGGACGAAGGGGCCGGACGGATATGGGCGTCGTCATCGTCGCGATCTTCCTGGCGCTCTTCGCCGCGGCGGCGCTCGGGATCGCCCTCGTCGCGCTCCGGCGGGCGAGCCGGCCCCGGCCCGCGCTCCCGGCCAACTGCGGTGACTGTGTCTTCATGATCCCGAGTGCGAAGGTCTACAAGCGAGAGACGCTCGAGGACGCCGACGGGATCGTCCACTACCTCTGCCAGCAGCGCTGGATCGAGGTCACCCCGTTCTCGCCGCGCTGCGAGCTCGGCAAGAGCAAGACCCGCCTCACGACCGTCCCCGATTAGGGCTATGGTCCCGCCCGTGCGGGATCCCTTCGCGGCCTTCGATGCGCATGTACGCGCGCGGCAGCAGGAGTATGTAGACGAGCTCGGCGCGCTGCTACGTTTGCCGACGGTCTCAGCCGAGCGGAGCGGCATCGAAGAGGCCGCGCGGTTCGTCCTCGCGCGCACGATCAAAGCTGGATTCGCCGCGACCGCGGAGCGCGTGAGCGGCGGACCGCCGACGATCGTCGGCGAACAGGGGACCGGCGCGCGCACGCTGCTCGTGTATGACCACTACGACGTCCAGCCGCCCGACCCGCTCGACGCGTGGACGACGCCGCCGTTCGAGCCGACCGTCCGCGACGGATTCCTCTTCGGCCGCGGGACCTCGGACAACAAAGGCAACCTCATGGCCCGTCTGCAGGCGATCGAGGCGTACACGGCGACGTTCGGCCCGCTGCCGCTCAAGGTCCGCGTCCTCTTCGAGGGTGAAGAGGAGATCGGCTCGGAGCACCTGAACGAGTTCGCGCGCAGGCACGCCGATCGGCTCCGCGCCGACGGCTGCATCTGGGAGGCGGGGTACAAGGACGCCGCCGGGCGCCCGACGATCAGCCTCGGGCTCAAGGGGATCTGCTACGTCGACCTGAAGGTGCGCGGCACCAGGCTCGACGCGCACTCATCGGTCGGAGGCATCGTGCCCAACGCGGCCTGGCGTCTCACCTGGGCGCTCGCCTCGCTGAAGAACGAGCGCGACGAGATCACCGTCGATGGGCTCATGGATCGCGTTCGCGCGCCGAGCCCCGCGGATCTCGCCGTGCTGGAGCGTCTGCCGTTCGACGAGGACGGCTGGAAGCGGATCCACGGCATCGACGGATTCGTCGGCGGCCTGACCGGCCTGCCGCTCAAGCAGCGGTACTTCCTCGAGCCGACCTGCACGATCTGCGGCCTGACGTCGGGCTATCAGGGGGATGGCTCCAAGACGGTGCTGCCGGCCGTGGCGAGCGCGAAGGTCGACTTCCGCCTGGTGCCCGACCTCACACCGGAGCTCGTGCGAGAGCTCCTGCGGAAGCATCTCGACGCGCGCGGCTTCGCCGACGTCGAGATCACGCCGCACCACGGCGAGCGGCCGTCGCGCTGGCCGCCCGACACCGACGTCGCGAAGGCCGCGGTGGCCGCGAACCGATCGGCCTATGGCATGGAGCCGGTCGTGTACCCGCTCATGGCCGGCTCGGGGCCGATGGCCCAGGTCTGCGATCAGCTCGGCATCCCGGCGGTCGGCTTCGGATCGGGGAACGCCGGCTCGGCGAACCATGCGCCGAACGAGAACATCGCGATCGTCGATTACATCGATCACATCCGCGCGTTCGGTCGCTTCCTTCACGCGTTCGCGGGGCGCAGCCTGGATTGAGCCCGGCCGAGCGGCGCGCGCTGCTCCTCGTCCTCGGCTTCCTCGCGTTCGCCGCCGTGTACAACGGCCTCGTCATGAGCCCGGTGCTCGAGCAGATGGCCGGGGAGTTCGGGATCACGACGGGCACCGCCGGTCTGGTCGTCGCGGCGTATGGCGCGCCGGGGATCGCGGTCGCGCTCCTCGCCGGCCCGTACTCCGATCGGATCGGACGGAAGCCGTTCCTGGTCGTCGGTCCGCTCGTCATGGGGGTCTCGACGATCGCCGCGGCGCTCGCCCCGACCTTCCCGCTCGTCGTCGCTGCGCGGATCGGCTCGGGCGTCGGCGCATCCGTGCTCTTCCCGAACGTCAATGCGACGGTCGCGGATACGTTCCCGTTCCGCGAACGGGGCAGGGCCGTCGCGACGGTCATCGGCCTGAACACGATGGCGAGCGTGGTCGGCGTGCCGATCGCGGGCATCGTCGCGGAGGCGACGAGCTGGCGGGTCTCGGTCGGGATGGTCGGCGTGCTGGCGATCGCCGCCGCCATCGTGCTCCTCCTTCGGATGCCGAACGCGCCCGGTACGAACCGGGAATCGAAGGTCCGCGCGCTCTACGCGCTCATCCTTCGCGATCGATCCGCGGTCGCCGCGATCGGCTCGAGCATGCTGGGGGCGCTCTTCTGGTTCACCTGGGCCACCTACCTCGTCGTCTTCTTCCAGCGGACCTTCGGCCTGAGCGAGGGTCTCGCGTCGACCGTCGCGCTCACCCAGGGGCTCGGCG
>DATCOD010000057.1:0-4127 GCA_036564905.1 Candidatus Limnocylindria bacterium
GACCGGACTCGCGACCGCCTGGATCACCGAACCAGGGCACCCGCTCCTCAGCTGCGCCGTCCGGGAGACCGCCGCCAGCCTGGCCGTGGACCTCACGCAGAAGCGGTTCTTCACCGATCCGGCGCTCAAAGCGACCGGCCAGGTATGGCCCGTGCCGATCGTCTTCCGGTACGGCACGCGCGACGGAGCGGTGAAGGAGACCCGGTTCCTGCTGGGCACGGCATCCGGTTCGATCGAGCTCCCGGGGGCGGAGTGGTACTTCCCGAACGGCGGCGGAGTCGGCTTCTACCGCTTCGCCTTCGATGACCGCTCGGTCACGCTGCTCGCCAACGGGATCGCGAAGCTCACGCCGGAGGAGCGCCTCTCGCTCCTCGACGGCCAGTGGGCGCTGGCCCGCGCGGACAAGGCGACCGTCGGGCAGGTGCTCGATCTCGTCGCGGGCCTCAAGGGCGAAGACGACCTCTACGTGCTGCGCACGCTCTCCGAGATCCTCGCGTGGCTGAACCACAACGTGGTCCGCGGCGCGAGCGAGCGTCCATTCCGCGCGCTGGTCGACGCGATCTTTCGCCCGCAGCTCGAACGCCTCGGTTGGGAGAACCGCGAGGACGACACCTCGGACGAGCGCGAGAAGCGCCAGCTCGTCATCGGCACGCTCGGGCACTTGGCCGCCGCGGCGGATGTCCGGGCCGAGGCGCGGCGTCGCATCATCGCCCACCTCGACGGGACGGCCCGCCTGCAGCCGGACGTCGCCGGGCCGATCGCGTCGGTCGCCGCGATCGCGGGCGACACCGCGCTGTACGACCGCTACATCGCACGAATGAAGGACGCGGCGAAGACGGACCCACAGGAAGAGAGCCGCTTCCGCGGTGCCCTCACGGAGTTCCGCGACCCGGCGATCGTGGAACGCTTCGCGGGCTCGATCTTCACCGAGCTCATCCGTGACCAGGACCGCGCGATCCTGCTGCTCCGGATGCACGGGCTCGCGCATGCTCGCGAGGCCGCGTTCCGCACGCTGCAGGCGTCGTGGGACGAGTTCGTGACGAAGATGGACCCGGGCGGCAAGCAGCGCTGCGTGAATGCGGCTGGCCAGATCACGCCACGACGGCTCGCGGACGAGGCCGCCACGTTCCTGCGGGCGAAGCAGACGCCCGATCTCAAGGAGACCGTGGCGCAGGCGATCGAGCGCCTGCGGATCGGCTCCGCGAACGCGGAACGGATGGCCGGTGAGCTCGACGACGCGCTCGGGAGGATCGCGCAGCCCGCACGGTGACGAGTCTGTGGCTCGACGGCGCGGCGACCACGCCACGGCCACCGCTGGACCGCGATCTGATCGTCGACGCCGCGATCATCGGCGGCGGCATCGCGGGCATCGCGGCCGCGTACGCGCTCGCGCGCGACGGCGCAGCGGTGGTCGTGCTGGAGCGCGGCGAGGTCGCCCAAGGGGCGAGCGGGCGCAACGCGGGGTTCGTCCTCGGTGGGGTCGCGGAGAACTACGTCGCCGCGTGCCGCGCGTTCGGCGCCGAGCGGGCGACGCGCGTCTTCCGCTTCACGTTCGCGAACCGGGTCCTGTTCCGCTCCGCGATCCGCACGCAGAAGATCGAGTGCGACGCCGCGTGGAACGGCTCCGACCAGCTGGCCGGCGACGACGAGGAGTGGCACGAGATCGCCGAGAGCGCCCGACAGCTGGCCGCCCACGGAGTACGCGTGCGCCTCGAGCCCGCCGAGCGCAAGGCGGTGTACGACGAGGACGGCGAGATCCACCCCGTGCGCTTCGTGCGGGGGCTCGCGGACGCCGCCGAGCGGCTCGGCGCGCGCATCCACACCGGAACGACCGTCATGTCCTGCGCGCCGGCCGAGGTGCGCACCGCGAGCGCGGTCGTCCGCGCCGGCGCGGTGGTCCTTTGCACGAACGCATACACCCATCACCTCGCACGCACGCGGGTGCGGCCCGTTCGCGGGCAGATCTGCGGTACCGCGCCCGTCGGTCGACGCCTGTTCGCGCGGCCGACCTACGCGCACCGCGGCTATCGGTACTGGCGGCAGCTCCCGGCCGGCAACGTTGTGGTCGGCGGCTGGCGCGACACCGCGGTCGATGAGGAGATCGGTGAGAGCGACGGCACGAGCGATCCGATCCAGGGCCGGCTGGACGCGTTCCTCGCCGGCCACGGCATCACCGCGCCGGTCACCCACCGCTGGGGCGGCACGATGGGCTTCTCGCACGACGGCCTGCCGTACATCGGCAGGGCGAGCGACGGGCTCTATCGCTGCGGCGGGTTCACCGGCCACGGCCAGGGCTACGCGATGGCCGCCGGTGAGCTGATCTCGGCCCTGGTCCGCACGGGGTCACATCCGGACGCGGACCTCTTCGATCCCGATCGGACCTGACCGCTACCCTCCGATGAAGGACATCTCGATCTTGTGGAGCCCCGCGGTCTCGCTGGAGCGCTGCTCCGAATAGCGGTCGGTGCGCTCGATCCACGTCGTCTCGATCGCGGCGCGGATCTCGTCATCCGGCACGCCGGCCCGCAGCAGCCCGCGGAGGTCGCGCCCGGTCGTCGCGAAGAGGCAGGTGTACAGGCCACCGTCGGCCGACAGCCGCGCGCGCGTGCAGTCGGCGCAGAACGGCTGCGTCACCGACGCGATGACCCCGATCTCGCCGGAGCCGTCCGCGTAGTGCCACCGTCCGGCGACTTCGCCGCGGTAGTTCGCTTCGATCGGGACGAGCGGGAGCTCCGCGTCGATCGTCCGCACGATCTCGCGCGCCGAGACGACGTCCTCGAGCCGCCAGCCGTTCGTGTGGCCGACGTCCATGTACTCGATGAACCGGAGGATGTGGCCCTTCTCGCGGAAGTAGCGGGCCATCGGCAGGATGCTTGCCTCGTTCAATCCACGGCGAACGACCATGTTGACCTTCACCGGCTCCAGCCCCGCCGCGACCGCCGCGTCGATGCCCGCGAGGACCCGCGCGACCGGGAAATCGACGTCGTTCATGCACTTGAACACCGCGTCGTCGAGCGAGTCGAGGCTGACCGTCACGCGCTTCAGCCCTGCCGCCGCGAGCGCCGGAGCCTGGTCCGCGAGGAGCGCGCCGTTCGTCGTGAGGGTGAGCTCGAGGTCGGGGATCGCGGCGAGCATCCGGACGAGCGCGTCGAGCCCCCGGCGCATGAGCGGCTCGCCGCCGGTGAGCCGGATCTTCTTCGTCCCGAGGCCCGCGAAGACCGCGGCGAGGCGCGCGAGCTCCTCGAACGTGAGGAGCTGGTCCTTCTGTAGGAACTGGTAGCCCTTCCCGTAGATCTCCTTCGGCATGCAGTACACGCACCGGAAGTTGCACCGGTCGGTGACCGAGATCCGGAGGTCGTGGAGCGGCCGGGCGAGGGTATCGATCAGGGGCATCAGCGAAAAGTATGAGGCCCGGGCCGTAGGGCCCGGGCCTCGCGCGATCCCTTCGACCGAATCCCTACGGGACAACGTTTCCGACGAAGGTGCCCCAGTTCGCCAATGCGGTGCGGGGCGTGCCCGGAATGAACTCGACCGCGGTCCAGATGCTGCCGTCCTCGGCGGCCACGGCAGCGGAATAATCGCCCCAGCGAGCCGTGCGCGAGCCTCCGAAGGCGGTGTATCCGGTGAAGCCATCCTCAGGACCGGCGCCGGCACCCAGAATGTGGACGTCTCCGGCGCCACCGGCGTCGATGACCGCGTATGCGGCGCTCGGGTAGTAGTCGGGGCCAACGAGGGTGAAGGTCATGACCGCCCCGCCGGAGCGGTTCACACCGATCGACGGGAACATCACGTTCTCCTGATTGACGGCGACGTAGCCCTGCGACGCGATCGTGCCGTTCGCTTGACCGGTCGCGCTGACCGAAGGCGTGACGAAGAAGTACGCGATGCCAATGCGTGTCGGTCCGTTGGGCGTCTTGACGACCGTGTTCACGGCCCCCGAAAGCTTACCGGCGGCCCAGATGACTTGGTTCATCCGGTCGTCGTTGCCTGCGAGGAATTCGAGCTTGCCCTTGACCGAGTCGCCGAGCGGTGTCGCGCCAGGACGCTGCTGGGCGTCCGGAGGCTGGCCGTACACCTCGCTGTCGATAACGCGGTTCTTGAGCGACACGGACGGTGTGGCGTTGATC
>DATCOD010000058.1:0-3044 GCA_036564905.1 Candidatus Limnocylindria bacterium
TCGCGACGAGGGTCTAGCCGGCGGTCGAGACCTCAGCCTCGACCGACGGCGCGAGGTACCGGGGAAGCTGCGAGCCGGCGACCGCGGCCAAGACACCCGATCCGGCGAGGATGAGGAACAGGCGCCCAGCTGCGGCCTCCGTCGCATCGACGAGCGCGAGACCCGCGACGAGCGCGCCGATCATCCCGCCGAAGTAGCGGCTCGACGACGTCACGCCGGACGCGAGCGCGGCGAAGCGCGCCGGCACGGCATCGAGCGCCGCGATCCGCGTGGCCGGGAAGGTGAGCGCGACTCCGGCGCCGGTGATCGGCATGCAGATCAGCAACACGGTGAAGTCCGAGGCGTGGCCGGAGAGGCCGAGGATCCCGAGCCCGAGCGCGATGAGCAGACCGCCGAGCACGGTCGGCCAACGCGCCCCGGCCCGGTCCACGAGCGCGCCGCTCACCGGCGAGAGGACGATCATCGCGGCCGACTGCGCGCTGATCGCGATGCCGCCGCGGATCGCCGCGTCCGGTCCCGATCCGGCAAGGATCACCGGCACCGCGAGGAAGGTCCCGTACAGGGCCAGGTTCGAGAGCGCGATCGTCAGGTTGGCGGTCGAGAACGCGCGGACGGCGAACAGGAACGGCGGGAGCGCCGGATCGGCCTGACGCCCCTCGTACCGGACGAACACGACGCCACCGATCGCGACGGCCGCCAGGAGCACGGCGGTGAGGCCGCCGGGCGAGGCGCCCACCTCGGTCAGCGTCCACGCCGCGAGCGAGAGGAGCACGGCGAGCGCGACGGCACCCGCGATGTCCGGATGCGCCGTGCGCCGCGGGGGATCACCGGCCGGGAGCGAACGCCACGCGACGACGAGCGCCAGCCCGGCGAGCGGGAGGTTCACGAGGAAGATGAGCCGCCAGTCGATGGCCGACAGCAGGCCGCCGAGGAGCGGACCGATCGCGGCGCCGATGCTCGTCGTCGCGCCGGAGATCCCGAAGTACGTGCCCGCTTTCCCCGCGACCGACTCGCCGCGGAGGAGCGCGAGGCTGTTCGGCACGACCGCGGCCGCGGCGATGGCCTGCTGGAGACGGAACGCGACGAGCACGAGCAGGTTCGGCGCGAGGGCCGCCCCGACCGAGGCGACGATGAAATACATGAGCGCCCCGAGCATGAAGCGGCGGCGGCCGAAGCGGTCGCCCAGGCGGCCGGCGATCGGCTGCAGCGCGGCCATCGCGATGAGGTACGACGTGACCAGCCAGGCGACGGTGACGTGATCGGCCCCGAGATCGCGGCCGATGAGCGGCAGCGCCACGACGATCATCGTCGAGTTCAGCGGCACGAGCAGATTCCCGAGCGCGACCGCGAACACGAACGCCGGAATCCGGTTGATGTGGGGCATCCTCACGTGGCCGGCGAGCGACGGGCGGTGGATCGGCGCGGCGCGTCGATCGCGTCGCGCAGCGGTGCGATGCGCAGCCCCGCATAGAGCGCAACGACCGTGCACGCGACGCCGCCGACCAGGAGACCGCGATCGGTCCCGGCGACGCTGCCGATGGAGCCCATGACCATCGAGCCGAGCGGCATGAGGCCCATGAACACCATCGTGTACACGCTCATCACGCGGCCGCGGAGGTGGTCGGGCGAGCGGGTCTGGAGCAGCCCGTTCGCCATGCCCAGGAACACCATCGTCGTGAAGCCGAGCAGCACGAGCAACGGGAGCGACGGCACGAGGGAGCGCTGCATCGTGAACAGGACCAGGAAGACCCCGAAGCCGACGGCCGACGCGAGGAGGACCGCGCCCCGCCGTCGCAGGCCGCCGAGCGTCGCGGTGGCGAGCGAGCCGAGGAGCGCTCCGAGCCCCGATGCCGCGAGCATCCACGAGAGCTCGACCGGACCGACGTTCAGCAGATCGTGCGCGACGGCGGGCAACAGCTGGATATACGGCCGGGCGAACAGCGCGGTCGCCGCGGCGAGGATGACGATCCACTTCACGACGACATCCTGCCGGATATACGCGAGTCCCTCACGAATGGACTCGAGCATCGTCACGTCGCCGCTCGTCCCGATGATCGGGACCGGCCGCATCTTCAGGAGCGCGACGACCACCGCGAGGTACGACACCGCATTGATGTAGAACAGGAGACCGGCCCCGAACGTGGGCGTGCCCGCGAACGGCGCGAAGATGAGCCCGCCGATGACCGGGCCGATGATCTGCGGCCCGTTGAACGCCGCGGAGTTGAGACCGATGGCGCTCATCAGGTCACGCTCAGGAACGAGGCGCGGGACCATCGACTGCCGCGTCGGCGCGTCGAACGCGAAGATCGTCGAGTTCAATGCGCCGAGCAGCAGGATCTCGACGATGTTGATCTTGTCGGTGATCGCGAGCGTCGCGAGGATCGACGCGGTCACCGCCGCGGCGGACTGCGTGACGAGCAGGAGGCGCCGGCGATCGGTGCGGTCCGCGACCGCACCGCCGAAGAGCCCGAGGGCGAGACCCGGGATCGCGCGGGCGAGGCCCACCAGGCCGAGGTAGAGCGGCGCGAGCTGCGGGACGCCGTCGCGCACCGCGAGGAGCACGACCAGGTACCCCTGCCCGAACATCTGCATCCACGTCCCGATGTTCGAGACGAGCAGGCCGAACCAGAACAGCCGGAAGTCGCGGTAGCGGAGCGCGGCAAGGGCCGAGGTGCGGCCCGGCTCGACGTCTGCCGCGAGATCGGTGGCGGGGCCATCAAGCTCCTCGATGAGCTCCTCCTTCGCGGCGGGTGCCGTCACTGCGAGAGTGCATGGGAGTCGAACCCACCACGGAACGTGCAACGCCCCGTCAACGGTTTTGAAGACCGTGGCCTGCACCGGCAGACGCGCACTCTCATCGGCATTCGCTGAGGAAACACTAGCCGTCCGGCGCGCAGCACGATCCGCAAAAAGAGCGGCGCTCCCGGGGAGGATCCGGGAGCGCCACCACCAGCGGAGGGGTCTGGGTCGGGAGCGCTAGCGGGCGGCACCGGCGAGCTGGGTCGCGGTGTAGGTGATCGTGAAGTCCTGGGTCAGGGTCTGGA
>DATCOD010000059.1:0-5588 GCA_036564905.1 Candidatus Limnocylindria bacterium
ATAGCCGTGGGCGATCGCGACCGCGATCTCCTCGTGGGTGCAGGTGATGATCTCGGGCTTGTTCCCGCCGTAGTTGACGAGCGAATCGTGGAGGCCGCGGTAGGTGGCGCCCGGGTTCAATGCCGCGTACTCGATGCCGAAACCCTGGAGCAGATCGACGATGACGTCCGAGCCGTATTTCGCGGCCATTGCCTTCCCTTCCTACGTACCGGGCGGCCGCGCCGTCCGGGCGAGCGTGGGTTCGCAGGTCTGATTGTTATACCTTTGAGCCGACAGGCGCGCGCAGGGAGGGTCCGCAGGGCATGACGATCGCCTTCACCCCGGTCCGGCAGGCCCGTGCCTCGGGTGAGATCGTGTCCCAGATCGAGCGCGCGATCTTCACCGGCGAGCTGAAGAAGGGCGACCGCCTGGAGTCCGAGCGCGAGCTCGCCGAGCGCTTCAAGGTCTCTCGGATCACCGTGCGTGACGCGCTCCGGGTGCTCGAGGCCCGTGGCCTCGTCTACGTGAAGGTCGGAGCGAGCGGCGGCGCGTTCGTGACCGAGACGAACGTGGACCAGGTCGCCGAGTCGATCTCGACCATGATCCTGCTTCGCCAGATGACGCTGTCGGGCGTCGCCGAAGCGCGCACCGTCGTGGAGACCGCGACCTGCGAGCTTGCCGCCGAGCGCGCCGACGCCAAGGCGATCGAACGTATCGCGCTCACGGTCGATCACGGCCGGTCCGTCGTCCGCGAGCAGGCGCCGCACACCGAGGCGAGCATGGACTTCCACGTCGCGGTCGCCGACGCGGCGGGGAACGAGCTGCTCGCCGCAACGGTCGCGGCGTACCGCGACCTGCTCGTCCAGACCCTGCACGACATGCGCGACGTGCGCTCGGCGAGAGCGACGCAGAAGGCCCACGAGGAGATCCTCGACTCGATCCGCTCCCACGACCCGGAGGCGGCGCGGAGCCTGATGCTCGCGCACCTCCAGGACTTCGAGAAGCGCCTTCGGCGCTGGCTGGCGACGCAGGGCCAGACCGATGTCGTCGGCCCCGCCCGGCGCCGTCCCGCACGAACAGGCTGACCGTGACGGGGACCCGCCGGCTCGTCGTCGCCCTCTCCGGCGCGTCCGGCGCGATCTACGGCATCCGGGCGCTCGAGGCGCTGCGGGCCGACCCGAGCATCGAGATCCACGCGATCATCTCGAAGGGCGCACGCGCCACGATCGAGTACGAGACCGATCGCACCGTCGCGGACGTCGCCAAGCTCGCCCACGTGCTCTACGAGGAGGGGGACCTCGCGGCCGCGATCGCGAGCGGCACCTTCATCACCGCCGGGATGCTCGTCGCGCCGTGCAGCATCCGCACGATGAGCTCGATCGCGCACTCACTGAACGACAACCTGATCGTCCGTGCCGCGGACGTGCACCTCAAGGAGCGGCGCCCGCTCGTGCTCATGGTCCGCGAGACGCCGCTGCACGCCGGACACCTCAAGTCGATGTACGAGCTCGCCCTGTACGGTGCTGTGATCCTGCCGCCGGTGCCGGGCTTCTACATCCTGCCGAAGACGGTCGCGGAGATCGTCGACCACAGCGTGGGGAAGGCGCTCGACCAGCTCGGGGTCGAGCACCAGCTGTTCACGCGCTGGAGCGGCATCGCAAGCGCGTGAGCCCTACCCAAATCGCGCGCGGAGCCGCGGCAGCACGAGCGTGCTGTACAGCTCGAGGAAGCGGAGCTGGTCCGGGCCGGGCGCGTGGAAGACCAGGTGCGTGAAGCCGTAGCCGACGTACTCGGCGATCTGCTCGACGTGCTCGTCCGGATCGCTCGACACGAGCCACCGGCTCGCGACCTTCTCGATCGGCAGCGCGGCAGCGCGGCGTTCCAGCTCCAGCGGGTCCTCGACGCCGACCTTGTCTTCGGCCGGCAGGGCCAGCGCGGCCCAGTGCCTCGTGTCCTCCAGCGCGCGCGCGCGATCGGTGTCGAACGAGACCTTCACCTCGATCATCCGCTCGAGCGACGCCGGATCGCGGTGGGCCTTCATAGCCGCCTCGGCGAGCGCCGGCAGGAGGGTGTCGCGGTAGAGCGCGGCGCCCTTCCCGCTCGTGCAGATGAGCCCATCCCCGACCCGTCCGGCGAGGCGGGCCGCGGACTCGCCGGACGCCGCGACGTACAGCGGGATCGGCTGCTCGGGCCGGTCGTACACCGTGGCGTTCCGGAGGTGGAAGTACTCGCCGTCGAAGGTGACCCGCTCCTTCGTCCAGAGCGTTCGCATGATCTCGATCGCTTCCTTCAGCCGGCCGAAGCGCTCCTTGAACTCGGGCCACTCGATGCCGAGCACCGGCACCTCGTTCATCGATTCACCGGTGCCGACGCCGAGCATGACGCGGCCGGGATTCAGGGTCGCGAGGGTGGCCATCGCCTGCGCGACGATCGCCGGGTGGTAGCGGAACGTCGGCGTGACGACGCTCGTCCCGAGCGTCACGCGGGTCGTGCGCTCGCCAAGGGCCGCGAGCCAGGCGAACGAGAACGGCGCGTGCCCGTCGGTGTGCTTCCACGGCTGGAAGTGGTCGCTCACCACGACGCTGTCGAAGCCCTTGGCCTCAGCGGCGACCGCGAACTCGACCAACGGCCGCGCGGCGAACTGCTCGGATGACGCCTTGTACCCGAGCTTGATCACGCCCGGACCGCTTGCCGGCCGAAGCCGTCGCGGAGCGCGAGCGTGCCGCCGTCGAGGATCGCCTCGCCGCGCAGGAACGTGTACACCGGCACGCCCTGCACGCTCCGCCCCGCGTACGGGGTCCAGCCGCACTTGCTCAGCACGTCGGCGTCGGTGATGGTCTTCGTCATCTTCGGATCGACCAGCACGATGTCGGCATCGGCGCCGGCGCGGATCGCGCCCTTGCGCGGGTAGAGGCCGAACAGCTTCGCGGGCCGCGTCGCGGTCGCGTCGGCGACGCGCTCGTACGAGAGCTTGCCCGCCGCGACGTCGGTGAGGAGCAGCGACAGGTAGTACTGCGTGGACGGCGTCCCGGTGTGCGCCTTCCAGCCGTCGGTCCAGCCCGGCTCCTTCTCCTCGCGGAGATGCGGCGCGTGGTCCGTGGCCATGATGTCCACGGTGCCGTCCTTGAAGGCGGCATAGACGGCCTCGGCGTGGTGCGGCGCGACGTAGTACGAGAGCGCGTACGACCCGAGCCGCTCGATGTTGGCCCAGTCGTTGTCCAGCCAGAAGCACCACGGGTTCACCTCGGATGACACCGTGCGCCCGGCGGCCTTGGCCGCACGGAGCATCTCGACGACCCGCCTGGTCTGCGTGTGCAGGAGGTGCAGCCGGACGCCGGTCGCCTCCTGCAGGCGGAGCAGGGTACCGACGGCCGAGTCCCAGATGACGCCGTCGTCGTGCGCATAGGCCTTCGCGTACGCGCGGAAGTCGTGTTCGCCGCGGGCCCAGTACTCCTTCTCGATCGCGTCCATGAGCGATTGGTCGTGCGGGTGGATCATCAGCGGCAGACCGGTCGCCTTCACCGCCTTCATGCGCTGGTACAGCTCGCCGTGCTCGTGGAGCCCGATGCCCGGCATGTGCGGATACGAGCGGCCGGTGTCGACGACCATGAAGATCTTGAACGCGAGGATCCCGCGTTGCGCCAGCTTCGGGATCTCGTCGAGCTGCACCCCTGAGGCGTTCACATTCCAGTCGATCTGCGCGCGCTGCCGGTAGAGCTCGATCATGCCGTCCAGGTCCGCGGCGTTCGTGGGCGCCGGGCTCACGTTGGGCATCGCCACCGAGACCGTCACGCCGCCGGCCGCGCACTGCGCGCCGATGTGCGCGAGATCCTCCTTGTGGCTGAACCCCGGCTCGCGGTGGTGCGAATGCATGTCGATCAGCCCGGGGAGCGCGACCAGATCGTCGGCCTTGATCTCGCGCGCGCCCTTCGGCGCTTTGCCAGCCTCGTGGAGCGCGTCGATCTTCCCGCCGGCGATGGAGATGTCCGCGCGGCGCACCCCATCCTCGAAGACCGTGGTCGCGCCCCGGATCACGATGTCTGCGGTCATGCCTTGGCCGATCCTCCGATGAAGTGCACGGTCTCCTCCTGTGCGCGGCTTTCGCGGATCTCGATGTCGTCGCCCCTGAGGACGAGCGCACGCAGCCACTCGACCATCAGCGGGATGACCTGGGCGGCGTACTGCTTGTACGCCGCGTAGTGCGTCGTATTGCGCTGGAGCACGAGCTTCTTCGGCCGCGCGGCCGCCGCGTACAGCTGCTCCGCGTGATCCGTCGGGGTGACCGCGTCGTCGGTGACGCCGATCACCAACAGCCCGCGGACGCGCGCGGCGGCGTCGAGCGGCCGGTACTCCAGGATGCCGTGGGCGGCACTCAGCGGCACCGCGCTCGGGATGCGCGAGTCGACATCCGCCTTGACCGCGCTCGCCCGGCGCTCGGGCGTCTCGACCATGATCCCCTCGCGCGGATGCACCGTCGTGCCGGTGTTCGTCGCGGCGCGGGCCGTCCGCTCGGCGTCGACGCTCGCCTGGAACGCGATCCACTCGTGCTCCTGACGCATGCGGTGCAGCCAGTCACGGCCGTCCGCGACGGGCACCTGGCTGATCGTCGCGCGGACCGACGGCTCGTGGCCCGCGACCAGCACCGCGTTCCCGCCGCCGGTCCCGCCGCTGCCGAAGATCGCCGCCCGTGCCGGATCCATGTCGTCCCGGCCGCGCATGTAGGCGAGCGCGTTGCGCCAGTCCTCGAGCTGCCAGGTCGGAGAGATCGTGCCGCGATCGCCCTCGCTCTCGCCGAAGCCGCGGTAGTCGAAGATGAGGACCGCGAAGCCCGCGGCGGTGAACGCCTCGTGGTACGGCTGGTAGAGCTTCGCGTCGGCGAGCCCGAGCCAGCCCGGCCCCTGCACGATGAACGGCAGGCGTGGCGGCGCGGCGTCCGGGCGGTGGAGGAAGCCGCTGAGCTTCAGGCCCTCGCTGTAGAACGCGACACGTTCGGTCTTCATGCCGACGGCTCGCGCTCGAGCGCGTCGACGAGATCGGCGCACGCGCGGCGAAGGTGCTCGCGGTGCACCTGCGCCGCCCGCTCGGCGTCCTTCACGCGGATGCATTCCCGCAGCTCGCCGTGGTCGTGCAGCGAGCGCTCGACGTTCTTCATCACGTGATAGCGCTGGACGTCGTCGCGCAGGCCGAGGATCAGGCGGTGGATGCGGGGGCGGCCCGCGTACGAATAGAGCTCGCTGTAGAAGACGCGACGGGCCCGGCGTCCTTCCGCCGGCTTGTCGACCCGCCGGTCCATCTCCTCGGACATGTCGACGAGCCGCTTGATGTCGGCGGCCGCGAGCGCCGTGACGGCGCGGCGCATGAGATCCGGCTCGAGCGAGACGCGGAGCTCGTAGAGCTCGACGACGTCGTCGCGGCTGAGCGACGCGACCTCGGCGCCGCGCCGCGGCCCGATGTGCGCAGCATCGAGGAGGTCGTCACGACCGCGCTGCGCGACGCGATCCTCTCGGGCGAGCTACGCCCGGGCGAGCGGCTGCTCCAGGAACAGCTCGCCGACCAGCTCCGGGTCAGCCGGATCCCGCTCCGCGACGCGCTGCGGCGGCTCGAGGCCG
>DATCOD010000060.1:0-3787 GCA_036564905.1 Candidatus Limnocylindria bacterium
CGCCCACAGCGCGCGCCGCAGGCGCGGCGGCGGGAGCCGCGATGCCGCGGGCTGCGCTCGGCAGCGGACCTCGTGGGGCCTGGGGAATGCTCAAGAGCACCAGGGCCGCGGCGAGGCCGAGCCAGACAACGGGACGCACGCGCATCCGGCCGGCGATGGGACGCATGGGACCGACGGGCTGCAACATGGGGTGCGATCAGTGTGCGCGCGCAGACCGCCTCCGACGGCGATCTGCGCGTCACTGCTACGACCTCGCGACAGAAGTGACGACCGCTCGCTCGGTCGATCCGGTGCTATGGCCGCGAGCTGATGTCCCCGCTGTTCCCCCGGCTCGCATTCGTCCACTGGCGGTAGCCCAAGCCCGGCGCGCCCGATGCGTACTCGTACGCGTAGTCGCAGGTCCCGCCGCCATCGACGCAGGTGAACGTCGCCGCCGCACCGAAGAACGCGTGCGTGAACGTGCTCATGTAGCAGGGGTCACCGCAGGTCGCGTTCAGATTCAATGTGCCGCCCTGCACCGTGCCGACGAGCTCGCCGTGCATCGTCCCGGTCACGTCGCCGCTGATCAGCTGCCCATGCCGGTCGCCCGCTTCACAGGCGCCCGGGCTCCTGCCGTCGATCGTGACGAACGACCCATCGGTGTTCACGATCCGCAGGGTGTACGTGCCGTCATCGTTCGGCTGCACGATGAACCGGCGGGTGAAGCTGTCGTTCGCCCAATCGTTCCCGCAGGTGCCTGAATCCGGTGAGGTGATCGCGTACGGGCCGAACTCGCGCGCGCCGTCCGCCGCGCTCGTTCCCCCACCCGCGAGCAGTGCCACGATGACCGCCACTACGATGCCTACAGAGCGCTTCATGCCGACCTCCGATACCCCCCAGCCCTTGCGACGGAGCGAAACCATGCTGAACCGCCGCGTGGGCATATTCACTACCTGACCGGCGGACGTGTCAAGGCGGGGCGCGATCAGCCCGCGTCGCGCAGCCAGCTCTCGCAATGCAGCTCGGGGATGCGTCGGAACTCGCGCAGGTTGTTCGTGACGAGGGTGTGACCGAGCGCCACCACCTGGGCGGCGATGAGCAGATCGTTACCCCCGATCGGCTTACCCGCGTGTTCCAGGCCGGCGCGGATCCGGCCGTATGCAACATCTGCCGGCGCTTCGAATGGGAGGATGTCGAGCGCGCCGAGGACCGCTTCGAGCTGCGCCGTAAGCCGGGCCGATCCCTTCTTTGCGGCGCCATACCGCAGCTCGGCAGCCACGATGATGCTCGTGCAGACCTTCGCTTCGCCGACCCGCCGAATGTGCTGCGCCACCGCGCCCTGCGGGTTGCGAACGAGGTCGGACACGACGTTCGTGTCGAACACGTAGCGCATCAGAGCTCGACGGGATCGACGCGCAGCTCGCCGATCGGCGGGAAGGTCTCCCGGAGCGGCGCGAGGGTCGCGAGGACCCCGAGCAGGGACGTCGGCGGAGCGGGCTCGATGATCAACCGGTCCCCTTCCCGCCGCATGATCGCGTCCTCGCCGGGCAGTTCGAACTCGCGCGGGATCCGCACGGCTTGATTTCGGCCGTTCTTGAAGAGCTTGACCTGTCGTGCCGCGGTCATCGTCCGCTTTCGATTTGGCATAGGTCTAAGCATATGCCACTCGAAAGGGCCGGCGGTGGTCGCACATCCTTCCCATCGTCGCGGGCTTGCGCGCACACACCGGACGCCTAGAGGCGCGCGCGGATGATCCGCTGGCCCGCCTCACCGCGCACGAAGTCGCGGAGCGCATTCGCGCCCGCCCGGGCGTACGACGGGTTGGCCTGGGAGACCAGGTACAGCGGGCGCCGATACGCGTACAGGCCGCTCGCGGTATTCGCGCGCGTCGGGGCGACGCCGGCCACGGCGATCGCGCGCGGCTCGGTGGCTTCGGCGCCGAGGGAGAGCGCCGAGACCATCCCGATCGCGCCGGGGGACGTGCGGACCGCGTCCAGCATCGCGAGCGCGCCCGGGACCGAGACCGCGTCCTGCCGATAGGTCGTGCCCGGCGCAAGGAGCAATGGATCGAGCGTCGCGCGGGTCGATGAGCTCGCCTCGCGCACGACGACCTGGATCGGACCGGGTGTCCCACCAACGTCGGACCAGTCCCTGATCGTGCCGCTGAAGATCCCCCGGAGCTGCGCGGCGGTGAGCCCGCTGATCGGATTCGTCGGATGCACGACGAGCACCTGGGCGCTGAACCCGAGCCCGGTGACGAGCGCCTCCGCGCGCTCGGCGATGGACGGCTCGTCGCTGAGGAAGCCGGCGTCGGCCTCGCCGCGGCTGACGAGTCCGAGTGCCTCGGTGGACCCGACATCGCGCACCGTCCAGGTCATCCCCGGATGGAGCGCGCTGAGCGCGGTCGTGAGCTCGCTCGCCAGGGGGGCCGCGCTCTCCGCGGAGACCGCGAGGTAGCTGCCGGCGAGCGGGTCCGGGGTCGGCCGGGCGGTCTCGCCGCACGCGACGACGAGCAGGGCGAGCGCGAGCAGGGGCCCACGGAGCGCCATCTGACAGAGGTAACGCGGCCGGTCGGGTCTCCCGCTCACTCGCTCGGGGAATGTGCGGGGCCGGCGGTCAGACCTTGCCTCCGCCGCTCAGCGCGACGAACGCGTCGACCACCGTCGGATCGAATGCCGCGCCGCTCCCGGAGACGAGCGCGCCGATCGCCTCGATCGCGGTGAGCGCGGTACGGTGCGGCCGCTCGCTCGTCATCGCGATGAACGCGTCGGCGACGCTGAGGATCCGCGCGCCGATCGGGATGTCCGGACCGGCGGTCCGGTCGGGGTAGCCCGTCCCATCCCAGCGCTCGTGGTGCGCGCGCACGACGCGCGGCGCATCGCCCAAGAACGCGAGCGACGCGAGGATCGTCTCGCCCAGGACGGGATGGCGACGGACGACCGCGAGCTGCTCGGCGGTGAGCGCGCCCGGCGTGTCCAGGACCTTGCGGTCGATGCCGAGCTCCCCCACGTCCCGCAGGAGCGCCGCGACGTACAGGTCGTCGCGCGCCGCGCGGCCGAGCGCGAGCGCCTCGGCGATCCCGCCGGCGATGCCCGCGACGCGCTCGCCCGAGCCGGCGAGCACCGGCTGATTGCCCTCGACCGCGAGCCGGAACGCGTCGACGATCCGCGCGCGCGACTCGGCTTCGTCCGGCCGCGCGCCCGCGGTGTGCGCCACGACCGCCGCGAGGCGCCGCTCGGCGGCCGGTCCGGATGCCCGCGCGAGCGGTGCGGCGTACGCGCTCGCGAGGAGCGTCGCCGCCTGATCGCAGAGGTCGACGAGCAGCTGGAGGTTCGCCGAGGAGAGGCCCTCGCGCTGGGGCTCGTGCACGAACAGATAGGTGCCCTGCCCGCGGACCGGCAGGAGCGCGGTCGCGCCGATGCGCAGGAACGCCGGGAGCTGGATCCGGCGCTCGCGCGCGCCGTCGCTCACCACGACCGCGACGCCGCGCCGGCGCACCTCGTCCAGGAGCGGGCCGCAGCCCTGCTCGACGTCCGCCGCCTGGATGCCGATCGTGTACACCGCGCGGCACGCGCCATCGGGGAGATCCTGGAGGACCGCGACGTCCTGCGCGATCGCGATGTCGCGCGCCGTGCGCGCGAGCCACGTGGCCACCTGCATCTCCGCGCGCTCCGCGCTGTGCGCCTCGAGCACGCCCGCGAGGGCGAGGCGCTGCGCCTCGATCGCGCGGCCGCCCCGGATCCGCACCGCCGTCGTCGCGACCTGCTCGGCGACGCGCGCGAGCTCGGCGCGCCGCTCGGCGGTGAGC
>DATCOD010000061.1:0-3871 GCA_036564905.1 Candidatus Limnocylindria bacterium
CGCCCTGCTAAGGCGTTAGGTGGGGAAATCCCTGCCTCGAGGGTTCGAATCCCTCCTTCTCCGTTACGCATCGTGTGCCGCGGGTTTGGGGCGCTGTTTTGGGAGACGGTGCAGATCACCCTTCCGGGCTATTCCCGCGGCACGCGGGTTTCTGCAGGATGCGGTTTGCCGGCTCCCCCTGATAACCGGCGACTGACGTAACTGCGGCGATACCCGCTCATCCCCCGAGCGGGTTTCGTCATTTCTGGGGACGTTTTCGCCGCGAGAACTACGCGTGCGTGGAGGCGACGACGAACGCCGCGACGTCCTGGATCTGCTTGGCGCTCAGCGTGTTCTTGAACGCCGGCATCGGGCCACCGCCGACTTCCACCTGGTGCAGGACCCGATCGTACGGGGGCTTCAGCTGGTCGAGGTTCGGCCCGAGGGTGCCGGTTGCGCCCGCCGCCTTCAGCGTGTGGCAGGCGCTGCAGCCGGCGCTCGCGAAGACCGCCTTGCCCGCGACCGGATCGCCCGGTGCCGCGGCCGGCGCTGTGGTCGTCGCCGTTCCGGTGGTCGTCGCAGCCGCGGTCGTCGTGACTGCACCCGGCTTGGCCGCCTCCTTCTTCTCTACGCCGAAGACGATCACCGCTGAGATCATTGCGACGAAGAAGAGGATGCCTGCCGCTACGTACCAACCGACGTGGCGCCCGGGGAAGTTCGGGTAGCGCGCGGGGAGCACGAACGACGAGACGAGCGCGAAGACGATGAATGCGCCCCCGACGATCGCAAGCCCGATCTGGTTCCCGGTCGACAGCGCGGCAACCACGAGTGAAACGGTCGCGAGCATGCGCTATGCGGTCGTTGCTTCGCCGGCGCCTGGCTCTTCGACGCCGGTCTCCGGCGGCCCGACAGGCTCGGGCCGGGACGGGCGCAGGTAGAGCAGCTCGTACAGCGAGGCGGCGATCACCGCGCCCGCGAACGGGCCGATGTACCAGATCCAGAAGTGCTTCCAGTTGTCCGCGAGGAGCTGCGGGCCGAAGGCGCGCGCCGGGTTCATCATCCCGCCGGTCAGCACACCGCTCATCAGGATGCCGAGCGCGATCGTGAACCCGATCGCCAGCCCGGAGATCTGCTTGAACGCGCCGCGCGGGTCGACCGCCGTCGCGAAGACGACGATGACGAGGAAGAAGGTCAGCACCGCTTCGACGACCACCGCGCCACCGGAGGTGATTCCGCCGCCGAGCGACGGTGCCCCAAGATGCGCCTGGTTCTCGATCGCGGTCGGCAGTACCCACTTGAGGAGCAGCGCTGCGATCGCCGCCCCGCCGAACTGCACGATCCAGTACCAGACGGCGAGCATCGGGGCGATCCGCTTGGTGACGAGAAAGCCGAGCGTGACAGCCGGGTTGAAGTGGCCGCCGGAGATGAAACCGAAGGCGGAGACGAACACGGCGATCACGAGGCCGTGTGCGAGCGCGATGTCGGTCAGCGTGCGCGCGAAGGCGACGGAGCCGGCCCCGACGAAGATCAGCGCGAACGTGCCGATGAACTCGGCGGCACCGCGGCGGAGGTAGTCACGTTCGAGCACGCGCGAAAGACTAGATCATCCAGGCGCCGTTGTTGTGATCTATCCCCTGGCCGGTGACGCCGGTCGCGTCAGGGGACAGCAGCCAGGCCACGGTGCCTGCGATTTCCTCGGGCTCGCTCATGCGCCGGAGGGGAACCTCGCGCATCGCCAGTTCGAACGCCTCCTCGCGGGTTCCCGGCATCGCGTCGATGCCGTCCCACGCCATGTCGGTGTTCACCCAGCCGGGGCAGATGCCGTTCACCTGGATCCCGCGGGGCGCCAGCTCGGCGGCGAATGCGCGCACCATCCCGAGGAGGCCCGCCTTCGAGGCGCAGTAGGCGGTGTAGCCGGGGACGCCGATCCGCGCCAGGATCGACGAGGTGACGACGATGCGCCCGCCGTCGGCGAGGTGCGGCTCGGCGGCGCGGCAGCACCAGTAGGTGCCGTAGAGGTTCGTCTGGACGATGTCGTCCCAGCGGTCCCCATCACCCGGCTCGTTCGGGCCGCCGACCCCGGCGTTCGCGACGAGCGCATCCAGGGGCTCGTCGAAGGCGGCCTGCACCGCGCCCGAGTCGCGGATGTCGACCGATTTCGTCGCAGCACCCGGCGCCACGTCACGCAGCCGCGACTCGTCGCGGGCGAGCAGCGTCAGCCGCGCACCCTCCTCCGCAAGCCGGCGCGCGATCGCACGTCCGATGCCCGTCCCGGCTCCGGTGACGACGACGTGCTTGCCTTCGAGGCGATTCACGCGGGCGAGTCTACGGACCGCTGCCAGGCGCCGAGCACGGCCTGTTCCTTCTCGCGGTCGAGGCCCGCCGGGAACTCAGTCGGCGCGTCGCCGCTCTGCGCCCACTCGAGCGTGTCGCGCACCGTCTCCTCGAGCGGGCGCGTCCGGAGCCCGGCCGCAAGTGCCGGCGACGGGTTGACGGACATCATCCCGCGGTACTTCGCGTCGTAGAGCCACAGCGGCAGCTCCATCCACTCACCGACCTCTTGCTCGTTGAGGAAATCCGGGTCGACCCAAACGAGCTCGGCGTCGCTGCCCGCGACGCTGCGACAAGTCTCGAGCACGTGGTCGCGCGTCGTCACGAGGCCTACGGCGTTGTAGGTGCCGCCGAGCCCCTCCTCGGCCGCGCGCACGATCCACTCCGCGAGGTCGCGCGCGTCGATCACCTGCGTGTCGGCATCGGGCGGCAGCGGCGCGAGGACGCGCCCACCTGCCGCGAGCCTCGCCGGCCAGTACGTAAAACGGCCCGTCGGATCCCACGGACCGACGATCAGGCCGGGACGCGGGATGAACGCGCCCGGGACATTCTCGCGGACGACGTTCTCGCAGAGCACCTTCAGTTCGCCGTACGCTTCGCGCCACTCTTCGGTCGGCTCCTTCAGCTCTGCGAGCGGCGTCGACTCGGTCGGTGGCGTCGAGAGGTCGGCGTACACACTGATCGACGAGACGAAGGTGTAGTGGCCGATGTCGCCGAGCGCGTCGAGCGTCTGGGCGACGAGCCGGGGCACGTAGCCACTGGTGTCGACGACCGCGTCGAAGTCGCGGCCCGTGAGCGCACTGAGATCGCCGTCGCGGTCGCCGCGCAGCTTCTCGACGTCCGGGAAGAGGTCGGGCCGGGTTTGGCCGCGGTTGAAGAGCGTGACCCGGTGGCCGCGCGCAAGCGCTGCGTCGACGGCGTGGCGGCCGAGAAACTGTGTCCCGCCGAGGACGAGGATGCGCATACCCTCACCCTATGTTCGTCAGGCATGCAGAGCCCGCCGACTACGGGCGGGTGATCGAGGTGATCGATCACTGGTGGGACGGCCGCTCGATGGCGGCGATGCTCCCGAAGCTCTTCTTCGTCCACTTTCGCGATACGTCGTTTGTCGCGGAGGACGACGAGGGGCTCGCGGGCTTCCTGTGTGGGTTCCGGTCGCAGACCTACGACGACGAGGCGTACATCCACTTCGTCGGCGTCGACCCCGTGCGCCGCGGCTCCGGGCTCGGCCGAGCGCTTTACGAGCGCTTCTTCGCGGCTGTCGCGCCGCGCACAGTTGTGCGCGCGGTCACCTCGCCGGTCAACGAGCGCTCGGTCGCCTTCCACCAGGCGATCGGGTTCGAGATCGAGCGGGTGGACGAGGACTACGACGGGCGTGGCGAAGCCCGTGTGCTTCTACGGAAGGACCTCGCCCCGTGAACATCGACGACGTCGGCGATCCCGCCGGCACGCCCGTCCTCTATCTGCACGGCGGCGGGGACTCGCGGCTCTCGCGGCACCCGGACGATTCGATCGCGGTGGCGCTCGGCGTGCGGCTGCTCGCTGTCGACCGCTCCGGGCC
>DATCOD010000062.1:0-22567 GCA_036564905.1 Candidatus Limnocylindria bacterium
GCCTTCGCGTTGGCCGCCAGCCGCGCGAGCCGAGCCGGATCGTCGAGCAGGCCGGACACGACGGACACGAGGCGGTCGCCGTCGAGATCGCTCTCCGCGAGGATCACGGCCGCCCCGAGATCGGCGGCGGCCCGGGCGTTCGCCGCCTGGTGCGCGTTCATCGCGGCGCCGAACGGGATGAGGACCAGCGGCACGCCGAATGCGAGCGGTTCCGCGATCGACGACGAGCCGGCCCGGCCCACGACGAGGTCGGCGGCTGCGAGGGCCGCGCCCATCTCGTCGCGCAGGTAGCCGTGCGGCTGGTAGCGCGCGCGGTCGGCCTCCGGGAGGAGCGCACGGCTCGCCTGGGCCTTCGCGAGGTTCGCCGGCCCGGTGTGGTGGACGACCACGGCACGGCGCACGAGCCGCGGGAGTCCGGCCAGCAGCGCCGCGTTGATGCGCTCGGATCCCTGGCTCCCTCCGGTCACGAGCACCACCGGGACGTCCGGCGCGAGCCCGAGCGCGCGACGGCCCTCGGCCCTCGTCCACTTCAGGAGCGAACCGCGTACCGGGTTGCCGGTCACGACGGCCCGACCGCGCGGCATCGCCCGCGCGGCCGGCTCGAACGTGAGCCCGATGCCCGACGACCAGCCGGCCACGGCACGCAGCGCGCGACCGGGGATCGCATCGCCGACCCACAGGTAGATCGGGATGCGCAGGAGCCGTGCGGCGAACAGGACCGGCAGCGAGCTGAAGCTGCCGCTCGTGAGCGCGACGTCGGGGCGGAACGCGATCAGCTGGATGAGCGCATCGCACGTCGCGATCGGCAGGAGGAGCGCGTGCAGGAGGAGCGCGATCCTGGAGTCCGGGTCCCGCAGCGAGGGGAGCGGCGTCGCGTGGAACCGGAGGCCCGCGGCTCGGGCGAGATCACCCTCGAGGCCGCGACGCCCACCGATGAACCGGAGCTCGACGTCCGACAGCGTGGCGAGCGCTTCCGCCACCGCGAGCAGCGGGCTGACGTGCCCGGCGGTCCCTCCGCCCACGAGCAGGACCTTGCACCGACGCGCGGTCGTCCGCGCGCGCGACCGCTTGCCGTCCAACGTTGAGCAGGATACCGACGGCCACGAGGCCGACGCAGATCGACGAGCCGCCGTACGAGATGAATGGGAGCGTGATCCCGGTCATCGGGACCAGCGCGGCGACGACCGCCATGTTCACCCAGGCCTGGAACACGAGCCAGACCGTCAGGCCGGTGGCCAGGAGCGCACCGGCCTGGTCCGGCGCGGCGAGGGCGATGCGGACGCCTTTGAAGGCGATCACGAGGAACAGCACGACCACGACGAGCGTGCCGATCAGACCGAGCTCGTCTCCCAGGACGGCGAAGATCGAGTCGGTGTACGGCGCGGGAAGGAAGCCGAACTTCTCCTTCCCCGCCCCGAGTCCCTCGCCGACCGGGCCACCGAGCGCAAGGCCATAGATCGACTGGATCGTCTGGAACCCCGCGCCCTTCGGATCGTTCCATGGATCGAGGAACGTGGCGAGCCGCGCCAGCCGATAGGGCTGCACGACGGCGACGGCGGCGACGCAGACGGTGGTGAGGGCCGCGAGCCCCGCGAACTCCGCGATGCGGGCCCCCGCGACGAAGTACATCGCGAGCCCGATCGCGACGACGACGATGGCCGTTCCGAGATCGGGCTCCGCGATCACGAGGGCCGCGACGAGCGTCACACAGGCGACGAACGGCAGGGTCACGGACCAGCGGCCGACGAGCTCGTGCTTCGCCGCGAGCCAGAACGCGAGGTAGATGACCAGCGCGAGCTTCGCGAGCTCGGCCGGCTGCAGGCCGGCGAACGACGACACGCGCAGCCAGCGCGAGGCCCCGCCGACCCGGGTGCCGATGCCGGGGACGAGGACCACGGCGAGCAGGACCACGGCGAGGGCGAGGCCCGGCAGCGCGAGTCGCTTGTAGCGGTGGTAGTCGATGCGGGCGACGACGAGCATCGCCGCGAGGCCGATCGCGACCCACGCCGATTGCTGGATGAGGAAGTACCGGGGATCGTCCTGCAGATCGATGGCCTTGATGCCGCTCGCGCTGTAGACCATCGCGAGCCCGATGGCCAGGAGGGCGAACACGACGGAGAGGAGCATGAGGTCGTAGCCGGTCCGGGTCGGGAGCCGCAGCCGTTTCATGCGCGCGCCGCCGCGAGCTCGCGGGCCGCCGTCCGGAAGATCTCGCCACGCTCCTCGTACGACGAGAACATGTCGAACGACGCGGCTGCCGGTGACAGGAGCACGACATCGCCGCGCCGCGCGAGCCGGCGTGCGGCGCGGACCGCCTCAGGCAGGCTCGCGGCGCGCTCGACGGGCAGCGGCCTCCCCGCGGCACCGGCCCGCTCGAGCGCGGCGGAGAGCTCGTCGGCGCTCTGGCCGATCAGGACCGCGGCGCGCGCTTCCTGCACGACCGCCGTGGCCAGCGCCGTCCAGTCGGCGCCCTTCGACACGCCGCCGAGGATCACCACGGATGGCCTGCCGTAGGCCGTGAGCGCGGGGATCGTCGCATACGGCGTCGTCCCCTGCGAGTCATTCACGTAGAGCACGCCATCGGCCTCGGCCACCACCTCGAGCCGGTGGGGCAGGCCCACGAAGGAGCGGATCGCGTCACCGATGGCATCCGGCGGGATGCCGCGCAGATCGCCGACGATCGCGGCCGCGAGCGCGTTCGCGACGTTGTGCCGGCCGGGTACCCGGAGCTCCCGGTCGTGCATGAATGGCCGGCGCGCCGTGCCGTCGACGAGCGCGAGCGTGCCGTCGGGCTCGCGGAAGGCGCCCTGCTTCGGACGGAGGGCGAGCGAGTAGCCCCGGACCTCGGATGCGGCACCGGTGTGCATTGAGACCGAGGTCGGATCGTCCAGGTTGAGGACCGCGATGTCGCGCGGCCCCTGCCACGCGACGATGTTGCGTTTCGCCGCGACGTAGGACTCGCGGGTGCCGTGATGATCGAGGTGATCCTCGAACACGTTCGTGACCACCGCGATGTGCGGGCTGCGCCCGAGCGTCTCGAGCTGGAAGCTCGAGAGCTCGAGGACGACGATGTCCTCGAGCGCGATCGTCGGCAACAGATCGATGATCGAGGTGCCGATGTTGCCGCCCGCCACCACCCGCGGGCCGCCCTTCTGGAGGATCCGCACGATGAGCGTGAAGGTCGTGCTCTTCCCCTTCGTGCCGGTGACTCCGACGATCGGCGCGGGGCAGAGCCGGAAGAACAGCCCGATCTCGGTGAGCACCGGGATGCCGCGCTGCGCGGCCCGCTGGACCGTGGCGGAGCGCGGCCGCACGCCGTTGATCACGAAGACGTAGTCGGGGTCGGCGAGCGCCGCATCGTCGCTCGACGGACCGAGGACGAGCTCCACCGGTGTTGCGCCGAGCCGCGCGATGCCCTCGCCGAGCTGGTCGCGGGTCTTCGGGTCGGCGATCGTCACCCGCGCGCCATTGGCGACGAGGAACCGCGCGATGCCGGCCGCGGTGCGGCCCTTGCCGAGCCCGACGATGGTGACACGCCGTCCGGCGAAGTCGTGGGCCGCGACCTCGGGATCGAAGATGAGGCTCACCGCCTCGGCCGTCCGATGATCCCGAGCCCGGTGCCGTTGCGCCCGGCCTGGCCGCGGTAGCTCCAGATGTCGGCGCCGCCGCTCTGCGTGCAGACGTCGCACCGCTCGATCGTGCGCACCCCGACCTGCGCGAGCTGACGCGCGTTCGCCGACCACAGATCGAACACCGGGCGCCCATCCGGGCCGGCGAAGAGCACGTCCGCGCTGTCCGCGCCGAGCCGCGCGCGGATGGTGGCGGCGCGCGGCTCGTCGATGGCGTAGCAGCACGGCCCGATCGACGGGCCGATCGCCGCGACCAGGCGCGCCGGATCCGCGCCGTTCCGGACGAGCGTCTCGACCAGCCGGATCGCGATCCGCTTGGAGGTGCCCTGCCAGCCGGCGTGTGCCGCGCCGATCGGCCCAGCCTGACCGGTGGGATCGGCGATCAGGATCGGCACGCAGTCCGCGGCAGCCACGCCGAGCAGCAGCCCGCTCGTCGCGGTCCACATCGCGTCGGCATCGGGCCACGGCGTGCCGACGTCATCCGCGTGCACGACGGTGTCGCCGTGCACCTGCCGGAGCCGGACCACCCGATCGAACCCGAGCCGCGCCGCGAGCGTCGCGCGGTTGCGCTCCTGCTCGTCCAGCCCGTAGACCCCGCCGGCCATGCTGCCCTGCGACCGCGTGGTGAAGCCCGCGACGATGCCGAGCGCGCTGAGGGCCGGCGACCACAGGATCCCGTCGCGCGCGACCCAGGTCGCCTCGAGCAGGGTCATGTGACCGGCGTCGCGAACGCGAGGATCGCGGCGGTGATCGCGGCGAGCGCGCCGATGAGCCAGAACCGGATCGTTACTTTCTCCTCCGGCCAGCCGATGAGCTCGAAGTGGTTGTGCAGCGGGGACATCCGGAAGATCCGCTTGCCGCGCAGCTTGAAGCTCCCGACCTGCAGGATGACCGACAGCGTTTCGGCCACGAAGATCACGCCGAAGACCGGCAGGAGCAGGACGAAGCCGGTCGTCAGTGCGACGATCGCGAGCGTCGCGCCGAACGCGAGCGAGCCGGTGTCCCCCATGAACACCTCGGCCGGATGGACGTTGAACCAGAGGAACGCCAGGAGCGCGCCGACCATCGCGGCGCAGAACACCACGAGCCACGGGTATCCACGTGCCGCCGCGATGAACGCGACGGAGAGGAAGGCGAAGACGCACGTGCCGCCGCCCAGGCCGTCCATGCCGTCGGTGAGATTGACGCCATTCGACGTCGCCATGATCGCGAAGACCGCAATGACGACGAAGGCGACGGCGCCGATCTCCACCTCGCCGACGAGCGGCACGAAGACGCCGGTCACCGCGAAGTGCCGCTGGATGTAGACCGCCGCGACGACCGCGACGCAGAACTGCCACACGAGCTTGTGACGGCCGCGGATCCCGAACCCGTACCGCACGTTCACGAGGTCGTCGATCATCCCGAGCAGCCCCACCGCGAGGAGCGCGCCCAACGGGACGATCGTCTGCGGGAGGAACACCGCACGCTGCGTCTCGGGAAGGACGGCGAGCACGACCAGCCAGAGCGCGGTGACCACGAGGATGACCAGCGCGCCGCCCATCGTGGGGGTCCCCTGCTTCACGTGATGCGTCGCCGGTCCCTCGGGTCGGATGTTCTGTCCGATGCGGAAGCGGCGGAGCAGGCCGATGTACGGCCGGCCGAAGAGCAACCCCATGAGGAACGACGCGAGCAGCACGCCGAGCGCGAGGATCTCCATCTAGGCCCGGACCTCTGCCCCTACGAGCGCGTCGGCGAGCTTGTCGAGGGCGAGCGCGCGAGAGCCCTTCACCAGGACCGTGTCGCCCGGCCGGAGCAGCTGGCGGAGCCGCACGAGCGCCTCGCCACCGTCCGCGGAGCGGTGGACGTCGCGCAAGCCGTTGCGCTCCGCGGCCGCGGCGATGGTCCCCGCGAGCTCGCCGACCGCCAACAGCGCGTCCGCGCTCCTCGCGACGTCGGCGCCGACGGCCTCATGCGCGCCGACGGAGAGACTCCCAAGCTCCAGCATGTCGCCGAGCACCGCGACCCGTCGGCCCCGGACGTCACGCAACACGGTGAGAGCGGCGCGCACGGCGGCCGGGCTCGAGTTGTACGAGTCGTCGATGACCGTGATGCCGGCCGCACGACGGACGCTCATCCGGTGTGCCGGGCGCTCGAGGGTCCCGAGTGCGACCGCGGCCTCGTCCAGCGGCACGCCGAGCGCGACGGCGGCGCCGATCGCCGCGAGCGCGGACCCCAGCAGATGGCGTCCGGGGAGCGGCAGGAAGGCGTCCGCGCGGGCGCCGTCCGTCTCGACGGTGAACGTGACCCCATCCAGGCCGAGGTCGCGGACATCGGTCGCGCGAATGTCGGCACCGGTCGACTCGCCGTACAGGAGCACGCGCGCCCTCGTGCGTGAGGCCATGCCGCGCACCCGCGGATCATCCGCGTTCAGCAGGGCGACGCCGTCGGCGGGCAGCGCCTCGACCAGCTCCGCCTTGCCGTTCACGATCGCGTCGATGCTCGGTGTGCGCGCGAAGTGCACCGGGATCTCGGGGATGGTCGTGACGATCCCGATCCGCGGCCGCACGAGGCGCGCGAGGTCCGCGATCTCACCGGGCACGTAGAAGCCGAGCTCGATGACGGCCACCTCATGCGACGGCTCTTGGCGCAGGAACGTGAGCGGTACGCCGATCTCGTTGTTGTGTGACGCGATCGTGCGGAGGACCCGATACCGCGCGCCGAGCGTGGCGACGGTCGCTTCCTTCGTCGTCGTCTTGCCGACGCTGCCGGTGATCCCGACGGCCGGGATCGGATGGTCCGCTCGGAGGGCGTCGGCGACCAGGCGCAGGGCCCGGATCGCGCTGCCGACCTCGATGAGCACGGCATCGTCCGGCAGGTTCGGGACGGCATGCTCGACGACGGCCGCGCGCGCGCCGCGAGCGAGCGCGTCGGCGACGAAGTCGTGACCGTCGCGCTGATCGCGGAGCGCGAAGAAGCACTCACCGCCCTCGATCAGCCGGGAGTCGTACGCACCTCCGGTGAATCGCAGCCCCGGATCGGGGCTGCCGCGCACGATCCGTCCGCCGCTCGCGGCGAGAAGTCGTTCGAGCGTGAACAACGGCGTCGATGCTAGGCCTACGGTCTGCGGTCCGGTTGGATGCGCGCGTAGCGAAGGATGTCCTGGGCCACGCCCTTGAACGCATCGGTGGCGGTCAGGGTGCCGAGCAAACGAGAGTTCGGCTTCTCGAGAACGACGACAACGACGTATTTCGGGTCGTCGGCCGGGAAGAAGCCGGCGAACGAGCTCACGTACTGGTCGTCGAGGTAGCTGCCATCGGGACCGGCGATCTGCGCCGTTCCGGTCTTACCCGCCACGCTGAACCCGGGGATCGCGGCGTTGTGCGCGATGCCGTCGTCCACGGTGGCGAGGAGCATCCCGCGGAGGGTCGCGGCGGTCTCGGGCGTCACCACCTGGCGCACGGCGACCGGCGCGGTGCGGTGCTCCCCATCCGCATCGCGCCGGCTCGCCACCACGTATGGCCGGTAGAGCGTCCCGCCATTCGCGAGGGCCGCGTAGGCCATCGCGAGCTGCAGCGGCGAAGCGCTCACGCCTTGCCCAAAGGACGCCGTGCCGACGTCGACCGGGTACCACTCCGCGAGCGGACGCACGGTGCCGCTCACCTCGCCCGCGAGATCGACGCCGGTCGGGCTCCCGAAGCCGAACCGCTGGAGGTAGTCGGACAGACGCTGGCCGCCGACCTTCTGACCGATCCAGGCGGCGCCCGCGTTGAGGGACCGCTCGAGGACCTGCGCCACGGTCGTCGGCCCGTAGGCCTTGTCGAGCGCGTTGTTCAATCGGCGCCCGCCGACGATCGTGTAGCCGACGTCGTTGTACCAGTCGGTCGGCTTCACGACGTGCTCGTTGAGGGCGGCCGCGATCGTGACCGCTTTCATCGTCGACCCCGGCTCGTAGGGCCACGCGATCGCGCGATCGCGGAGGGCCTCCGGGTCGGCGAGCCGCACCGCGGCCGGGTCGTACGTCGGCGCGGACGCGAGCGCGCGGATCGAGCCGTCGGTCGGATCGACGACCAGGATCGATCCGCTCGAGGCGTGCTCCTTCTTCATCGCCGCCGCGAGCTCGCGCTCCGCGGCGGTCTGCGCGACCAGGTCGATCGTGAGCACCAGGTCCGCGCCGTTGCGCGGCGCGACGGCCTCACGCAGCCCGACCGCGAGGTCGCGATCCGCCGGATCGCGCTCGACGACGAGCCGCCCGTCGACCCCGCGGAGCATCGCGTCGTAGTAGCCCTCGACGCCGGTCACGCCGACCCCGTCGTCGTTCACGAAGCCGAGGACCGATGCACCGATGGCGTCGTTCGGGTAGAGGCGCTTCGGTTCGTTCTGGAAGCCGAGGCCCGGGATGTGCAGCGCGGCGATCGCGCTCGCGGTCACCTCGGGCAGCCACCGTTGCACGTACAGCCACTCGGCGCCTGAATCGAGGGACGCGAGGATCGGTCCGGCGTCGCGGCCCAAGAGGATCCCGAGCTGCTGCGCGACGTGCGCGCGATCCGCCGGCGGGATGCGCGCGGGAAGGGCATACAAGGACCGGAGCTCGACGGTCGTGGCGAGGATCGCGCCACTCCGATCGCGGATGTCGCCGCGCTGGGCGGCGACGACGAGGTCGCTGCGGACCTGATCGGTCGCGCGCGCGAGGAGATCCGCGCGGCCGAAGGTCTGCCAGTACGCCAGTCGCCCGGCGAGCACAAGGGAGGAGATCGCGAACAGGGCGAACAGCAGGCGGAGACGCCGGGGTCGAACCGTCTGCACCCTTCCTCCTCGCGCGTGGGCTGGGTCAGCGCTTCGCGATGAGCGTCTGTACGGGGATCACCATGACGTAGCGGGGATGGACCATGCCGAGGCGCTGGGCGTCCGCCGCGATCCGAGCGGGCGAATCGAGCCGGGTGCTCTGGACATCGAGGAGCGCGTTCTGCCTGCGCAGCTCGTCGCGCTGGGCAGCCAGCTTCTGGACGTCATAGCCGGCCACCGAAAGCGCCGTGGTCTGGGACACATAGACGAGCGCGAGCGCGAAGCAAAGGACGATCCCGGCGATGGCGAGCCCGAAGACGCGGATGTCCCACGAGGCGGCTCGAACAGCGGCAATGGGCGCTCGGACAACGACAGCGCGCGAGCGCGTTCCGCGGCGCAGGGGGACGGCCGCGACAGCGCGTCGGGAGCGGCGGGCTTTGCCCGCCGCGGACGGGCCCCCTTCAAGGGACGTCGAAACAAGCCGGACCGCCTGCGAGGCGATCACGGTACGAGCTTCTCGGCGACGCGGAGCCTGGCGCTGCGGGCGCGCGGGTTGCGCATCATCTCGCCGTCGGACGCCATCAACGGCCGGCGTGAGACGACGCGCAAACCCGCGCGGTGACCGCAGACGCAGGTGGGGAGGTGGGGAGGACAGATGCAATCGCGCGACTCGCGGGCCATGAACTGCTTGGTGGCCCGGTCCTCGAGCGAGTGGAACGCGATGACCGCGAGCCGGCCCTCGGGACGGAGCACGCGCAGGGCGGCCTCGAGGCCCCTCGTCAGGTTGCCGAGCTCGTCGTTGACCGCCATCCGGAGGGCCTGGAACACGCGCGTGGCAGGATCGATCTTCCCGCGGCGCGTCTTCACGCCCGCGACGAAGCGGCCGAACTCGTCGGCCGCGATGAACGGACCGCGCGCCCGGCGGCGCACGATCGCGCCCGCGACGCGGGCGGCCTCGGGCTCCTCGCCGAGCTCGGCGAAGATGCGCCGGAGCTCGCGCTCATCCCAGGTGTTCACCAGGTCGGCCGCCGTGTGCTCGAGCCGCGGGTCGGCCCGCATGTCGAGGGGTCCGGCCGCGCGAAAGCTGAAGCCACGTGACTCGTCAGCGAGCTGGATCGACGAGAGCCCGAGGTCGAGGAGGACGCCGTCGATGCCGACGAAGTCGTGCTCGCGGGCCACGTCGTCGAGAAGCGCGAAGTTGGCGTTGACGAGGACGGCGCGACGGCCGAAGCGCGCCAGCTCCCGTCCCGCGATCGCGAGAGCCGCAGGGTCGACGTCGAGCCCGAGAAGCCGGCCATCCGGCGCGGTGGCGTCGAGGAGGGCGCGGGCGTGTCCCCCACCGCCGACCGTGCCGTCGAGGAAGCGGCCACCTTCACGGGGAGCAAGCTGGGCGAGTACTTCGGCCAGAAGAACCGGCTCATGAGGGTTCCCACCGCTAGATCCCGAGGTCCGCGAGGCTGTCGCTGATCGACCCTTCGACCTGCGCGAGGCGGGCGTGCCAGCGATCGGGCTGCCAGAGCTCGAGCCGGTCATTGGCGCCGACGACGATCGCGTCTCCCCCGAGGCCGGCGTACTCGCGGAGGTGCGCGGGGATGCCGATCCGCCCTTGGGCGTCGAGATCGGCTTCGTGCGCTCCCCCGACGAGGAAGTGGACGAAGGTCTGGACCGTCCGGTCCGTCCGGGGCCGCTTGCGGATCTCGGCGTTGATCGACTCCCACTCACTGGTCGGGAACACGGCCAGGCATTCGTTCATCCAACGAGTCACGACCGCTCCTTCTTTGAAGCGGGCTCGGAACTTTGCGGGGACCGCCAGCCGACCCTTCTCGTCCAACGCGTGGGAGAATTCGCCGGCAAAGTACGTTTCCAACTCGCCTGTGCGCCCTTCCGATCCCGGGGGCTGTTGGTTCCCCACCAGTCCCCACTACTCACCACGCGAGTGCACTTTCCCACCACAATGCACGCGTGTCAAGCGGTTCGGGCCAGAATTTCAGTGCGAGACGGCGTTGAAACACGCATCGAATGGATGTTCTAGTTTCAGCTGGCTGGCCGCCGGATCGAGCGCCGGGTCCTAGCTCGGCAGCACCCGATCGACGAGATCTTCGACCCGCCGGCTCGCGCGCTCGACGATCGACTTCGGTCGTCCAGGCTCGTGCTCGCCGTACCACTCGAGCACCGACGCGCCCCAGGTGAACCCGCCGCCGAACGCGACGAGCAACACTTTGTCACCGCGGCGCAGGCGACCCTCCGCGGCGGCCTCGCACAGGGCGATCGGGATCGACGCCGCGGACGTGTTGCCGTACTTCTGGATGTTCACGAAGACGCGCTCCATCGGGAAGTGCAGCCGCTTCGCGACGCCTTCGATGATCCGGAGATTCGCCTGGTGCGGGATCATCAGCTGGATGTCCTCGAGGCGCAGGTTCGCCTCGGCGATCGCCTCCTCGGCGGCATCGGCCATCGACTTCACCGCGAGCTTGAACACTTCCCCGCCGTGCATCGTGATGAAGTGCTGGCCGAGCTCCATCGTCTTCTGCGATGCCGGATGGCGCGCGCCGCCGCCCGCGATCATGAGCAGCTCACCCTTCGAACCTTCGCTGTGGAGCACGGCCGACTCGATCCCGACGGAGGCGTTCGAGGCCTCGATCACGACCGCCCCGGCGCCGTCCGCGAACAGGACGCAGGTCGAACGGTCCTTCCAGTTCAGGAACCGGGAGAGCGTCTCCGCGCCGATGACGAGCGCGTTCTGATGGGTGCCCGAGACGATCATGCCGCGGGCGATGGCGACCCCTGACACGAACCCGGTGCAGGCCGCCTCGATGTCGAACGCGCCGGCCCGGTCGGCCCCGAGGGCGTCCTGGACCATGCACGCGGTCGCCGGGAAGATGTAATCGGGCGAGCACGTGGCGACGATGACGAGGTCGAGATCCTGTGGCCGCAGCCGAGCCTTCTCGAGCGCGAGCCGGCCGGCGCGCAGCGACATCGTGGAGGTCGTCTCGCCGTCCGCGGCGTACCGGCGCTCCTTGATCCCCGTGCGGCTGGTGATCCACTCGTCGGACGTGTCGACGATCTTCTCGAGGTCGAAGTTCGTGACGACCTTCGACGGCGCATAAAAGCCCCAACCCGTGATGACCGCGTTCTGAGACACCGCTAGGCCTTGGGGTGGCGCTCGACGCTCGTGGGCCGGCCCTCGCCCTCGAGCATCTCCGTCACGCTGCCGCCATACCCCTTCAGGAATTCGTGGGCGTCGAGGACCTCGTCCAGCGAGACGGCCGGCCGGCCCTTCCGGTCGGCGCGGCGCGCCGTCGCGGCCTCCTGCACCGGACTCACGTTGGCGCGCTCTTCGTCGATGACCACGAGCAGCTTGAAGGAGGTGTCGCACTTGGAGCAGGTGACCCGGACGATCCACGCCGACTCGAGCTTGCCGAGCACGCGGATATCCGAGCGCGCGTGGTTCTGGCCGCACACGCTGCAGTCGTAACCCTTCGCCTGCTCGCGCAGGAACCGGAGGATGTTCACCTACCCGCTGCCACTGTACCGAGTCGGTCGGGAGTGTGAAGACCGAGTCGCCACGCGAAGAACGCGAGCTGATCGGCGTAGTCGTCGACCTGCTTGTCGAGCGGCTTGCCGATGCCGTGCCCGGCGTCCCGATCCACACGGAGGAGCGTGACCGCATCGGGCTCGTCGCGCTGGAGCCACTGCAGCAGCGCCGCCATCTTCCGGGCGTGACCCGGGTCGACACGGGAGTCACCCTCCGCGGTGGTGAACAGCACGGCCGGATAGTGCACTCCCGCGCGGGCGTTGTGATACGGGGAGTACGCACGGAGCCAGCGGAACTGCTCGGCATCTTCGGCCGATCCGTACTCGTCGATCCAGAATCGCGCGATCAGGAAGTCCTGATAGCGGAGCATGTCGAGGAGCGGCACCGCGCAGGCGACAGCGCTGAAGAGCTCCGGGCGCTGCGTCATCGTGGCGCCGACGAGGAGCCCGCCGTTGGACCCGCCCGAGATGCCAAGGTGCGCCGGCGACGTCCAGCCGAGCGCGACGAGCGCTTCCGCGGCCGCGGCGAAGTCGTCGAAGACGTTCTGCTTGTTGCCGCGCATGCCGGCGCGGTGCCACCGCTCGCCGAACTCCGCACCGCCGCGCAGGTTCGCGACGACGTAGAGGCCACCGGCTTCGACCCACGCTGCGACGCTGCCGGAGAACGCCGGTGTGCGCGGGATGTTGAAGCCGCCGTAGCCGTTGAGGATCGTCGGCAACTCGCCCGTCGGCCGCACGTCCCGCCGATGGACGAGGAACATCGGCACCTCGGTCCCGTCCTTCGAGCGATAGATCTCCTGATGCACCGAGATCGACGCGGTGTCGAGGCCCCTTGGCGCCCCGAGCTCGGCGACGACCTCGCTCTCGCCCGTCGCGGCGTCCGCCACGTAGGCCACGGGCGGCCGGACGAACGAGTCGACGGCGTAGCCAAAGCGCTCGCTCGTCTCGTCCGCCACCGGCGACACGCCGAGCAGCGACACGAACGGATCGAGCGGCACATCGCGCACGCGGACGCCGGCGTGCGACCAGATGGTCAGGCGTGACGTCGCGCGCTCGAGCGTGTGGACGACGAGGTACGACTCGGTGACGTCGAACGACTGGATCGGCCACTCGGACTCGGGGACGACGGTCCTCCACTGGTCCGGCGCACCCGGGTCGGCAACGTCGATGCGGTAGTTGGGGCTGCCGACATTCGTCCGGATCCAGATGCGGCCGCCCGCGATGGTCGCTTCGCTCAGGCCATCGGCGCCGTCGATCATCACGCGCGGACCGTCAGAGCCGCTCTCCTTCGCGAGCAGGTAGAGATCGTTCCGGGTCCAGCCCTCGGCCGCGGACAGCACGACCCAACGGCCCTTCGCGTCAGCATCGACCGATAGGAGACGCTCCTTCGGGAGTCCCTCGCCGAAGACGAGCGCGTCCTGGGACGGGTCATCCCCCAGACGGTGATGCCGGACACGGCGGTAGTAGTGCTCGTCGCCGGGTGGCACCGTCCCGGGCACCGGGTGGACGGTGTAGTAGAAGTCGCGCGCGCCCGACCAGGCAACGTGCGCGCGCTGGGTGAACGGGATCGTGTCGGGTAGCGCGCGCCCGGTCGCCACGTCGATGACCTGGAGGGTCGACATCTCGGTGCCGGCACGCGACAGGCCGTAGGCGACCAGCGCGCCGCCGCGCGACGGATACCACCAGTCGAGGCTGACGAGCGCATCAGGATCAAGCCCGTTCGGATCCACGAGAGCGCGCTCACGGCCGTGCTCGCTGACGTAGAGGACGGCCTGGCGCTCGCCGGGCGACCGGCGTTCATAGAAGACGCGTTCGCCGAACGGCCGCGGCGTGCCGAGCAGACCGACTCCGATGAGCGACCGGAGACGGTCCGCGAAGTGCGACCGGGCGGGCCCGTCGTGAAGGGCCGCGTTGGTGCGGGCGTTCTGGGCGTCCGTCCAGGCACGGGTGTCGGCGCCGTCCCGTTCGAGCCAGCGGTACGGATCGGCGATGCGCTCGCCGTGCAGCAGGTCGGCGTCGTCCCCGCGCGTCGCCGGCGGTGGCCGGAGAAGCTTCCCCATCCGGAAAGCCTAGCCGCGAGGCGCCTTCGACCGTTGGGCTACGCCGCCTTCTCCCAGACCGAGATGTGCTTCGTGCTCTCGCTTGTGAACGGCGCGCCGCTCCAGTCGCTCCAGCGCTCGCGCAGCGTCAGTCCGGCAAGTCGTGCCATCAGATCGAGCTCGGACGGCCAGACGTAGCGAAACGGCGCCGAGAAGACCTCGAGCCGCCCGTCGACGACCCGATAGTGGTGCGAGACGAGGATCTGCGCCGCGACGTCGTACTCGTCGAAGCCGAGCCTCGTCGGGCCGACGGTGAACGCGCGGACCGTCTCGCCGGGTGGCAGTCGCCGGAGGTCAGGCACCTGGACCTCGATGACGAAGCAGCCACCTGACTCGAGATGCGCGGCGACGTTCTGGAAGCACCGCACCTGCTCGTCCTGCGTGGTGAGATTCCCGATCGTGTTGTAGACGAGGTATGCGACCTTGAACGTCCCGCTCACCCTCGTGGTCGCGAAGTCGCCGATGGTCACGCCGATATCCTCAGCGCCCGGCTTCTCGCGCAGCCGCGCGACCATCGCGGGCGAGAGATCGATCCCGTGAACGCGAATGCCCCGCTGGCTGAGCGGGAGCGCGATCCGGCCCGTGCCGATCCCGAGCTCGAGGGCCGCGCCGCCTCCCGCCAGATCGGCGAGGAACGACACGGCCGGGTCGACGACCGCGCGCTCGAACATGTCTGCGGACGTTTCGTCGTACCGCCTCGCGATCCGTTCGTCGAAATAGACCGTTGGCATCAGCCGCTCCGCTTCAGCCGGCCGGTGCGCTTCGCGTACCGCTCCGCCGCGATGAAGGCGCGCAGGCCGATCGGGATGGAGAGGACGCCCACCAGCAGGGCCGGCCACACGAGCGGCCAGAGCGACGCGAGGTCGGCGCCATCGAGCAGCGCCCGGCGCATCCCCTCGATCACGTACGTCGCGGGCGAGATCACCGAGAGCGCCTGTAGCCACGCAGGTAGCACGCTCGTCGGGTAGTACACGCCGGACACGAGCAGCACCACGGCCTGGACGATGTAGGCCATCTGCAGTCCCTTCTCGGTCCAGATGAGCGGGAACACCGCGGACGCGATGCCGAGGCCCATGAACGCGACGGTGCCGACGGCGAGCATGACGATCGCGGACAGCGCGTTCGCGTGCGAAAGGTCGACCGGGATGAACAGCATGACCGCGAAGAGGGTGGTCACGCTGAACACCACCGCCCGCACGATCGTCCCCCCGGCCATCCCGGCCAGGTGCGTGAGCCGCGGGACCGGCGCCATGAACGTGTACTCGATGGTCCCTTCCCAGCGTTCCCAGGCGATGATCTCGGCGATGTTCTCGAAGACGAGGCCCATGAACCGCCAGGCGATCGTCCCGACGAGCAGGTAGAGCACGAACCGTGAGGTCGTGCTCGGGTCGACCGCGTTGCCCGAGATCACCGGCGCGGCGATCCCGATGAACGCGACGGAAAGGGAGGTCACGATCCCGTAGATGATCCAGACGACCTCCCACAGCCAGTACCGCTTCATGAGCGCGATCTCGCGCTCGACGAACGCGTAGGCGAGGCCGGCCTGGGTCGCGACCTCGGCGATCACGTCCCGGCCCCTTCCTCGGCCTTGTCGGCCTCTTCGATCTTGCGACCCGTGATGGTCATGAACACGTCTTCGAGCGATCCGCGCGCGCTGTAGCGCTCGGTGAGCTCGCTCGGCGTGCCTTCGGCCACGAGCCGGCCCCCGTGCAGCACGCCGACGCGGTCGGCGAGACGCTCGGCCTCGTCGAGGTCGTGCGTCGTGAGGAGGATCGTCGCGTCGTGCTCGTCCCGAAGATCCCGTACGAACGTCTGGACCTCCCGCTTGCTGCGGATGTCGAGGCCGGTCGTCGGCTCGTCGAGGAGCAGCAGCGAAGGCGACGTGAGGAAGGCCCGCGCGATCGCGACCTTCTGCTGCATCCCCCTGGACAGCTTCTCGAGCGGCTCGTCATGCCGCGTGATCGCGATGCCGAGGCGAACGAGGATCTCTCGTGACCGGGCGCGGGCCTCGGCCGCGGGCACGCCGTAGAGGCGCCCCGCGTACACGAGGTTCTCCATCGCCGACAGCTTCTTGAAGAACGATGCTTCGACGGATACACGGTTGATGAGCCGCTTCACGGCGAGCTCGTCCGCGCGGATGTCGAGGCCGAACACCGTCACGGCCCCGGCGTCCGCCTCGAGCAGCGTCGAGAAGACGCGGATGAGCGTGGACTTGCCCGACCCGTTCGCTCCCAGCAGCGCGTAGATCTCTCCGCGGGCGACGGTGAGCGAGACGCCGTCGACCGCCCGCACGTCCGTGCCGGACGAGCGGAATCGCTTGACGATGTCGCGGGCCTCCAGCGCGGGATGCTTGGTGACGGCCATGGGCGGACCGATATCGGCGCGAGCTGCGATGGCCACTGCGCGGGCTCCTTTCACGCGAGGTCGGGAGCCCACTGGCCTTCGGCGGTATCCGCCGGAATGAAAAAGACCGTGGGCTCGATGCCCACGGTCCGGAGGTCGAGCTGAGCTGGTGCTCTAGCTGGGTCCGGAGGTGGGCAGGGTGCTCCGAGGACGTGCCCCGGTGGCGCCGGAGCGGACGAAGGTGCTGAGGAGATCCATTGCTCTCGAGCGGCCCTGCCTTTCGAAGTCTTCGCCACTTCTGGCGAGCGCGATGACGTTACCGATTCCGATGTGCGCAGTCAACTACGTACGTGCGGCCCGGGCGTAGCCCGCGCCGCACGAGCCCCATTCAAAAGGGCTGCGGCAATACGCCGCAGCCCTTCTTTGGGCCCGGTCGCAGAAAGTGTCTAGGCCGTGCGGCGGCCGGACAGCAGCTGGAAGATCAAGACGATCAGCGCGAGGACCAGCAGGATGTGGATCAGCGCGCCGACCGATGGGAGCGCAACGACGCCGAGCAGCCAAAGGATCAGCAGCACGACGACGATCGTCCAAAGCATGACGACACCTCCTTGTGGATGGCACGTTCGCAAGGCGCGTGCCAGGCCTGCGGGCCTGCGTACAGCCAACTGATACCAGGGTCCCCCGTTCGTGGGAGCCCCGACCGGGGCACCCACTCGTACCTTCCTGCAGATGCATGAGCGGCGGTTCGGCGGGTGGTCCCCGGTCGCGAAGTTCTCGGTCGCGCTCGCCGTCGTGCTCGCGGTCACGGCGGTCACGCTCGGCGGGCTGACCGCGTATCTGATCGGCCGCTACGTCGAGGACGACACGGTGACGTTCACCCAGGACGCCGTGGCCGGACACTTTGGCACGGTCTTCCAGAGCTCGATCTTCACGCACCAGCTGAGTGAGACGGAACTCTCGACGCTGCAGCAGAACGCGGTGTTCCATTTCTCGATCTATAGCGTCGTCTCGACCCGCTTCTACAGCACCGACGGCACGATCATCTTCTCGTACGACGGAAGCGAGATCGGGCGGCGGCTCGACCTGGTCGAGAACCCGAGCCTCGCCGCGGCGCTGGCCGGCCAGCGCATCGCCACGCACCGCACGATCGTCGCCGACGTCCGCTACTCGCGGCCCGGCTTCACGTACGCGGAGGCCACCGGCTCGGCCCCGCCTCCGCTCGACCACTCAGGGCACACGATCGCGCCCAGCTCGCCCGAGGTCCGCAGCGTCCAGACCCTCGAGACCTGGGTCCCGGTCCTCGCGCGCGACGGCAGCGTCGTCGGCGCGGTCACCGTGTGGCGCGACATCGAGGCGCTGAACGCGGCCCTCTGGAACATCCAGGCCGGGCTCGGACTGATCATCGCGGCGGCCGCGATGCTGCTCTGGCTCATCCTGCGCGGCGTCTACGCCCGATCCTCGACGCAGATCGTCGAGCAGGCGACCGCGCTCCGCGCGGCACTGGCCGAGACGGAGCGCACCTATGACGCGACGTTGGCCGCGCTCTCGAGCGCGCTCGACGTCCGCGACACCGAGACCGAGGGCCATGCCCGACGCGTCGTTCGCTACATGGAGCTCATCGCCGAGGTCCTGAAGGTGCCTGTGGCGCAGCATGCGACGCTCCGGCGCGGCGCACTCCTGCACGACATCGGCAAGATCGGCGTCCCGGACCACATCCTCCGCAAGCCGGGACCGCTCACCGAGAACGAGTGGCACACGATGAAGACGCACCCCGACCTGGGCGCGAAGATCATCGCGAACGTCCCGTTCCTCGAGGAGGTCGCGGTGATCATCCGCGCCCACCACGAACGCTGGGACGGCAACGGGTACCCCGAGGGCACCGCCGGCGGGCTGATCCCGCTCGGCGCGCGCATCTTCGCCGTCGCCGACAGCTTCGACGCGATGACCTCCGACCGCCCGTACCGTCGCGGCCGCCATCTCGATGAGGCGCTCGCCGAGATCCAGCGGTGCTCCGGCACGCAATTCGACCCGCAGGTCGTGGACGCGTTCCTCGCGGTCCCGATCGACCGGATCGCCGCCATCCACGCGAACGCGCCATTCGGCCTACGACTGGTGCACGCCGCGGCGAGCTGACCTGCGCGAGGCCGTACTCCCTAATGCAGCACGTAGCTCCGGTCGCCGATCCATTGCGCCGGCGGGACGTCGAGGAATCGGGCCAGCGCGTTCAGCGGGCCGGCGTACTCGGATCGCAGCCGCGCGAACTCCGCCCACGACGCGTCCGCCCCGGCCACGAGCCCGTAGCCCGCGGCGCCGAGGCGCGCTCGAGCGTCGTCGAACTCCGCGCGTTCGATCATCGGCCCTTCGATCGGATCTTCGCGTGCGAGGAACGCGAATGACCGCCCGATGTCCTCGACCAGGTGGCTGCCGAGCGCCCGGGTCGCGCGCGCCTGGCCGCGGGGGCCACCGTCGATGGTCGTGAGCAGAAGCGTCGTCGCGTCGAGGATCGCGCCGATGGCCGAGACCCACGATTCGTGGTCGTGCGTCGAACGGAAGAACAGCAGGATCGGGTAGGCCAGATGGCTCTCGAGGACCTCCGCTGCCCACTTCTCCCAGGTCTCGAAGATCTGCTCCAGCTCGCCATCACTCTCGAAGCCGGCGCACGTCTCCAGCAGCGTGATGCCGGAGGGCGGTGCGCCCGCGCGCGCGTCGAGCGTCACGACCGCGACCTCGCGTCGCTGGAAGTTCGCGTAGAGCGAGAACAGGTACGTGATCGTGAGCGCGACGATGCCCAGGCCGACCGCGCCGGAGGCCACGGCGACGAGCCGCGACCCGAGCTCCACCGGCACGTAGTCGCCGTACCCGATCGTGAGCAGCGAGATCGCGGCGAAGTACATCGCCGCGCCGAGGTCGGTCAGCCGCGGCGCGACGCCATCACCGAGCGCCAGGAGCATCGCGGAGAAGCCGAGGATGAGCAGCACGATCCAGAGGCCGAGAAGGATCATCACGATCGCCGGCGCGAACACGCCGAGCCGCTGCTCCCGCCGGTCCGGGTCCGCCCGCGCATCCGCGTAGCGGCGCCAGAGGCGCCAGCTCCAGCGGGTCAGGACCCCCGCCGGCCGGTATCTGGCCGGCGACGGGCGCGGAAGGATCACCGTGTTGAACACGTCGTTGAGCACCCAGGCGACCAGGGCGAGACCCGCGACGAACTCGAGAAGCGGCATCGCGGAAGCCTAGCCGCCGAGCGCACGGACGCGGCGCCTGGACGGATCCGGGCGCCGCGTCACGTGCTTCCGTGCGGAAGTGAGGCTAGGCCTTGGGCTTGAGCTGGCCCCGGACCACGCCGCCGGGGTGCACCGTCGAATGGACGTTGTAGTAGTAGTTCCCTGGGTTCGCGATGATGTCCGTCGCAAGGACCGGGTCGACCGTCAGGTTGTCCTTCGTGATCGACGTGCCGCCCGTGGTGAGCGCGATCGGGTCGGTCGCCTTCATGCCCGAGTCGACGACGACGGCGCCGTTCGTCTTGGCATCGCCTTTGTGGATGTGCGAGATGGTGATCATCGTCGTCGCCGGGAAGCCTTTCAGCACGATCTCGAACTTCGCCGTCGCCGCCGTGATCTTCCCGGTCGAATCCTTCGTCGTCGTGAGCGTGACCGTGGACGTGCCACTTCCGCTCGCCTCGGCGTCGGTGATCGCGGGGTTCTCGTTCGCCGGCGAGAGGTCCGCGGTGAACACGTACACGGTCTGCGGGGTGGCCGCCGGCGCCGGTGCCGCCGTCCCGCCGCAGGCTGCGGCCACCAGACCGGCCGCCGCGAGCACGATGAGGACACGCTTCATGGTTTTCCTCCACAATCGCTGAGATCGCTGTTGGACAGTACGCAGCCGGACACCGTCCGGATGACGCCACGGTAAGACCTCGTGGCGAGGGAGAAGGACATGAACGAGCAGGCCCGGCAGAACGAGCTCAACGCGCGGATCGACGCACTCATCCAGCGGCTCATCGAGGCCGACCAGCGGGGCTCGGGGATCGAGCCGATGCAGCTGGCGCACGAGCTGGGCGAGATCAAGGTGCTTGCCGCCCGCCGCAAGACGATCCTGCCGCGACCGGGCGGCGAGGGCCACTGGCGGTGCGAGGCCTGCGGGACGATCTCGCACGCGAACGTGAAGCCGGACCGCTGCCCCCAATGCAACGGCACGCAGCTCTGGCCGGCCGATCTCGAACAGGGGAATGTGGAGTCGGGGGCGGGTTAGGTCCGGGCTAGCTCGTCTTGCGCGGATCGAGTGCGTCGCGGAGCCCGTCGCCGATGAAGTTGATCGAGAGCACCGTCAGGAAGATGAACAGGCCCGGGAAGATGGCCCAGTGCGGGGCGATGTCGAGGTAGTTCCGGGCGTCGTAGAGGATCCGGCCCCAGGTCGGCACGTCGGACGGGAATCCGAGCCCGAGGAACGACAGCGTCGACTCGGTCAGGATCGCGCCACCCACGCCGATCGTCGCGGCGACGAGGATCGGGCTCATCGCGTTCGGCAGGATGTGCCGCACGATGATCCGCCGATCACGAGCGCCGACCGAGCGCGCGGCCTCGACGAACTCCTTCTGCTTGAGCGACAGGAATGACGCGCGGACCAGGCGCGCGACCGGCATCCAGTTCAGCACGCCGATCACGCCGACGATCATCAGGAAGATCCCGAGCTCCGGTCCGAACGCGGTGCGCAGCGAGTCGCGGAACAGGTAGATGATCACGAGCAGCAGCGGGAGGACCGGCAGCGACAGGAACAGGTCGGTCAGCCGCATGAGCGGGTTGTCCATGCGGTTGAAGAAGCCGGCCGCCGCGCCGATGGTCGTCCCGAGGGTGATCGCGATCAGCACGGACGTGAGGCCCACGGCGATGGAGATCCGGCCGCCGAACATCGCGCGGGCCAGGAGGTCTCGGCCGAGGTCGTCCGTGCCGAGCAGATGATCGGCGGACGGCCCCTTCAATGACAGCGTGAAGTCGATCACGTCGATCGGTGTGTGATAGACCAGCGGACCGAGCAGCGTGAAGACGATCAGGAAGCCGAGGGTCCCGAGCGCCACCATCGCGAGGTGGTGGCGGCGGAACTGCCACCAGGCATCCTTCCACAACGACCTGGGTGGCCGCGTGATCGTCCCGGCGAGCACCGCGGACTTGACCAGCTCGGTGGCAGGAGCAGCCACTACGTGTACGTGATCCGCGGATCGAGCACCGCGTACAGCACGTCGGCGAACAGGTTGAACAGCACCACCAGCACCGCGAAGATGAGCAGGATCGCCGCGACCACCGGTGTGTCGCCGTCGCCGATCGACCGCACCAACAGCTCGCCGATCCCCGGTACCCGGAAGATCTGTTCGGTCACGATCGCGCCGCCGAAGACCGCGGGGATGCCGAGCGCCACGAGCGTGACCACGGGGATGAGGCTGTTCCGCAGCACGTGGCGCAGCACCACTGTCTGCTCTCTGAGCCCCTTGGAGCGCGCGGTGCGCACGTAGTCCAGCGGGAGATGCTCGAGCATCTCAGCGCGCGTATATCGCGCGATCGTCGCCGTGTCGAAGAGTGCCAGGACCGCGATCGGCATGATCGACTGCTTCACCTGATCGAGGAACGTCGCCAGATCGTGGATCTGCAGCGTGGAGTCGTAGATGAACGGGAACCACCGCAGGTCGATGCTGAAGACGATGATCAGGAGGATCCCGGTGAAGAACGTCGGCACCGAGAAGCCGACGAACGCGAACGTCGTCGCGAGGTGGTCGAAGAGCGAGTAGCGCTTCACGGCGGAGACCATCCCGATCGGTACGGCCAGGAGCACGCCGATGACGTACGCGACGCCCACGACCGCGAGCGTGTTCGGCAGCCGCTGCTTCAGGAGATCGATGACCGGCGAGTGGCTCATGAACGAGAAGCCGAAGTTGCCCTGGGCGAGGCTCGTCACCCACTTCACGTAGCGGATCGGCCACGGGTCATCGAGGCCGAGCGAGGTCCGGATCGCCGCGCGGACCTCCGGCGGGACCCGAGGGTCGGCGCCGAACGACGCGAGCGGATCGGTCGGAGCCAGGGCCAGGATCGCGAACACGACGAAGCTGATGACCGCCACCGTCGGGATGGCGATGAGGAGGCGTCTAAGGATGTACCTGCCCACCTACTCGTACCTCATCCCGGCGGGTCAGGCGGCGCGGTGGAGATCACC
>DATCOD010000063.1:0-4463 GCA_036564905.1 Candidatus Limnocylindria bacterium
GGCAGGCGCTCCCCCGCCGCGACGCGCAGCTGGAGCGCGACCAGATCGAGACCGGTGACCAGCTCGGTGACGGGATGCTCGACCTGCAGGCGGGTGTTCATCTCGAGGAACACGAACGTGCCGTCCGGCGCGACGAGGAACTCCGCCGTTCCGGCGCTCACGTAGCTCGCCGCGGAGGCGATCTTCACGGCGGCCGCGCCCAGCTTCGCGCGCAGCGACGCATCGACGCCGGGTCCGGGCGTCTCCTCGATGAGCTTCTGGTGGCGCCGCTGGATCGAGCAGTCCCGCTCGCCGAGCCAGACGACCTGGCCGTGGGCATCGGCGATGAGCTGCACTTCGATGTGCCGGGCGGGCTGGATGAGCCGCTCCATGAGGAGGGCGGGTGCGCCGAACGCCGCCGCCGCCTCGCCGGTCGAGGCGCGCCAGGCGGAGGCGAGCTCCGGGGCGGAGCGCACGATCCGCATGCCCTTCCCGCCACCGCCGCCGGCCGGCTTCAGCAGGACCGGGTAGCCGATGCGGTCCGCGGCCGCGGCCGCCGCGGCCAGGTCGCGGAGCGGCTCCATGGTCCCCTCGGCCACCGGCACGCCGGCCGCCGCGGCGAGGCGCCGCGCGGCCGTCTTCTCGCCGAGCGATCGCTGCACCGAGGCGGGCGGGCCGACGAACGCGATGCCGGCCGCCGCGACGGCGTCGGCGAAGTCCGCGTTCTCGCTGAGGAAGCCATAGCCAGGATGGATCGCATCGCAGCCCACGCGCCGCGCGACCGCGATGATCGGCTCCATCCGCAGGTAGCTCGCGGCCGCAGGCGCCGGTCCGATCGGGTAGGCCTCGTCTGCCGCGCGGACGTGGGGCGACGTCCGGTCGATGTCGCTGTACACGGCGACCGTCGCGATCCCGAGGTCGCGGCAGGTCCGCATAACCCGGAGCGCGATCTCGCCGCGATTGGCCACGAGGACCTTCTTGAAGGGCGGTGGGGCTATAGCGGGATGTTCCCGTGCTTCTTCTTCGGGTTGGTGTCGCGTTTCCCCGCGAGCGCGCGCAGCGCCGCGATGAGCCGAGGCCGCGTCTCGTGCGGCTCGATGATGTCGTCGAGGTAGCCGCGGGCCGCGGCGGCGTACGGGTTCGCGTACCGCTCGGCGTACTCCTTGGTCAGCTCGGCCCGGCGCGCGTCGGGGTCGGTGGCCTTCGCGAGCTCGTCCTTGTACAGGATGTTGACCGCGCCCTCGGGACCCATGACCGCGATCTCAGCGCCCGGCCACGCGACGTTGTAGTCGCCGCGGATGTGCTTGCTCGACATCACGTCGTACGCGCCGCCGTACGCCTTGCGCGTGATGACCGTCAGCTTCGGGACCGTCGCCTCCGCGTACGCGTAGAGGAGCTTCGCGCCGTTGCGGATGATCCCGCCGTGCTCCTGGGCCGTGCCGGGCAGGAAGCCGGGCACGTCGACGAGCGTCACGAGCGGGATGTTGAACGCGTCGCAGAACCGGACGAAGCGCGCCGCCTTGATCGACGCGTCGATGTCGAGCACGCCGGCAAGGACCATCGGCTGCTGCGCGACGATGCCGACGGTCGATCCGTCGAGCCGCGCGAACGCGACGATGATGTTCTGGGCCCACTCGGCGTGCACCTCGAGCAGCTTCCCGTCGTCGACGATGCGCCGGATGACGTCCTTCATGTCGTACGGCCTGGCCGCGGACTCGGGGACGATCGCGTCGAGCTCGCGGTCCATGCGGTCGGTCGGATCATCGGTCGCGAGGCGCGGCGCGCCGTCAAGATTGTTCGAAGGGAGGTAGCCGACGAGCTCGCGGAGGAGCGCGGTGCAACGCACCTCGTCATCGGCGACGAAATGCGCGACGCCCGACCTTCGAGCATGGGTCTCGGCGCCACCGAGCTCGTCGAACGTCACGTCCTCGTGGGTCACCGTCTTCACGACGTTCGGACCGGTGACGAACATGTATGAGGTATCGCGGACCATGGCCACGAAGTCGGTGATCGCCGGCGAGTACACCGCCCCGCCGGCGCAGGGGCCCATGATCGCCGAGAGCTGCGGGACGACCCCGCTCGCGAGCACGTTGCGAAGGAAGATGTCGGCGTAGCCGCCGAGCGACACGACGCCTTCCTGGATCCGCGCCCCGCCGCTGTCGTTGAGCCCGATGATCGGCGCGCCGTTCCGCATCGCCTGGTCCATGACCTTGACGATCTTCGCGGCGTGGGCCTCCGCGAGGGAGCCTCCGAACACGGTGAAGTCCTGGGAGAAGACGTAGACGAGCCGGCCGTCGATCCGGCCGAATCCGGTGACCACGCCGTCGCCGAGGACCTGGTCCAGGTCGGAGGTGTGCTCGCTCGAGCGGGCCGCGACGAACGCATCGAGCTCGACGAACGTCCCCTCGTCCAGCAGGAGATCGACGCGCTCGCGGGCGGTGAGCTTCCCCTTCGCATGCTGCTGCTCGATTCGGTCGTCGCCGCCGCCGCGCGCGGACTGCGCGCGAAGCGCTTCCAGGCGCTCGGTCGGAGTGGTCATCCGGGGTCGAGGATAGGAGCACCGCATCGCCATGGTGTTCCCGATGGTGCAGTCGTGCCGCTAGGGTGTGCCGGTCGTGCTCGGACGCCGCTGGCGCTTCCTCACCGCGATCGGGGCGCTCGCCGCGTGCCTCGCGCTCGGCAGCGTCGCCGCGAGCCGGTCGCTGTGGTACGAGACCACGGACTTCTACTGCCTCTGGTCCGGCGCGCGGCTCGTCGCGGATCGGCAGGATCCGTACGACGAGGCGGTGTGGGCGACCGTGACCGGCGGGCTGCGGCCCGATCCGCGCGGCATCCTGGCACCAACGTCCTGTCCCGGCCGGTACGGCTACCCACTGTGGACCGCGTTCGCTCTGGTCCCGTTCGCCGCGCTGCCACTCCCCGCCGCCGCCGTCGCGTGGATCACCGCCTCGCTCATCGCCGCGTTCGCCGGCGCGGCGGCGTCGTGGCGCGCCGCGGGCGGCCGGCGGGCCGGGGCTGCTCTCTTCGCCGCGATCGTGCTGACCGCGCAACCCTTCTGGCTCCTCCTCATCAGCGGCCAGCTCAGCGGCATCGCGCTCGGGCTCGTCGGGATCGCCGCGCTGTCGCTCGCGGCGGACCAGGACGTGCGGGCCGGGGTGAGCTTCGGGCTGCTCGCGCTCAAGCCCCAGCTCGTCGCGCTGTGCGGCCCAGCGCTGTTCGGCTGGGGGCTCGCCACCCGGCCGCGCGCCGCGGTCGCCGCGGCCGCGGTCGTCGCGGTGATGCTGGTCTCCACGTTCGCCGTCGCGCCGGGCTGGCCGCTCGAGTGGCTCGGGGAAGTTACCGGCCGCCGGCGGAACGTGGTGGCGCTCCTCCCGACGGCGTGGGGCATCTCGGCGGACGTCTTCGGGACCGCACTCGTCGCGCCCCTGCTGATCGCCGCGGTCACGGGACTTGCGTGGTACCTGGCGCGCAGACGTGCCACGCCGGTGGGGGTCGGTTGCATCGCGCTCGCGATCTCGATCTTCGGCACACCGTACGCATGGAGCTACGACCATCTCGTCCTCGTGCTGCCGTGGGCGCAGACCATCGCGATCGCGGCGCGAAGCTCCGGCTCGACCCGGATCGCGCTCCTCCTGGGCGCGGCCGCCGTCGCCTCGTTGCTGCCCTGGACCCTCTACGCGATCGCCTTCACGCGCGGCGGTGAGACGCTGAACGCGATCGTCCCGGCCCTGACGGCTCTGCTCGTGGCCGCGGCGATCGGCCGGGACGCGGAAGGCCGATCGAGAACGACTGTCTAGCGGTAGACGTCCGGAGCATGACGCCACGTCGCGAACGCCGCGGCGTCATGTGACGGGAACGCGCGCTCGAGGTCGTCGCGCACCAGGGAGCGGATGAGCGCGAGGGACTCCGCGCCCGCGGCGGGGTCCTGGCCCGGGATCTCGCCGCGCTCGAGGTTCGCCCGAGTGAACGCGGCGTCGCCGCACAGCACGACTCGGCCGGTCTCGGCGAGATCCACGACGAGCGACTGATGCCCGGGCGCGTGCCCGGGCGTCGGCACGACCTCGATCCCGGCCGCGACGCGCGCGCGACCGGACGCCGGCAGGTAGCGGAGGGCGGGGTCATCCCAGTAGATCGCCGGGAAGTTCGGCCGACCCTTGGCGTACGCGAGGTGTTCGCCCTGGACGATGAACGTGGCGTTGGGGAACGCCCGGTTGTTGCCGGCGTGGTCGAAGTGGAGATGGCTGTTCACGATCACCGTGACGTCGTCAGGCTTGACGCCGAGCGCGGCGAGCCTCGAGACGATCGCGTCCTCCGCGGTCATCGTGATGACCATCCCGGGATTCGGGCCGAACGTCGCCTCAGGTCGCTCGACGTGCACCGGATGCAGGCCGGTGTCGAAGACGATGAGCCCTTCCGGCGTCCGTAGGAGCGCCGACCACACCGGGCAGTCGACCGGCTCGTCGCGCTCCGGTGCGGCGAGCCAC
>DATCOD010000064.1:0-61175 GCA_036564905.1 Candidatus Limnocylindria bacterium
GGTCGGGCCGGGCCCGCTCGCCGATGCCCAGGTGTTGAAGGTCACCAAGCAGGCCGCGGTCGGTATCACGACCTCCTTCCCGTGGTCGACCGAGGCCGACAACGCCGCGAACAAGTCGTTCGTCGATGAGTTCAAGAGGGCGTACAAGGACGACGACACCGGTCAGCCGCTCCCGCCGGACGGATATGCGGTCGAGATGTGGAACACCATGCGCGCCCTCGAGGATGCCCTCACGGCGACGAAGGGCGACACGAAGAACACGAACGCGCTCATCGCCGCGCTCGAGGCGGTGTCGTTCACTGGTCCGGCCGGTGCCTTCGCCTTCGATCGGACCACGCACAGCGCCATCCAAGACATGTACATCCGAGAGGTGCGGGTGTCCGGTGGCGCTCTCGTGAACGCCGTCGTCGACAAGATCGGGAGCGTGAAAGACCCGGCGCAGTAGCGGATAGGCTTGGGTCCGAGAGCATGCGTGGACGTCGCGTTCTTCCGTCCTTGAGCGCACTTCCGGCCTGGTCGGTGCGGTGGCTACGACCCCTCTCCGTTTCGTCGCAGCTCCTGCTCCTGCAGGTCGCGGTGGTCGCGGCGACGGTGGTCATCGGTGGGTTCGCCTCCTACGCGTTCGTGTCGTCGCAGATCGACGAGCAGTACAAACAGCGCGCGCTCGCGATCGCGTACGCGGTCGCGGCGACGCCCGACATCGTCGAGGCGATGAGCGACCCCGAACCGTCGAGGACGATCCAGCCGATCGCCGAGGCGATCCGCCGCACCGTTGGCGCCGATTTCGTGGTCGTCGCGAACAAGGACGGGATCCGCTATTCGCATCCGAACCCGGACAACATCGGCAAGCGCGTCTCCACCGATCCGAGCACGGCGCTGGCCGGCGACGTCTACGTCGGCTACCAGGCGGGCACGCTCGGGCGGTCGCTGCGCGCGAAGGTGCCGATCGTGAGCGGCGGTGACGTCATCGGGATCGTCTCGGTCGGCTTCCTCGATGCGCAGCTCGCCCAAAAGCTCGGGCAAGCCCTGCCGACGATGACGCTGACCGTGCTCCTCGCGCTCGCCCTCGGGATCGGCGGATCGCTCATCCTCGCGAGGCGCATCGACCGTCAGACGTTCGGGCTCGGACCGCGCGAGATCGTCGGCCTCCTTGAGCAGCGCGAAGGGATGCTGCACGGCATCCGCGAAGGGGTCCTTGCGCTCGACCTCGCCGGGCGCGTCACCGTCGCGAACGACGAAGCGCGACGGCTCCTCGGGCTACCGGGTTCCGTCCAGGGAAGCCCATTGCACGACCTCGTTCCCGAAGGACGGGTGCGCGACGTGCTCGACGGTACGGCCTCGGGTACGGACCAGGTCGTGCTCGCCGGCGGTCGGGTGCTCGTCGCGAACCGCATGCCGGTCACGGTCCGCGGCGCCCTGGTGGGCGCGGTGGTCACACTTCGCGATCGCACCGAGCTCGAAGGCGTCCTGCGCGAGCTCGACTCTGAACGGGGCCTCGCGCAAGGGTTGCGCACGCAGGCGCACGAGTTCTCGAACAAGCTGCATGTCGTCGGAGGGCTCATCGAGCTCGGAAGGCTGGACGACGCCGTCCGGTTCGTGGCCGAGACCTCGCTCCTGCAGCAGGAGCTCATCGATCTCGTTCAGGAGCGCATCGCCGATCCGGCCCTTGCGGCGCTGCTGCTAGCGAAGGCGGCCTCGTCGTCGGAGCGTCACGTGGACTTTCGGCTCGCGAGCGACGCGCGCCTGCCCGCGCACGTGCCGGACGTCCGCGATCTGATCACCGTTGTCGGGAATCTCGTGGACAACGCCATCGACGCCGCGTCGGCGTCGGTGAACGGGTGGGTCGAGGTGAGCATGCACGCCGAGCGCGATGGCACATCGGTGCGCGTACGTGACTCGGGCCCCGGCATCGACGAACGGGTGGGGGAGCTCATCTTCCGCGAGGGATTCACCACCAAGAGCGGCGGGGCGCATTACGGGATCGGGCTCGCGCTCGTCCGCCAGATCGCCCAGCGTCGCGGAGGCTGGGTACGCGTCGCGAACGATGGTGGTGCCGTCTTCACCGCCTTGATCCCCGGAGCGCCGGCATGAGCGCGACACCGACCGCCGGGGCCATCCGCACATTGATCGTCGAGGACGACTTCCGGGTCGCCGAGATCCATCGGGGGTTCATCGAGCGCTTGCCATCCTTCGTCGTCGTCGGCGTTGTCCACACCGCGCACGATGCGCTCGCCCAGGCGGAGGCCGAGCGGCCGGACCTCGTCCTCCTGGACATCTATCTTCCCGACCGTTCGGGGCTCGAGGTGCTGCGCGAGCTCCACGCCACGGGGCGGCCGTCGGTGGATGTCATCGCGATCACCGCGGCGAATGACGTCGAGACGCTCCGGTCCGCCCTGCAGGGCGGCGTCATCCACTACCTCGTGAAGCCCTTTCAGTTCAATGCCTTCCGCGAAAAGCTCGAGAGCTACGCCGCGTTGCGCTCCCGGCTTCGCCAGGTGCGAGAGGTCGACCAGGACGAGATCGACGAGGTGCTCGCGACGTTGCGCACCGGCTCATCGTCGCCGGCGCTCCCGAAGGGACTCTCGCCGGCGACCCTCGCCCTCGTCGCGCGGACGTTGCGCGACATCCCGGACGACCTCTCGGCCGAGGAGGTCGCCGCGCGCACCGGGGTGAGTCGGGTCACATCGCGGCGGTACCTGGATCGCCTCGCGCGATCCGGGGTCGTCGAGATCACCATGCGGTACGGCAAGACCGGTCGTCCCGAGCACCGCTATCGCTGGGCCCGCCCCGTCGCCGAAGGGACCCGCTGACCCGCTGACCCGCTGACCTGGGGCCGGTCCGGTGCGATCGACAGAATAGGTAAGTCGTAACTCTGTTCAGTGACCTCGACGGCAACGTGATCGGGCTGACGGACGGGAAATAGATCCCGTAGTAGCGTGAGACCGAGTGGTCTCGCCTGAGCAGTTCCCCGATCCCGTCATCGATGCGACGGCCGCGAGCGGCGAGCAGGTCGCCGTCCTCGCAGGCGGATGCTTCTGGTGCGTCGAGGCGGTCTACCTGCAGCTTGAGGGCGTGCGCTCGGTGAAGTCCGGATACGCCGGCGGCACCGCGGACACCGCGGACTACGAGACGGTCTGCTCCGGAAGGACCGGTCACGCGGAGGCGGTCGAGATCCGGTACGACCCGATCAGGCTCAGCTACGGGAAGCTGCTCAAGGTGTTCTTCTCGATCGCGCACGATCCGACGACCCGTGACCGTCAGGGCGCGGACGTCGGGCGGCAGTACCGCTCCGCGATCTTCTACGCGAACGACGAGCAGCAGCGGATCGCCGAGGCGTACATCGCGCAGCTCGGCGCGGCGAAGCTCTTCGACCGCCCGATCGTGACCGAGGTCACGCCGCTCGAGCGCTTCTACGAAGCGGAGGCGTATCACCAGAACTACGCGGCGCGGAACCCGGGTCAGCCGTACATCGCGTACAACGCGCTGCCCAAGGTGAACAAGGTCCGCACCTACTACGCGGACCAGCTCAAGCGCGGCTAGATCGCGCCCTAGGCTCGCCACCGGTGGAGGGAGCGCGGACGCCATCCCGGGGCGAGGTCTTCCGCTACTTCTTCGGGCTCGGCTTCGTCAACATCGGCGGTCCGGTCGCGCAGATCACGATGCTGTTCCAGGGGATCGTCGAGCGCCGGCGCTGGCTCGATCGGGATCGGTTCGTCCGGATCATGGGCGTGTGCCACGTGCTGCCGGGGCCGGAGGCACTGCAGCTCGCGATCTACGTCGGGTACCTCACCGGGCGCACGGTCGGCGGGATCATCGCCGGCCTCACCTTCATCCTCCCCGGAGCGGTCGTGATGACCGTCCTGGCCTGGGGCTACGTCGCGTACGGCGCGCTGCCCGCGGTGAACGACGTCCTCGACGTGCTCAAGCCGGCCGTCCTCGGGATCATCGCCGCCGGCCTGGTGAAGATCGGCCGCGCCGCGCTCACCGACGCGCGGCTCATCGCGATCTCCGGGTTCGCGTTCCTGCTGTTGGCGCTCGCGCGGGTCGACCTGCTGATCGTGATGGCCCTCGCCGGCCTCGCGAACGTGGCGTCGCGCCGCACACTCCGCGCGCCGCCGGCGGTCTTCGCGCTGGCACCGCTCGTCGCGCTCACCCCGGCCGGCTGGCTCGACTTCATCTGGGTCTTCCTGAAGACCGGCCTGTTCAGCTTCGGGGGCGCGTACGGCTCGATCGCGTTCCTCCAGCAGGGCGCGGTGGCCGAGCACGGCTGGCTGACGGCTTCGCAGCTCCTCGACGGCGTCGCGCTCAGCGTCGCGACCCCGGGGCCGTTCATGCTGTTCGCCACGTTCGCCGGCTACCTCGCCGCGGGAGTGCCCGGGGCCGCCATCGCCACGGTCGCGGTGTTCCTGCCCTCGTTCGTCCTGGTCCTCGGGTTCGCCCGGTGGATCGAGCGCGCGCTCGAGCGGCCCGCGTTCCGCGAGGCGATCTCCGGCATCTCGGCGGCGGTCGTGGCCGTGATCCTCACGGTGACGATCGCCCTGGCGCCGGCCGCGGTCACCGGACCGTTGAGCGTCGCCGTCGTCGCCGCGAGCTTTACGGCGGTGACGTTCTTGAAACGGGACGTCGCGCAGGTCGCCGCTGCGGCGATGGTCGCGGGGCTGGTGTTCGCGCTCGCGCGAGCCCTCTCCTGATCGCCGCGCAGGTTCACGCTGGCCGCGCCCGCGCGACCGGTCGAGCGATGAGCCGCTGCGACGCGACGGCGATGCCGAAGAGCGCGAGGCCCGCGATGTCGGCGATCGCGCCTGGCGCGAGCAGCAGCAGGCCCGCGGCGACGAGGAGGACCCGCTCGATGAGCGTCGTCGGCTTCAACAGGTAGCCGCCGATCCCTGAGACGATCGCGATGATGCCGGCGATGGCCGACACCGACGCGACGACCGCACCGACGATGGTCGTGTCGCGCCACAGCAGCGCGAGGCCGCCCGGCTGGGTGAACATGAACGGCACCAGGAAGCACGGCAGCGCGTACTTCCAGGTGAGCATCATCGTCTTGTATGGGTTGCCGCCGGTGATGGCGGCCGCGGCGAACGGCGAGAGCGCGACGGGCGGGGAGACCTCGCTGAGGACGGCGTAGTAGAAGACGAACATGTGCGCGGCCGGCGGCGCCACTCCGAGCGCGACGAGCGCCGGGATCACGGTCGGGACAGCGACCAGGTACGTCGCCGTGATCGGGAGCGAGAGCCCGAGGATCCAGAGGACGACGCCCGCGACGATGAGCGTGAGCACGAGGTTGCCGAAGCCAAGGCTGAGGATGAGGCTCGAGATCTTCAGGCCGAGGCCGGTCTGGAGCAGGATGCCGACGGTGATCCCGGCCACCGCGGTCGTGGCGGTGACCGTCAGGACCTGGCGGGTGCCGCTGGCGAGCGCGGCCACCAGCTTGGACACGGAGAGCGCCGTCTCGCGCCGGATGTAGGAGACCGCGATCGCGAGAAGGATCGACCAGAAGATCGCGGTGACGGTGCTGAACCCGAGGAGCAGGAACACGATGATCGCGAACAGCGACGTGTACTGGTACCAGTAACGGAACGTGAGCTGCCAGAAGCCCGGGGCGTCGAGCTGGATCGCCTTGGCACCGAGTCGTCGGGCGTCGATCTCGATCATCAGCAGGATGCCGAGGTAGAAAAGGATGGTCGGCATCATCGCCATGATCACGATGTCGAGGTAGCTGACCCGGAGGATCTCGGCCATGATGAACGCCGCCGGCCCGAGGACCGGCGGCGAGATGACCGCGCCGATGCCCCCCGCCGACAGGATCGCTCCCGACGACTCCCGATCGTGACCCGCTTTCTTCAGCATCGGATACGTGATCGAGCCGAGCGTCACCGTGGTGGCCACGCCGGAGCCCGAGACGGTCCCGAGAAGGAACGACGCGAGCGTCACCGTGCGCCCGGCGCCCGTCGGCTTGCGTCCGGTGAGCGCGAACGCCAGGTCGACGTAGAACTTCCCGGCGCCGGTGTAATCGAGGATGGCCCCGTAGATCGTGAACAGGATGATGAACGTGGCCGCCACCTGGAGCGGCGTCCCGAGCATCCCGTCGAGGCCGAGGTACTGGTTCCCGATGATCGAGTCGAGGTCCTTGGGCGGGCCGCGGAACGGTCCGGGCATGAAGTCCGCGAAGTACGCGTACGCGATCGACACGATGCCGAGCACCGGCAGGTGCCAGCCGATCGTCCGGCGAGCGGCTTCCATCACCAGGAGGATCGCGAGCGTGCCGAAGGCGATGTCGATCGGCGTCGGGGTGTTGATCCGGTAGATGACCTGGTCGAAGTCGACGAACACGTACGCGGTGATCGCGACCGCGGCGATCGCGAGCGCCACATCGGTCGGGTGCACCCGCGACAGCCAGCGATGGCCGGCCGGGTAGACCAGGAACGTGAGCACCAGCGTCGCAGAGAGGAACAGCATCACGTAGATCTGCGGCGTCGTGAGGGTCTGGCCGAGGATCCGGACGTCGGGTACGAGCACGAAGTCCGTGCCCGGGATGTCCGCGCCGGCGGCCGCGTAGTACAGCGCGAAGAGGGTCGTGGCGACCGAGAGGATCGTGACCGCTCGACCCCACGCCCCGGTCAGCGTGCGGGTCTTCGATTCGTTCTCGAACTCCTCGATGATCTCGCGGTTCTTGTCGTCCGTGAGGACCTGGTCCAGGTCCGGTCGCGCGACGATCTCGTCGGTCATCGCGCCGTCAGGATGGCCAGGAGTCGCGGCACCGTGGTCGGACGGACGGTGACCCGCACCTCATCCCCGAACCGCGCCGTCAGCTGGACGCTCGAGCCGCCGGCCGAGATGCGCTGGTCATAGGGCGCCGTCGTCCGGATCACGAGCTGCGTCACCTCATACCGCGGAGCTTCCTCGACGTACCAGCCGCCCTCGCTCCGGATGTCGCCGTCCCAGCGGAAGTATTCCACGGCCCGGCGATCGGTCGATCGCACTCTGAGGAGCCGGACCGCGTCACCGTGGCGCATGAGGTCCTCGACGACCGGCGCGTTGTAGATCGATTGGACGTAGCTCGACGTGAATGGCTCACCGTCGGCGAGCGGAAGCGCGACCGAGGCATCCGCCGACCCGACGGCGAGGACGGGGACGGGGGCGGCGAGCGCCGCCCCCGTCAGGATCAGGACGAAGAGGAGCGGGGCGAGGAGCGCCCGCACGTCACTTGTTCCACGCGCCCTTCGACTTGTAGAAGTCGATCGCGCCGGGATGGAAGTCGATCGGCGAGCCGACCGTGGCCGACGCCAGGGTCAGATCCTTGGCTTCCGGCCGCACCGCTTCGAGGTCGGCCTTGTTGTCGAAGATCGTCTGGAGGATCGCCCGGGCGAGGGCCGGATCCATCGTCGTCGGCACCACCAGGACGTTCGCCACGCCGGCGCTCACGCTCGCGCCGACGTCCTTGTACGCGCCGGCCGCGATGTTCGCGGCGAAGTAGAACGGTCCGTACTTGGCCGCAAGCTTGGTGACGGTGTCGGCCTGGTCCAGAAGCTTGATCTTCACGCTGTTGGCCAGATCGGTGATCTGCGGTGTCGGCAAGCCGCCGCTCCAGAAGAACGCGTCCAGCTTTCCGTCATGGAGCCCACTGGCGGAGTCGGCGACGCCGAGGCGCTCGCGCTGGATGTCCTTCGCCGGATCCAGGCCGTTGACGTCCAAGATCCGGTTCGCGATGACCTCGGTGCCCGAGTTGGCGGCCCCGACGGAGACGCGCTTGCCCTTGAGGTCGGCGATCGTGTTGATCCCCGCGCCGTCCTTCACCACGATGTGGGTGAAGTTCGTGTAGAGAACGGCCAGCGCCTTCGCGTCGGCCGGCTTGCCGCTGAACTGGGCATTCCCCTTGACGGCGTCGTACGCGGTGTCCGAGAGGCTGAACGCGAGGTCTGCTTTGCCGTCCCGGATGAGCTGCATGTTCGCCACGGACGCCGCGGTCGATTCCGCGCTGGCGGCGACCTTCAGCTTCTTCGTCAGGAGATCCGCGAGGGCCGCTCCGTAGAGGATGTACACGCCACCGGTGCCGCCGGTGACCACGTTCAGGGTCTTCCCGGTGAAGTCGGGTGCGTTCGTTGTGGTGGCCGACGCGGCCGGCGCGGTCGTGGACGAGGACGTCGCGCGCGGGGCGGCGCACGCTGCGCTGATGAGCAGGGCCGCCATCGCGATAGAGACGATCCGAGCGCGCTTCATCTGTACCCTCCCGTGCCGATCTGCGTGCGATGTTAGCGCTGGCGGCGGCGCGCGCGTCTTACCTTCGCCGCGGCCATCCGGCGCTTCTCCTCGTCGGTCTCCGCGATCACCGGCGGGATCGGGGCGGCCTTGCCGTGCTCGTCGATCGCGACGAACACGAGGTACGCCGAGGAAACGTGGACGACCTTGCCGGTGAGGAGGTCCTCGGCCTCGACACGGACCCCGACCTCCATGCTCTTCGTGCCCACGTCGTTCACCGACGCGCGGGCGGTGACCAGATTGCCGACGTAGACCGGCGCGACGAACGAGAGCTCATCGACGCGCGCGGTCACAACGCGCTGGCGGGCGTGGCGCCCGGCCGCGGCGCCGCCGCACTCGTCGATGAGCCGCATGATCTCGCCGCCATGCACGTTGCCCGAGGGGTTCGCATCGCTCGGCAGCATCGACTTCGAGAAGACCGTCTTGGATGCGGAGACGGGTTTCGGAGCGAGCGTCATCCTGGGGGCTCGACGCCCAGAGCACGGGCCCAGGCCTCGAGCCGGCCGACGTACCAGATCGCCCGAACCCGGCGCCAAAAGTCGGTCGTCGTGCGGAAGACCTCGGCAGCCTCGTCCCTCCGCCCGGCGTCGACGTGCACCTCGATCAGCTCCTGATCCATCAGCAGGCTCGTGACCGGCTCGGACTGGTCGGCCGTCGTGGCGATCGCTTGCCGCAGCAGCGCCGCCGCCGTGTCGCCATGACCGTCGCGCCGGGAGATCATCGCTTGCGCGAACAGCGCCGCGCCCGCGCGCAGGCGTGTACCGCTCATCGTGCTGAGCGTCCGCGTCAGACGCTCCTCGGCATCGCGATCGCCGATCGCTCTGGCTGAGCGTGCCGCTGCCATCGCCGCCTGTGATCCGGGGCCGAAGTCCTCCGTCCCGATGAGCCCGAGAACGGAATCGGCCACCCGTACCACGTCGGCCCATCGTTCGGCGATGTAGTACGGCGCCGCCGCGCCGCCGACCAGCGACGACCATTGCCAGTCGCCCGCTGCCCGAAGCCGCCGCGTCGCGTTCTCGAGCAGCGCGAAGTGCTGCGGAAGCGGCCCCTCACGCGCGATCAGGATCATCGCCGCGAGCTGCTCGCGGCTCGCGCTGAAGATGCCATTGTTCCGAGACTCGGCTTCCACGGCCAGGGCGTGATCCCACTCCCCTTCGAAGTACGCGAACCGCACCTCGCGGCTGAGAAACCCATCCGAACGATGGCCATGCTTCTTCGCGTACGCGACCGATTCGCGATGGACCGCCTGCCGCTCCTTGAAATCCGACTCGTTCAAGGCCAGCACAGCCTGCATGTTGTTCAGCGCGCGCTCCGCCTCCATGACCAACCCATGCTCATCGGCGAGCGCGAATCCTTTGCGCAGGAGGGCCAACCCCTCCGTCGGCCGGCCCCCATTGCCCATCGCCGACCCGACGGTGTTCGTGGCTTTGATCTCGATCTCGTGCGTACCGACCTCACGCGCCATCCGCGCAGCCCGTTCCCCGGCCTCGATCGCCTCGGCGTTGCGCTGGTCGATCATCGCGAGCCGCGCGAGCTCGGCATAGCAGGCCGCGAGCGGGGCGCTCGGACCAAGCGGCTCCAGAAGGGCGACGCCTTCCTCCACCGCCTCGACCGCATGCCGGGTCTCGCCGAGGTACCAGCGGCATGCCGCGATCCGGTGGATCGCCTCGCCCGCCGTGAGCGAATCGCGGCGCGCGTCCGCGAGCAAGCGAGCTTCCTCCGCGGCCCGGAGCGCGCGCGCCGTGTCGGCCACGGTCATCGCCATGTCGGAGAGCCGAAGGAGGAGCGTCGGCAGGGCCGGGTCATCCTCCTGCGCGAGCTCGATCGCGCGCTCGAGATGGCGGAGCGCTCCGACCGGTGAGGCCATGCGGAGCGATCGTTCGGCGGCGAGATCGTGGTACTTGTACGCGCGGGGGGCATCCCGGGCCTCGTCGAAGTGATACGCGAGCTCCTCGGTCCGATCCGAGCCACCGCGCGCGGCGATCTGCTCGATCTCCTCGCCGACCGCACGGTGCAGCATCCGGCGCTCGCGCTGCAGGAGCTCGGCGAGCACCGCCTCACGGGACAACGCGTGGCGGAACGTATACGACTCGCCGCCGTCTGGATCGGTCTCTTCGCGGACGAGCTGTGCGTCGATGGCTGCCTTGATCGCGTCGACGAGCGCGCGCTCGTCCATGCCGCTGACGGCACCCAGGACCTCGAAGTCGAAGCGCAGGCCGATCACCGCCGCGACCTGTATCGCCTTTCGCGCGCGCGGCTCCAGACCGAGGAGCCGCTGCTGGACCGCATCGCGCACCGACTCCGGGATCGCCAGCTCGGCGACCGATTTCGTGCGGTGCCAGGCCCCGTCGCGGTACTCGAGCTCCCCTTTCTCGACGAGGGCACGAAGGATCTCCTCGACGAAGAACGGATTGCCCTCGGTGCGATCGAAGAGCGCCTTCCGGAATTCTTGCGTCGGCGGGCCGGCGAGCCCGAGCGCCGCCTTGATGACGTCACCGACCTCTTCGAGGGTCAGGCGCTTCAGGCGCACGTCGTCCGCGAGCCGGGCCCGGCTCAGCTCGGCGAGCACGTGGTTCAGCGGGTGCAGCCGGTGCAGCTCGTCGCTGCGGTAGGTGGCGACCACGAGCACCGGGGCATCGCGCAGCTTGCGGGCGAGGTACGGCACGAGCTCGTTCGTCGCCTCGTCCGCCCAATGGAGGTCCTCGATGAGGACCACGATCGGCCGTTCCCGAGCCGCCTCGGCGAGCCGGTCGGCGAACGCCAGGTGGACGCGATACCGCTCGGCCTCGATCGTCGGGAGCGCACCCGGGCCGCCGTGCGCCAGCTCATCCGGAAGGGCGATGTCACCGCGCACGAAGGCGTCGATGAACGGGCCGAAGGGCCGGCGTGCCTCGATCTCCGTGCACTCGCCGGTCAGGACGCGGGCGTTGTGCGCTCGGGCACGGTCGACGAACTGCCGCATGAGCGCGCTCTTGCCCAGTCCTGCCTCGCCCGAGACCAGCACCGTGCGACCTCGTCCGGCGATCGCTTCCCTGAGTTGCTCCTCGAGCTCGGCGGCCTCGCGCTCACGTCCGACGACGATCGGGCAGAGGACCTGCTGCGAGCTCGGGCTGGCCGCGGCGATGGCGGTGTCCGGCGCGGGCGTTGGAGTGCGCTGCGAGGTGGTGCGGGCCGTGCGCCAATCCACGGCGAAAACGCGCGGTGGCGTGTCGAGGCCCTTGAGCGTGAGCCCGGTCCGCTCCTCCATCGGAAGGGTCAGGCTGCGCGGAAGGAGCGCCCGGACGACCTCGGTCACGAGCAGCTCGCCGGCCTGCGCGGATTGCGCGAGCCGCGCCGCCACGATGACCGCGGTGCCGACGAATTGCCCCTCGTGCGGCACCGGCTCGCCGGCGTGGATCCCGATGCCGATCCGCAGCGGCCGGTCCAGCCGCTCCCGCGAGTAACGCTCGGCCGCGCGGAGCACCGCGGCGGCGCAGCTGACGGCGGCGCCGGTCGTCGTGAACACCACATAGAAGGAGTCGCCTTCGGTCTTGACCTCGGCGCCCTCGTGCTTCGCGATCTCGGCACGAACGATCCGGCGGTAGTCGGCGATGAGCGTCGCAGCGGCGGCGTCCCCATGGCTCTCGACGAATCGCGTGTAGTCGCGCAGGTCCGAGAAGAGGAACGTGCGAGTGGCGAGCACCCGCGAAGTGTGGCACCGGCGCGCCTGCCCGCCTAGCATCCGGCACGATGAGTGTGCTGTCGCGCGAGGAGCTTCGGGCCGCGATCGCCGCACAGCCGCCGCTCGTCGAAGGCATCGACCCCGCCACCCAGCTCCAGCCGAACGGCATCGACCTGCGCGTCGAGCGCATCCAGCGGCTCACCTCGCCGGGGTTGCTCGGCGCCGCGCCGAACCTCCGCGAGCCCGCGGCCCGCGAGGATGTGCTCCCCGACGCCGACGGCTGGTGGGACCTGCACCAGGGCAGCTACGTGATCGGCTACATGGAGAAGGTGAATCTTCCGCCTGATCTCATGGCCCTCGCGCGACCCCGCTCGACCCTCCTGCGCTCCGGCGTCGCGCTCCAGAGCGCGGTCTGGGATGCCGGCTACTCCGGACGGGGCGAAGGGCTCCTCTCGGTGCTCAATCCGCGGGGCTACCGCCTGCAGCGCGGAGCCGCGGTCCTGCAGCTCGTGTTCCTCCGGCTCTCGACGCCCACGACGGACGGCTACAAGGGCAAGTATCAGAACGAAGGGCAGCCGGGGCCCCAGTGATCCGCACGATCCTGCACGACGCGGCGCTCGCAGACGGCACATCGGATTCGCTGCGTCACGGCGTGAGCGTCGCGATCGCGGGCGGGATGATCGAAGCGATCGGCCCGAACGGCGAGATCGACCGGCAGGGCGCGGCGGTCATCGACGCCGGCGGCGCGGTCATCGTGCCGGGCCTGGTCGATTGCCACAGCCACCTCACCCTGCAGGGTGGCAGCCACTGGATCGACCGCGGCGGAGATCCGCCGGCCGTCCTGCGGCAGGTCGCGCGCGAGAACGCGAAGCGGCTCGTGCAGGCGGGCGTGCTCTGGGCCCGCGACGTCGGCGCCCCGAGCGCCAACGGCCGTCCACTGTCGCTGGACGTGCGCGACGAGCTCTCGGGCAAGCGCGGCAATCCGTACCTGCGCGTCGCCGGCACCTGGATCGGCGCGACCGGCTACCCGGACATGTGGGTCACCGCGGACGACGACGGCCTGAAGGCTGCGGCCCTCCATCAGCTCGACCTCGGCACCGACTTCGTGAAGATCTACATGGATGCCCCTGGCGGCGTGAAGGACGCGCCGTTCGGCGTGGCGGCCATGACGGCGATGACCGAGGCGGTGCACGCGCGCGGCGCACGCGTGGCCTGCCACTCCGGCTATCTCGACGGCGCGCGCGTCGCCGCGGAGGCCGGGGTCGACTCGATCGAGCACGGGATGGAGCTCGACGACGACATCGCGCGGACCATGAAGAAGAACAACGTCACGCTCACCTCGACGCTCTCGGTGTTCGCCTCGTGGGAGACGTTCGCGCACACGACGGCGATCGACCGCTTCACGGCGCCGGAGAGCGCCCGGCGGATCGCGCAGCGGAAGGACGGTGCGTACGCGTCCGTCGCCGCGGCGAAGCGCGCCGGTGTCCGCATCGCGACCGGCTCCGACTTCGGCGGCGGCTCGGTGCGCGCGGGTCATCTCGCCTGGGAGGTCGAGCTGCTCGTCGCCGCGGGCCTGACGCCGCGCGAGGCGCTGGTCGCCGCGACCCGCGCCGGCGGGGAGCTCCTCGGGCACGCCCATGCCGGACGGATCGAGCCGGGGATGCCCGCGGACCTCGTCCTGGTCCACGGCGATCCGCTGTCCGATGCGCGCGCGCTCTGGCGGATCTGGGCGGTGTTCCAGGGCGGCGAACGCGTCGCCTAGGGATCTGACCTGCGGATCGCCTGGTTCGACTGCTCCTCCGGCGCGGCGGGCGACATGCTGCTCGCGGCGCTCATCGATGCCGGCGCGCCGCGCGACCAGCTGCTCGCGGTCCGCGACGCGCTCGGCCTCGCCGACGACATCTCGATCGCCTTCGAGGAGGTCCAGGTCGGGCCGACCCGCGCGCTGCGTCTCCGCCTGGCGGTGCGGGCGGACGCTCCCGAGCGTCAGCTGCCCGCCGCCATCGCGGCGATCGAGCGGAGCGGCCTGCCCCTCGGCGTGCGTGAGGCCTCGACCCGGACGGTCCGCCGGCTTGCCGACGTCGAGTCGCGCATCCACGGCGTGCCACTCGAGGAGCTCCACCTGCACGAGCTCTCCGCGGCGGACACGCTCCTCGACGTCGTCGGTTTCCACGCGCTCGCCGCAGGGCTGGGTGTCGATGCCGTCGACTGCTCGCCGCCCAACGTCGGGGGTGGCACCGTGACGTTCTCGCACGGCACGTTCGCGGTGCCGCCGCCGGCGACGGCGGCGCTCCTGCGCGATGTTCCGGTCGTCTCGGATGTGCCCGCGGCCGGCGAGCTCGTGACCCCGACCGCCGCGGCGATCCTCGTCACGACCGTCCGGAGGTTCGGCCCGATGCCATCACTGAATGTCGAGCGGAGCGGCGCGGCGGTCGGCACGCGCCGCACCACGGTGCCGCGCATCCTCCGGTGCGTCGTCGGGACGATCGCGGGCTAGACGCTCGGGAGGTCGACGCCTCTCTGTTTTGCGAAGGCGATCGCATCCGGGTAGCCGGCGTCGGCGTGACGCATGACGCCGGTGCCCGGATCGGCCGTGAGCACGCGATCGAGCTTCTGGCGCCCGAGCGCCGTACCGTCGGCGACCGCGACCATGCCGGCATGGATCGAGTTACCGATGCCGACGCCCCCGCCGTGATGGACCGAGACCCAGGTCGCACCGGCCGCGGTGTTCACCAACGCGTTGAGGATCGGCCAGTCCGCGATCGCGTCGCTCCCGTCGCGCATCCCCTCCGTCTCGCGGTTCGGTGAGGCGACCGAGCCCGAGTCGAGGTGATCGCGGCCGATGACGATCGGCGCGCCGAGCTTCCCCGTCCGGACCAGGTCGTCGATGCGCGCGCCGAATTCCGCCCGCTCGCCGTATCCGAGCCAGCACACCCGAGCGGGCAGGCCCTGGAACGGCACGCGTTGCTCGGCGAGCTCGATCCAGCGCCGGAGCGATCGATCCTCCGGGAACAGCTCGAGCACGGCGCGGTCGGTCGCGATGATGTCCTTCGGATCGCCGGACAGGGCCACCCAGCGGAACGGGCCCCTGCCCCGCTCGAACAGCGGCCGGATGTACGCCGGCACGAAGCCCGGATAGTCGAACGCGCGCGCGAATCCCGCGGTCTGCGCCTCGCCGCGCAGGTTGTTGCCGTAGTCGAACGCGATCGAGCCGCGGTCCTTGAGCGCGACGATGGCCTCGCACTGCTTGGCGATGGACGCGCGGGACGCCTCGATGTAGCCGGCCGGATCGTTGATCCGGAGGACCCCGACGTGCGGCACGTCGGGCACGTAGCCGTCGAGCGGATCGTGGGCCGAGGTCTGATCGGTGACGACGTCCACGCGCACGCCGCGCCGCACGAGCTCGGGCAGGACGGCCGCGGCGTTCGCGATCAGGCCGATCGACCGCGGGGTGCGCGAGCCGAGGTAGCCCTCGGCACGCGCCAGCGCGTCGTCGAGGGAATCGGCCAGCTCATCCAGGAAGCCCTGCTTCATCCGGCGCTCCGCGCGCATCGGGTCGACCTCGATCACCAGGGCGACACCCCCGTTCATCGTGATCGCGAGCGGCTGCGCGCCGCCCATGCCGCCGAGGCCGGCCGTGACGACGAGCCGGCCATCGAGCGTGCCGTCGAAGTGCGTGCGCGCGACCGCGGCGAACGTCTCGTAGGTGCCCTGCAGGATCCCCTGGGTCCCGATGTAGATCCAGGATCCCGCGGTCATCTGCCCGTACATCGTGAGACCCATCGCCTCGAGCGCGCGGAACTCCTCCCACGTCGCCCACTTGGGCACGAGCATCGCGTTGGAGATGAGGACCCGCGGTGCCCACTCGTGGGTGCGGAAGACGCCCACCGGCTTGCCGGACTGTACGAGCAGCGTCTCGTCGTCCTTCAGCCGTTGCAGCGTTCCGAGGATCTTTTCGAACGCCGGCCACGAGCGCGCCGCGCGACCCGTCCCGCCGTAGACGATGAGCTCGTTCGGACGCTCGGCCACGTCCGGGTCGAGGTTGTTCTGGAGCATCCGGAACGCCGCCTCCTGCGGCCACGCGAGGCAGGAGAGCTTCGTGCCGCGGGGTGACCGGACGGCGCGGCCCGCGACGGCGCTCACGAGCCGGATGCTAGTGCTCCGTAGACTCAGCACATGACCGATGCGTTGATCTGCGCCTACGTGCGGACGCCCTTCGGCCGCTACGCCGGCGCGCTCGCCGGCCTGCGGCCCGACGCGATGGCGGCGCACGTCCTTCGCGCGATCGTGGAGCGCAGCGGGATCGACCCGGGGCAGCTCGACGACGTGATCCTTGGCAATGCGAATGGGGCCGGCGAGGACAATCGCAACGTCGCGCGCATCGCCACGCTCCTGGCGGGCTTCCCGGTCGACGTGCCCGGGCAGACCGTGAATCGACTCTGCGGCTCCAGCCTGCAGGCGCTCAACAGCGCGGCCGAAGCCATCTGGAGCGGACAGGGCGACCTGATCATCGCCGGCGGCGTCGAGAGCATGACCCGCGCGCCGATCGTGACCCTCAAGCCCGAGACCGCGTACCCGCGCGGGGTGCCCGAGTCCGCCGACAGCACGATCGGCTGGCGGTTCACGCACCCGCAGCTCGTCGCCGACGGACACACCGTCACGCTCGGCCAGACGGCGGAGAACGTGGCCCAGCGCCGGAAGGTCTCGCGCGCCGATCAGGATGGCCTCGCGCTGCTCAGCCAGCAGAAGGCCGAGCGCGCGATGGCCGATGGCGTCCTCGCGGAGGAGATCGTCCCGACGCCGGTCCCGCAGGCGAAGGGCGATCCGAAGATCGTGAGCGTCGACGAGCATCCCCGGCCCGGCTCGACGCTCGAGGCGCTCGCGAAGCTGAAGCCCGCGTTCGCCGAACACGGCAGCGTCACCGCGGGCAACAGCTCCGGGATCAACGACGGCGCGTCGGCGCTGCTCGTCGCATCAGCCGAGCGCGCCCGGTCGCTGGGCCTCGTCCCGATCGCGCGCGTCGTCAGCACCGGGGTCGCGGGCGTGCGTCCGGACGAGATGGGCCTCGGCCCCATTCCGGCATCGCGCAAAGCGTTGCAGCGAGCGGGGCTCACGATCCGGGACATGGCCGTGGTCGAGCTGAATGAGGCCTTCGCGAGCCAGGTGATCGCGTGCTGCGTCGAGCTCGAGATCGACTGGCGCGACGAGGGGCGGCTCAACCCGAACGGTGGCGCGATCGCGATCGGCCATCCATTGGGGGCGAGCGGTGCGCGCCTGGCCGGGACGGCCGCGCTGCAGCTACGCCGGACGAACGCGCGCTACGCGCTCGTGACGATGTGCATCGGCGTGGGGCAGGGGATCACGACGATCTTGGAACGCGCCGGGAGCTGACCGTACGGGCGGCGGTGAGCCGCCGGACGGCGACGATCAGGAGCAGCGCGGCCGTCACCCACGCGAGGGCGATCAGGACGGGCTGCGCGAAGTCCGTCCCCGCGAGCAGCCCGTGCGCGAACGCCGCGACGAACGCGACATACGACAGCCGGTGGATCGCGAGCCAACCCTGTTGCGTGAGCGACGACTTCAGCCACGTCGAGATGAGCACGATGACGACGAGCTGCAGGCTGATCGTGCCGAGGCCGATCGCGAGCGAGCCGTATGAGACGAGGAACGGGACGAGGAGATCGGCGAATCCGATCTTCGCGTATGGGTCGAGCATCAGCGCGATGACGTGCGCGATCGCGAGCGGGAGCCACAACAGGCTCGTGAGGTCGTGGACCGCGCGCACCGCCCGGTTGTGCGAGAGCCACGCGAGGGCGCCCGACCGGAGGGCCATGCCCGAGAGCACGGAGAGGATGAGCGCGACCAGAGCCGCCGTGCCCGTCGATCGGGCGGTGACCCAGATGGCGTCGGTCACTGGCGGACTAGCTGTGGTGGGTGATCGTGATCGGGCGAGCGGTGCTCACAGCGATGCCGCGGCTGAGCTGCAGGCGCCCGGTCGTACCGGTGGTCGTCGCGGCCGCCGGCGCAACGGTCGCGGCCGCGACGGGCTGGAGCGGCGCCGCGGTGTTGCGCAGGTGCCCGCCCGCGAACGCGGTCATGCCGGCGAGGCTGAGTAGCGTGATCCCGGCCGCGGTCGTCCGGAGGACATTCACTGAGGTGATGAGGGGGGAACGCTTCCGCTGCATGCGTCCCAGTGCACCATCCGGGACGCCGCCGAGCATGAGTCCCGGCTAAGAGATTCACTCGATCTCGCCCGAGGCGTGGCGGACGGCCGTCGCGAGCAGGTCGCGCGTGATGACATCGCACATCGTGGAAATGTCCGGGGCAAGGGGCCGGTCGGCCTTGAGGGTCGGGACGTGCTCCCGGACGACCCGCTTGGCCGCCTCGACCGCAGCCGAGCTCGTCATCCCGAGGAGGTCGAGGCCCTGTGCGGCGCAGAGCGACTCGATCGCGAGCACGTTGCGCGTGTTCGTCACGACCGCAGCGAGCTTGTGCGCGGCATGCACGCCCATGCTCACGTGGTCCTCCATGTCCGCCGATGTCGGGATCGATTCGACGGATGCGGGCATCGCGCGCAGCCGGTTCTCGGCCACGAGAGCGGCGGCGGTGTACTGCGCGACCATGAACCCCGAGTGCCGTCCGGGATCCGGCGACAGGAACGCCGGCAGCCCGCTCGTGTGTCCGGTGGTCATCCGATCGATGCGGCTCTCGCTGATGTCCGCGAGCTCGGCGACCGCGATCGTCGCGAGGTCGAGCGCGATCGCGACGGGCTGGCCATGGAAGTTGCCACCGCTGACGATCCGCTTTTCTTCGGCGAACACGAGCGGGTTGTCGGTCACGCTGTTGATCTCGATCTCGAGCACGCGCCGGGTGTACGCCAGCGCGTCGCGCGACGCGCCATGGACCTGCGGCATGCAGCGGATCGAGTACGGGTCCTGGACGCGCGGATCGCCGAGGCGGTGCGACGCGATGATCGGGCTCCCGTGCACCAGGCGCCGGAGGTTCGCGGCGACGATCCGCTGGCCGGGGTGCGGCCGCTCGTCGTTGAGCGATGCGTCCCATGCCGCATCGGTCGCGCGCAGCGCCTCGGAGGAGAGCGCGCCGATGATGTCGGCGGACGTGGCGAGCACCTCGGCATCGTGCAGGGCCAGGCACCCGATCGCGGTCATCACCTGCGTCCCATTGATCAGTGCCAGGGCCTCCTTCGGCGCCAGCTCGATCGGCTTCAGGCCGGCGCGCTTCAGCGCATCGGCGCCGCTCAGCAGCTTTCCGTCGAACATCGCTTCGCCTTCGCCGACGAGGACGAGCGCCGCGTGCGCGAGCGGCGCGAGGTCGCCGGATGCGCCGACGCTCCCATGCATCGGGATGACCGGATGGACGCCGCGGTTGAGCAGGTCGAGGAGAAGGTCGATGGTCTCGGGCCGCACGCCGGACCGACCGGCGGCGAGCGTGTTCGCCCGGAGCAGGAGGATCGCGCGCGTGACATCGACCGGAAGCGGATCGCCGACCCCCGCGGCATGGCTGCGCAGGAGGTTGAGCTGCAGCTTGACGAGGTCCTCGCGCGCGATCCGGACCTGGGAGAGCGCGCCGAATCCGGTGTTGATGCCGTAGATCGGCGCATCGCCGTCCGCGAACTCGGCGACGAGCTTGGCCGCCGCCCGCACGAGCTGCTCGGATGACCGATCCAGCGCGACGGGAGTCTCACGCCGCGCGACGCCGACGACGTCCGCGATCGAGAGACTGTTGCCGTCGATGCGGAGGGTCGCCACTAGCGCGACCCGTCGATGTTGTCGCGGTACCAGGCGCCGAGCTCGACGTAGTGCAGGGCGGCCCTGACGGTCCACCGCTCGTCCTCGGGCCGGGTCTCGCGGACCACCTGCGCCGGGATCCCGACCACCAACGAGCGGGGCGGCACGGTCATCTTCTCGCGTACCACCGCGCCCGCGCCGACGATCGTGCCCGCGCCGATGACGCAGCCGCCGACGAGCACGGAGGCCTGCCCGATCAGCACGTGGTCGTGGATGACGCTCGAATGGACCAAGGCGTTGTGGCCGATCGTTACGTCCTCGCCGACGATCGTCGGCTCACCTTCATCGGTGTGGATCGTTGTGTTGTCCTGCACGTTCGATCGCGCGCCGATCTCGATGCGGTCCATGTCGCCGCGGAGCACCGCGCCGAACCAGACCGAGGCATGCTCGTGGAGGGTCACGTCGCCGATGAGCACCGCGGTCGGCGCGACGAACGCGGTCGGATGCACCTGCGGCGTCTTGCCCTTGAACGCGTAGAGCGGCATCTCTCGTACGATATTCGCGTGATCATCATCATGCGGAAGGGCGCGTCGAAGGAGCAGATCGACCACGTGGTCGATCGCCTCCGCGAGCGCGGCTATGGCGCGAACCTGTCCGGCAGCGAGGTCAGCGTCATCGGCGCGATCGGCGTCCTCGACGACGACAAGGCCCGGCTGGCCGAGCAGCTGCAATCGCTTCCGGCGGTCGAGAAGGTCGTTCCGGTCCTCAAGCGGTTCAAGCTCGCGTCACGCGAGTTCCAGCCCGATCCGACGATCGTGAGGCTCGATGGGCTCTCCATCGGGGACGGGACCCTGGTCGTCATGGCCGGGCCATGCTCCGTGGAGAGCGAGCAGCAGCTGCTGTCGACCGCGCACGCGGTGAAGGAACGAGGGGCCAACGTCCTCCGGGGCGGCGCATTCAAGCCGCGGACGTCGCCGTACGACTTCCAGGGTCTCGGCAAGGAAGGACTGGAGCTGCTCGCACGCGCGAAACGCGAGACGGGCATGCCGGTCGTTTCGGAGGTCCTCGACCCGCACGATGTCGACATCTGCGCGAAGTACGTTGACATCCTGCAGATCGGCGCGCGGAACATGCAGAACTACGCGTTGCTCCGCGAGGTCGGGCGATCCGGACATCCGGTGCTGCTGAAGCGCGGCGGGATGTACCCGACGATCGAGAACTGGCTCCTCTGCGCCGAATACATCCTGCGCGAGGGGAACCGCAACGTGATGCTCTGCGAACGCGGCCTGCCGGTCGGAGGCGGCGAGACTGCCACGCGCAACGTGCTCGATGTGTCGGCCGTCGCCGTGGTGCACGAGCTCTCGCATCTTCCGGTGATCGTCGATCCGAGCCACGGCACCGGCAAGGCGTCGTACGTCGCGCCGCTCGCCCGCGCGGCCGTGGCTGCCGGCGCGGACGGGTTGATCATCGAGGTGCATCCGGATCCCGAGCGTGCGCTGTCGGATGGGCCGCAGTCGCTCAACTTCGACCAGTTCGGGACGTTGATGCGGGGACTCGAGGCGCTGCGACCCGGCTAGCCGGCGTCGGCTCCCTCGCTCGTCCTCGCTAGCTTGTATCGCTGACGCTCACAAGCGTCGCTCGTCCTCACGTGGGAGCTTCGGCTCCCTCGCTCGTCCTCGCTAGCTTGTAGCCGAAGCCACGCGACGTCTCGATCGAGATATCGCGCACGCCGCCATCGAGCAGCTTCTTGCGGAGCCGGCCCACGTGCACGTCCACGAGACGCGTGTCGTTGCCCGGCTCGTACCCCCACACGCCGGTGAGCAGATCGTCACGGGTGAACACGCGGCCGGGCTCCGCGGCGAGCGTCTTCAGGAGCTTGAACTCGGTCGGTGTGAGCGGGAGGGCGTCATACTCCTGGATCGCCTGCACGCTGCCGAGATCGATGATGAACGTCCCGAAGCGCAGCTGGCGTCGATCGCGGTCGGCGATCGCGGCGTGCGAGCGCCGGCGCAGGAGCGCCTCGACGCGCGCGACCAGCTCGTTGTTGTCGAACGGCTTACCCATGTAGTCGTCGGCGCCGATCCGCAGCCCGACGACGCGGTCCGGCGGATCGCTCTTCGCCGACACGAACAGGATCGGGACGTCCGTCTCCTTGCGGAGCTGGAGGCACAGGCTGATCCCATCGACGCTCGGCATCATGACGTCGAGGCTCACGAGGTCGGGATGGAAGCCGTTGAAGACGTCGAGGGCCTTGCGCGAGTCCGTGACGACCAGCACGGAGAAACCCTCTTCGCGCAGCACCGTGCCGAGGAGGTTCGCGATGTCCGATTCGTCATCGACGACCAGGATCCGCGCGTCGTGAGAGACGCTTCGTTCGGCCGCCATGCCAGGGTTGGCGATCGCCATATGAAGGAGGAGATTCGCAATATCGGTGCCAGACGTAACGACCGGAACGGCGACGGTCAGGCCAGGGTCGCGTTCACCGCCGCCAACCGCTCGGTCACCCAGTCGCTCTTGTCAGCGACCGCGTCGGGCCAGGGCGCGAAGAAATAGCGGTCCGTCTCGGCCTCGATCCGGAGGCGGGCCTCGGTGCCCTTCGCACTGAGGACCAGCTCGGGGCCGGAGGCGAACAGACCGATGTTGCGAAGCTGTGTCACCGCGGCGCGCACGTCGTCGGGTCGCTGCGTCGCGATCTTCGCGACAAGCTCGTCCTCCGTCGCCGTTTCCTTGTGCCACACCCGGGTGAGGACATCGAGGGTCGGACCGGTCAGTCCCGCGTCCTGCCACGCCTGGACGTGGCAATCGTCGCGGAACTGCCACAGGCCGTAGGCCGCGGCGTCGAGGCGCGCGAACGCCGATGACGGCTCCTGCCACCGGTATCGCGCCGCGCGTGGGGTGTGCGCGCGCACCTTTGGCTCAGGAGCGGCGACGCATGCCGCGAGCGCGGCATCGAGCAGCCGCGAAAGCTGCTCGAGGTCTCCCGTTCCGATCGGCGTGAGCCCGGCGAAGTGGCGATCCATCGCGCGGCGCAGCTCGTCGACCGCGACCTTGCCCGAGTCGGTCAGCGACCAGCGGCCGTCGCGCCACACGATCAGGCCCACTGATTCGGCCGCCGCGAGTGGCGCCCGGAGCGGCTCGTCCGTCGTGCGGTAAGTGCTGTTCCCGATGTCTTGAGGCCGCGCGCCCCGCGGATCCTGCGTCGCGAGGTCGATCGTCGAGTAGTACGCGGGCCGGTCGAGACCGAGGCGCTCCATCGCACGCAGCGGGAAGTCGCTCTTCGCGCGACGGCGCTGCAGGAATTGCTGGATGAGCGGAGGGAGCGCCACCGGATACGGCTCGCGCACGGCGCTCCTCCTTCTTTGCTCGGTTTCGCCGGGTCCTCACCGCAGTATGCCGCGGTCGGTCCGACTGACGCAGAATCATCTGTCATGGATCCTGCGGAGGTCCCCGGCCGGTCGGACCTGCATCTCCTCGACGTGCGCGAGCCGGACGAGTGGCAGGCCGGACACATCGCCGGATCGCAGCACATCCCGCTCGCGCAGCTGCGCGGGCGTCTTGGCGAGATCCCGAAGGACAAGCCGATCCTCGCGGTCTGCCGGCACGGGAACCGGAGCGAAGCCGCGACGCGCGGCCTGCGGGCGCTCGGGTACACGGTCGAGAACCTGGAGGGCGGCGTGACGGCCTGGAAGCAGGCCGGGCTGCCGCTCGAGGCGGAGGGTGGCGGCCCCGGCCGGGTCATCTGATGCAGCAGGGGACCGCCGAGCGTCCGTTCCACGACAAGGACTGGGTGCGCGCCCACCTCGAGCGCGAGCGCAAGGAAGCCGACCTGCTGGCCGAGATCCGCGAGGTCGTCTTCGGTCTGCAGGACGGCGTGACCAGCATCCTCGCGGTCGTGAGCGTCGTCGCGGCGGCATCGAGCGACACGTACACGGTGCTCATCAGCGGGATCGCCGCGACGCTCGCGGAGGTGTTCTCGATGGGCGCGGGCGAGTACATGTCGTCGAAGAGCCAGCGCGAGATCTTCGACGCGCAGATCGCCGCCGAGCGCGCCGAGGTCGCGGAGCGTCCGGGCGAGGCCCTGGCCGAGGTCGCGTTCATGTTCGAACGAGAGGGTCTTGCCGAGAGCTCGGCACGCCGGATCGCCGAGGAGATCTCTCGCGACCCCAACGTGCTGCTGCGCACGATGGTCGAGAAGGAGCTCGGCCTGACCGTCGACGCGGGCGGCTCGCCGTTCCAGGGCGCGCTCATCCTCTCCGGCTCGTTCTTCGTGGCCGCGCTCGTGCCGCTGCTCCCGTACTTCTTTCTGCCCGTGCGGTCCGCGCTCTGGGTCTCGGTCGGACTCTCGGCCGTCGTCATGTTCGGCGTTGGCGTCTGGAAGTCGCGGCTCACGAAGCGCAATCCGCTCGTGTCCGGCCTCGAGATCCTCGTGCTGGTCGCGGGTGCCGCGATCGCGGGCTCGTTCTTCGGATCCATCCTTCCCGGTCTCCTGGGGGTCGCCGGCATCCGCTAGATCCGGCACGCCGAATGCTGTCTTTGCTGATCTCCAACCGGGGAGGTCGGACATGTCCTACCGCGCGATCCGACGCGGCGCGGCTGACAAGCAAGCGCCGGGTGACCACTAGGCTGGACAGCATGCGCATCGCATTTCTCTCCTCTTCCGTGCCTCGCCGCTGCGGCATCGCGACGTTCACAGCGGACGTCATGGCCGCCGTGAAAGCGGCCGACCCGACGGCCCGTTGCTCGGTCGTGGCGATCGACGAGCCCAACAGCGCCCGGGCCTACGGGCCCGAGGTGAAAGCGCGCGTCCGGCAGCGTGAGCCGGAGAGCTACCGGGCGGCGGCCGCGCTCCTGAACGCATCGAACGTCGACGTCGTGAACATCCAGCATGAATTCGGGCTCTACGGCGTGTGGAAGGACGGCGTCTACGAAGATCATCTGCGTCCATTCCTTCTGGAGCTGCGGAAGCCGTCGATGGTCACACTGCACAGCGTGCCGCCGGACCCGTCGCCCTCCATGCGAGACGCCGTCCGGCTGATCGCGGCGCACTGCGACGCGCTCATCGTGATGGCCCACACCGCGGCCCGGCTCCTCGCCGCGGACTACGGGATCACGAAGACGCCGGTCGTCATCCCGCACGGGATGCCCGCGATCGAGCCGATCGGCCGGCACCGCCTGAAGACGAAGCTGGGCATGGAGCGCCGCACGATCATCTCGACGTTCGGGCTGGTCGACCCACGGAAGGGCCTCGAGTTCGTCATCGCCGCGATGCCCGCGATCGTCGAGCGTCATCCCGACGCGCTGTACCTGATCGTCGGCCAGACGCATCCGGAGCTCTTGAAGCAGCAGGGCGAGACATACCGCAACACCCTGGAGCGCGCGACAGAGGATCTCGGCCTGACCGACCACGTCGCGTTCGTGAACGAGTACCTCACGCAGCGCGACATCGTCGGGTACCTCCTGGCGACCGACGTGTATGTGACCCCGTACCTCGATCCGAACCAGATCACGAGCGGCACGCTCGCGTACGCCCTCGGTGCGGGAAAAGCCATCGTCTCGACGCCGTACCTGCACGCGATCGAGGCCCTCGCGGACGAGCGCGGGATCATCGTCCCGTTCCGCGACGCCCCCGCGATCGCCGGCGCGGTGCAACGGATCCTCGGCGATCCCGTGCTGAAGCAGCGGCTCGAACGAAAGGCGTATGTCTACGGACGCGACACCGCCTGGCCGGCCGTCGGGCGGCGCGTCCTCGCACTCACCCAGCACGTGCTGGAACCACAACAGCACGGGCCGCTCCTCGCGGTTTGAACGTCGCCGAACGCGCCGATCTCGGCCGTCGTCTCGCCGAGAATCCACTCCTCACTTCGAAGGACGTTCCGCCGTCGCAGGCCGCGCTCGAGGTCGTATCGGTCTTCAACGCCGCGACCGCCGTCGTCGAGGACGAGGTCATCCTCCTGCTTCGCGTAGCCGAGCGGCCGCGCAGCGATGTGGACCTGCCGCCCGGCGCCTTCACGCTCGACTTCAACGGGCCGCACCCGGTCCAGCGGCCGCTGCCGCATCAGTACACGAAGGACGACGTCATCGGCATGGCGTACATGGACGCCGCGACCGATCCACCGTCGGTCCGTGTCGCGTACATCCCCAAGGATCTGCCGGGCCTCGATCTCCGCGACCCGCGCGCGATCCGATACACGAACCGGCCGAACTCGCCGGAGGCCGCGGACGCGATCTATCAGAACTACCTTGCGCAGATCTCGCACCTGCGCGTGGCGCGCTCGCGCGACGGCGTGCACTTCACCGTCGACAAGGACGTCGCGCTCGGGCCGCTGGCCGCGCTCGAGGAGTACGGCGTCGAGGATCCCCGGATCACATTCATCGACGGCACGTTCCACGTGACGTACGTGTCCGTGTCCCGGTGGGGGATCACCACGAGCCTCGCAACGACGTCGGACTTCATGGCGTTCGACCGGAGGGGCGTCATCTTCCTGCCCGATCACAAGGATGTCGTGATCTTCCCGGAGAAGATCGGCGGCAAGTACGTCGCGCTGACGCGGCCGATGCCGCAGTCGTTCGCCCGGATCTTCGGCATCTGGATCGCGTTCTCGGACGACAAGATGGAGTGGGGTGGCTACGAGCCGCTCGCGCTGCCGCGCCAGGATCATTGGGACGAGCTGCGCACCGGCGCGTCGGCCGTGCCGTTCCGCACCGACCGGGGCTGGCTCGAGCTGTACCACGGCGTCGACCGCGATACGACGTATGCCATGGGCGCGCTGCTCATGGATCTTGCCGACCCGCGCAAGGTGATCGGACGATCGCCGACGCCGATCCTCAAGCCGACCGAGGTCTACGAGACCACCGGCCTGTTCAACAACACGGTCTTTTCATGCGGGCATATCCGGCTCGACGACCACCCCGATCGCATCCGCCTCTACTACGGCGCGGCCGATTCGGTCGTCGCGGCGGCGGACTTCGACGTGCAGGAGATCCTCGACAGCCTCGAACCGTGCTGAATCGGCTGGTGGCCCTCGCCCGACCCCTCGAGCTGATGGGTCGATCCACACCGACCGCCGTGGGCCTCGCGATCTACGCCGATCATTCGGGTGAGCAGTTCGGCGCCCGCGAGAGCGGCGAAGAGGGCGTCGCGTGCGTGGATGACGCCGCGCGGGCGCTCGTCCTGTGGAGCGATCTGTGGGTCCGCACGCGGCTGCCTGTCGCGCGCGAGTGGGTCGACGGGTTGCTCGCGTTCTGCCGATCGATGCAGCAGGACGACGGGCGGTTCGTCAATTTCGTTCTCGACTGGAGCGGGGCACGCAACACCGACGGCGTCACCTCGCGCGCCGACGGCGCATCGTTCTGGCAGGCTCGAGGCGCCCGAGGCCTGGCGAAGGTCTGGCGCGTCTTCAGCGATCAACGCGCCCGCGCCGATTACCTGCGAGCGCGCGCGTCGTTCGACGACCGGCCGGTCGGCTCGGACGCGCGGGCGGTGCAGGTCCTCGCGGCGCTCGACGCGGGGGACTCGGCCGCGGACATCAGCCGGTGGTGCGACGACATCGCGTCGCAGCGGCGAGGCGATGTGCTGCTCGACGGGCACGACGCGACGGAGCCGCACCTCTGGGGGCACATTCAGGAGGGCGTGCTCGCGATCGCCGGGGTCACGCTCGGCCGGCCGGACCTGATCACGCTCGCGCGCCGCAGCGCCGATGCGTACCTCGTGCCGGTCATCGAGGCCGGCTTCGCCCTCCCGGTGGTGCAGCCCTACGGCGCGGCCTCAGCGGCGTACGCGATGGCGCGTCTGGCCGAGGTCACCGGTGAGGCGCGGTACGCGGCCGCGGCGCGCGATGCGCGAGCGTGGTTCGACGGCCGGAATCCCGCGGGCCGACCGGTCTACGACCGCGCGGCCGGACGGGTCGCGGACGGTGTGGACGGCGTGCAGTTGAACCCGCACTCCGGCGCCGAGTCGAACGTGGTCGGGGCACAGGCACTGTTCGACGACGTGGCGGCCTGGCTCGCGCGAAATCCCGACGCCTGCACGCCCCTCAGCGTGCCTCGATCCTGACCGGCTGGGCCGCGTTGTTCGCGTACCCGAGCGCGTTGCGGACGTCCGTCAGACCCTGGGTGTCCCCTGTCCCGTCGGTCGCCCTGGCGAGGAGATCGAAGGTACCCCCGGCGGGGGTCCATTCGATCCGAAATTCGCGCCATGCCGCCGGAGCGACAGGCGCATCGAGCTCCGCCGTGCGCCAGGTCGCGCCACCGTCCGTCGAGACTTCGACTCGCGCGATCGGACCCTGCCCGGACCACGCGTAGCCCCTGATCACGCACGATGTCCCCGCGTCAACGGGCCTGAGCGGTCCGACGATGATCGCGCGGGGCTTCATCGCGCTGAGCGGCGTGTCGCCGATCACATACCGATCCGCTTGATAGAAGCCGCGGAATGGCTGCTCCACCGCGACGACCGCCGCAAGCCACTTCACCGACGCCATGCCATACCAGTTCGGGACGATGAGCCGGACGGGCGCGCCGTGCTCCCGTGGGATGTCGGCTCCGTTCATCGCGTACGCGACCAGCACGTCGTCCGCGAGTGCTCGCCCGAGCGGCAACGATCGCTCGAAGGCGATCCGCCGGCCGAGATCCGGCGGGCTGCCCGAATCCGAGCCGCGGAACAAGATCTCGACGACCGCTGATGAAAGCCCTCGGGGTTCGAGGAGCGAGCGGAGGGACACGCCGGTCCACTCGGCCGTGCCGACCGCGCCGAGCTGCCACTGCTCGCCCGGTGCCGGCGGCTGCAGGAACGAACGGCCGTTCCCGGCGCACTCGAGCGTGACGGCCGCCGTCCGCGCGGGAAGCGATCGCAGCTCCGCGAGCGAGATGGTCCGTTCGGTGCGCACCGCGCCGCCGATCGAGATCGCGCGCGACGGGTCGGGGAACGCGAAGTGGCTCCGGACGTAATGCCGGCGCGCCGGGGTGATCGGTCCGTCCTGCAGGTCGAGACGGGTCTCCGCGTTCAGCGGTTCGCGGGTCACGATCACGCGGTCGTTCACTGACGCTCTCCATACTGAGGCTGCAATGCGCCGGCCGCTCATCGCCCTCGGCGTCATCGTCCTCCTGCTCGTCGCGGGCACCGCCGCGTACGTCCTTGGGATCGGCCCGCTCGCGTCCCGGACCGCGGCTCGGTCGGTGGTCTTCGTCGCGATCTCGCGGAGCGCCGACGAGGCCGACGCCCAGGAGATCGAAGCCATCGACCTGGCCGCGGGCACGCGCGATCTGTTCGATGCCGGCGGACGGATCACGGCGATGGCGGTGTCCCCGGACCGACGTTCGCTGTACGTCGCGCTGGACGGCGGCGCGGTCGTGCTCCTGGACGCGACGACCGGGTCGCCATTCGGCACGGTCGACCTCCATGGTCCGACGGTGGTCTCGCTCGTGCCGACCGCCGACGGGCGCACGCTGTTCGCGGTCGCGGTCACCAACGTCCAGAGCTCGGTGGTCCCCATCGACCTCGCGACCAAGAAGACCGCCGACCCTGTGACGTTCCCCATGACCGCGGGTGCCGCCGTCATCAGCGGCGACGCGCTCATTCTCCCGCTCGCCGATCCGCAGCGGCTGCAGGTCGCGTTCATCGACGTCAACACCCACGCCGTGACGTCGCGCCTCACCTTGCCCGGGGGTTCGTCCATAGCGCCCACGGCATTTCGGATCAGCGGCGCGCGCACCGGGATCGTGGCGTTCGACCTCCCGTTCGCCCGCGGTGGCCCCGGCCTGCGGGTGTACGTGATCACCGACCCGCTGCACTGGAGCGACGTCGCGCTCTCGGCGCCGTTCCCGCAGGGGCGCGGCCGCCAGCCGATCGGGATCGGCCTTCAGGCGACCGCGTCCGTCGACGGGACGATCCACGTCTGCACGACCGCCGGGGCGGCGGCCCAGCGGTACGTCGTGAGCAGCGATCTGCGGAGCACGAGCGTCGGCATGACCTGCGGCCCGCTGGCGGGCGGCGATCGGATCCTCATGGCGACCCGCGATCCGGCCCAATTGCTGGTCCTGGACGGCAGAACGGGGAACACCGTCCGGACACTCCCTCTGGCGGGTGTCCCCGCCCGGCTCGCCCAGTAGGACATCCGTACTCCCTCGCGCGGAAGCGCAGGGCGCATCCTCGCACGTAGGGTCTTGGAGATGGCAGTGATGACACCCCGGGCGAACGAGCTTTCAATCCTCATGCGCGCGGCAGAGACGCTGCTCAATGCCGCGACCGATGAGGGGAGCGTGCTCACGCAGGCGACGGAGCTGCTCGGCGAGCAGTTCGGCTATGCGATGCGCTATCTCCTATTGCACGATCCTGAGCGGGACGAGCTCTACGCGGCCGCCGCCGCGGGTGAGGGCAGCGACGACCCGAGCGTCCGCTCCTATCGCATGTCGACCGCTCGCGGACTGACGGGCGCCGCGGCCCGTGCCCGGACCCTCGTCAATGTCGGCGACGTGTCCACCGATCCCCGGTACATCAACGTCGCTCCGTCGTGCCGGTCCGAGATGTGCGTGCCGCTCATCGCCCGCGGCGACCTGCTCGGCGTCCTGACGGTGCAGAGCCCGAAGACCGACGCGTTCTCCCTGCAGGATGAGCGGCTGCTCTCCGCGTTCGCGGGACTCGTGTCGCTCGCCCTCATGCACGCCCGCGAACACATGTCCCGCCGCCGCGACATCGCCGAGCTCCAGGCGGTGAATGAGGTCGCCCGCCATGCCGCGCAGCTCGACCGCGATGGCACGCTCCGGACGATCGTCGACGCGTTCCAGCGCGTGACGACCGCGGACTCGACGGCCGTGTTCCTCTGGGACGAGGAGAGCGAGTGGCTCGAGGTCGCGACGATGGTCTTCGACGCGCAGTACTACCCGGCCGAATACGAGACGACCGTCCGCGATCGGAAGGTGAAGCTCGGCGAGGGGCTCGTCGGGTGGACGGCCGAGCATCGCGAGCCCGCGCTCATCTCCGATGCCGCCTCCGACCCGCGCGTGCTCAAGGTCTCCGGCGTGCCCCTCGAGCTCAATTCCGCGATCGTCGTGCCGCTGGTCGCCGACCAGCACCTGCTCGGGGTCATCCGCGCCGTGAAGATGGGCGTGAGCGCGTTCACGGCGGAGCACTACCGCTTCGCCCAGACGCTCGCGAGCCAGGCGTCGCTCGCGATCTCCGCCGCGGCGGCGCACGAGGCCGTCCGCCGGCTGTCGGTGACCGACGACCTCACGAAGGTCTACAACGGCCGGCACTTCCGCGCGCGGCTCCATGAGGAGTTGGAGCGCGCGAAACGCGGTGGCCGGCCGCTCTCGCTGCTCGTCATCGACAGCGACTCGCTCAAGGACGTGAATGACCGCTTCGGCCACGAGGCCGGGAACCGCCACCTGGTCGCGATCGCCCAGTCGGTGCAGACGCACGTGCGAACGAGCGACGTCGTCGCGCGCTTTGGCGGAGACGAGTTCCTCGTCCTGCAGCCGGACGCCACGCCGGAGGCCGCGGCCCTGGTCGCCGAGCGCATCCGCGTCGCCGTCGCCGCCGCGCGGGTCGTGACCTCCGACGGCGGACACGTGTCCGGCACCGTCTCCATCGGCGTCGCCGGCTACCCGCGCTCCGCGTCCGACGAGGACTCCCTGTTCCGCAGCGCCGACGCCGCGTTGTACGACGCGAAGCGCCACGGCAAGGACCGCGTGTTCATCGCCCCCGCGTCGCCCTAGCGACGAACAGGGCCGCCTCCGCGCCACGCTCGACCGTCACGTCCGCGAAGTAGCGGCGGAGGCGTTCGGCGCCGTTCTCCGGATCGAGCCGGTCCAGGTCGGGCTTCCGCCGCGCCCGCGTGAGGACGACGAGCGAACCCTGAGCGCGGAGCACGCGGGCGCACTCACCGAGCACGGTGTCGATGTCTCCGGCGGCGTTCAGCATCCTGTTGGCGAAGACGGTGTCGAAGGTCCCGTCGCCGAACGGGAGGCGATGCGCGTCGGCCTGCACCACCTTCGCCGAGCGGGTGCGCGCGACGCGCAGCCGCACCGGGTCGAGATCGACACCGACACCGTGACGTGGCAGGAACCGACCCTCGCCGCAGCCGAGATCGAGCGTCCGGCCCCGGGCCAGCTCCGCGAGGCGTGGCGCCACCCATTCGACGGGGTCCATGCGCGACACCCTACGTCCCGTTCTTCACGCACGCCCGGGCGGCGGCCAGGCCGCGCGCGGTGGCACGGACCATGCGTCAGGGGATGCCATGAACGACAAGCCAAGGACCGAGAACTTCGGCAGACCGGATCTGGAAGCGGAGCGCGCGGTAGAACAGGCGGAGGGGATCGTCGCCCCGAAGGGCGAGGTCGAGGACAGCGATCGGCCCGAACCGAACGTTCCGCACCCCGAGGACCTGAGCATGATGGACAGCGCGAAGACGAGAGGCCGCTAGCCCTTTCTAGACTCGCCGGGTGGATGCGCCGGCTCAGGTGGGCCCGAACGTGCCGTTCCCGCCGATGGAGGCCGAGCTGGTCGATGGTCTGCCCACCGGTGATCGCTGGCGATACGAGCCGAAGTGGGATGGATTCCGTGGGGTCTTCGAGAACGATGGCGCCGAGCTTGCCCTCTGGAGCCGGAACGGGCGGCCGCTCCTTCGGTACTTCCCCGAGCTGCGCGCGGTCGGCCTGCGTCTGCCGCCGCACTCCGCGTTGGACGGCGAGATCGTGATCGAGCGCGACGGCGTACTGGACTTCGATGCGATGCAGCTCCGGCTGCATCCGGCCGAGTCGCGTATCCGCAAGCTGTCGGTCGAAACGCCCGCGACGTTCGTCGCGTTCGACATCCTGCTGTGGGACGGCGAAGCGATCCACGGCCGGCCACTCTCGGAGCGCCGGATCGAGCTCGAGAAGCGCGCGACCGAGTTCACGCTGTCTCCGCAGACCGCGGATCGCGCGCAGGCCGAGCGCTGGCTCGAGCGGCTCGAGCTGATCGGACTCGACGGCGTCGTCGCCAAGCGTGCGGACCTTCCGTACAAGCCGGGCTCGCGCGAGGCGGTCGTGAAGGTGAAGCGCCACAAGACCTGTGACTGCGTGATCGTCGGCTACCGGAAGAACGGATCACGCGTCGCGAGTCTTCTCCTCGGTCTGTACGGGGAGGATGGAGCGCTCGACTTCGTGGGCCACACGTCGGGCATCTCCGGCGTTCTCCAAAGGGATCTCCAGAAACGGCTGCCGCCGCTCGTCGAGGCCGGCCATCTCGGCCAGGGCCGGATGCCCGGCGGAGAGAGCCGCTGGTCGCAGGGGAAGGACCTCGAGTGGGTCGAGGTGCGGCCGGAGATCGTGTGCGAAGTGCGCTACGACAAGATGGAGACCGATCGCTTCCGTCACGGCACCCGGTTCCTGCGGTTCCGCCCCGACAAGGATCCCCGGCAGTGCACGTGGGAGCAGGTGCGACCCGACCGCCGGAACGGCGACCTCACGATCTCCGGTCTCCTCCAGCCCCAGCGCTCACTTCCTCGCTCGAGCGAGGAGCGCCCATAGACAGGGGGTACGCTTCGCCAGGGTGGCTGTACGCAACGTGAATGTCCTTGTGGTGGACGATCAAGAAGCGATCCGTGACACATTGCAGACCGCCCTCGACGACGAGGGCTTCACGGTCGAATGCGCCGCGAACGGCCAGGAAGCGCTCGACATCCTCCAGCGCTGGAAGCCCTGCGTGATCCTGCTCGATCTGATGATGCCGGTGATGGATGGCTGGGCCTTCCGCGCCGAACAGCAGCGCACCGGGAACACCGTGCCGATCGTGCTGCTGTCAGCCGCGGGCGAGCTGGGAGCCCACCGAGAGGCGCTGGACGCGGCGATGTTCATCGCGAAGCCGTTCGACATCGACCACGTGATCAGCGCGATCGAGCGGATCTGCTAGGTCTTCGCGGGCTTGAGCTTCAGCCGCTCGAACAACGGCACCAGGCTCGCGGGTGAGGCCCACATCCCGGCCATGAGATCGCCGACCTTCCCGATCCGGGCCGCCATCGTCTCCAGCGTGAAGTCGGCGGCCTCGACCTCGGCGACCTCGTCCCAGCGCAACGGCGCGGAGGCGCGGGCGTCCCGGGTCGGGCGGATCGAATAGGCGCTGGCGATCGTCCGATCGCGCGCGTTCTGGCCGAAGTCGACGAATACCCCGGTGCGATCCGCCACCTTCCAGGTCGTCGTCGCGATGTCCGGCACGCGCCGCTCGACCTCCTGCGCGAAGGCTTTCGCGAACCGGCGGACCTCCGGGAACGGAAGCTCGGGGACGATCGGCGCGAGGATGTGGATGCCGGTCGAGCCCGATGTCTTCGGCCAGCTCAACAGACCGAGCTCGTCCATGACGTCCTTCACGACGAGCGCGATCGTTCGGACGTTGGCCCACGGATCGCCGCCGCGCGGGTCGAGATCGATGAGCAGGTAGTCGGGTCTCTCGACGTCCGAAGTGCGCGATGACCACGTGTGCAGGTCGATGCAGCCAAGGTTCGCGATCCAGGCGAGCGCGGCCGCGTCGTTCGCCACCGGGAAGTCAGCGGTCCGGCCGCTCGGGAACGCGATCGGGTAGGTCTCGAGCCAGTCCGGGTGCGGCACCGGGACCCGCTTCTGGTAGAAGAACTGGCCGTCGACCCCGTTGGGATAGCGGAGCATCTGCATGACCCGGTGGCGCACGTGGGGGAGCAGCGCCGGGGCGACGGACACGTAGTAGTCCACGAGGTCGCCCTTCGTGAGGCCACGTTCCGGAAAGAACACCTTGTCCCGGTTCGTGACCATCACGTCCCGCCCGGCCACTTGCACGTATGCAGGATGACGCATCATGCGGACGCACGGCGCGGGAGGGCACAGGTGATCAGACGCTTCGTCAACCGGAACCTGCTCGACAAGTGGGACTGGGGCGTCGGGATCGCCGACTTCTACACGGCCGTCTCCCGGACCGTCATCCGGCCGAAATGGCTGCGCAGCTTCTTCCACGGCACCTGGCTGGGACACCCGCTGCACCCGCTCCTGACCGACGTGCCGATCGGCGCGCTCACCGTGGCGCTCGTCCTCGATCTCCTCGGCATCTACGACGGCGCGAATTGGGCGACGCTCATCGGATTCGGCGGTCTGATCGCCGCCGCCATCGCGGGGTACGTGGACCTGGACGAGACCGACGGCAAGGCCCGCCAGTACGGCGGCGTCCACGCCTCGCTGATGCTCGTCGCGCTGGTGTTCTACCTGTTCTCGCTGGTCGTCCGGTTCGGGTACGCGCCCGGCACGCCCGGCGAGGCGACCATCGCCGCCGCCGCCGGCTACCTGTTCATCGTCATCGGCGCGTACATCGGCGCCGACCTCGTGTTCGCATTCGGCAACATGGTCGACCGGCACGCCTGGCGACAGGGCGGCACGAAATGGGCGGCGCTCGACGTGACCGAGCTCCCGGAGCGTCAGCCGACGAAGGCGAAGGCCGGCGCGCAGACCCTCGTGCTCGTGCGCGTCGGCGAGACGATCCAGGCGCTGCACGACACCTGCGCGCATGCCGGCTGCTCGCTCTCGGAGGGCACGGTCGTCGGCGACACCATCCGCTGCGGGTGCCACGGCTCGCGATTCAAGCTCGCCGACGGCAGCGTCGTCGTGGGCCCCGCGACCTACGACCAGCCGTCGTATGAGGTGCGCCGCGCCGACGGGAAGCTGGAGGCTCGCCGGGTCCGCTAGGTCACGGCTGGGACGGGTCGACGCGGATGACGCGGTCGTTCGGCGTCCCCCTCGCTAGGCTCCGTCCATGGGACTTGTGTTCGGCTGCATCGCCCCACACGGCGGCATGGCGATCGCCGAGGCTTGCGCGCCCGCCGAGCGGGATCTGGCCACGGTCACTCGGCGCGGCATGGAGGAGCTCGGCCGCCGATTCGATCGCGCCAGGCCCGAGGTCGCGATCGTCCTCACCCCCCACAACGTCCATGTCGACGGCGCGCTGGCCGTGATCACGTCGGGCACCGTCTCAGGCGCGCTGGACGGGCATCCGAACGTCGCGTTGCGGATCGCGGTGGATCGTCCGCTCGCGCTCGCCATCCGCGATGCGATCGCTGGTGCCGGGATCCCGGTCGCGGGCGTGAGCTACGGGGCGAACGACGCGGCGGCGGCGAGCTTCCCGATGGATTGGGCCGTGCTCGTGCCGCTCTGGTTCATGGGCGGTCGTTCGGACCCGCCTGTGCGAACGGTCGTGGTCGCTCCCGCGCGCGATCTCCCGTACGAGCGCCACGTCGCGGCCGGACGGGCGATCGCGAAGGCCATCGCCGCGTCGGGCCAGCGTGTCGCGCTCATCGCGAGCTGCGATCACGGGCACGGTCACGACGCGAAGGGCCCGTACGGGTTCACGCCGAAGTCGCGCGAGTTCGACGAGCAGGTCGTCGCGCTCATACAGAAGGACGACCTCGCCGGCCTCCTGCGGATGGATCCGAAGCTGCCGGTCGAAGCCAAAGCGGATTCGTACTGGCAGATGCTCATGCTCCATGGCGCGCTCGACACGACGTGGACGGGCGAGTTCCTCAGCTACGAAGCGCCGACGTACTTCGGGATGCTCTGCGCCGCATACCGCCCGCGTTAGGCGCGCCCCCCGTTCGGCGGGATCGGCCTACCTGAGCCCTCCCTGACCGTGGAGCGCACGGGAGTGGCCGCGGCGCGCCGCTTGCTCATCTGTGGGCAGGACGAAGACCACCGGGACGAACACCACCGGGGACGAACACCACCGGGAAGGACACGGTCATCAGCCAACTGCTCATCGCGCTTGCGACCACCGGCGCCGTGCTGAACATCGGCCTCGTCGTGATCGCGCGTGGTTTCCGCACCGCGACGGCCACCGGCACCGCGCTCTATGTGCTGGCGAATTTGGCGGTGCTGGTCACGGTAGCGGCGGCCATCGACCCCGACCACTGGCAGTCCGCCTTCGTCTTCGCGCCGCTGCTGGCGGCCGGTGCCCTCCTCCTGCGGAAATGGACGGCGCCGGCGCGGCTCGCGTACACGTTCATCGCCGTGGACGCCTTGCTCTACGTCAGCTACGTCTTCGCCCTCACCTTCCTCAGTGGTCTCGGCCTCGTGGCGATGTTCCTCTCCGCCAGTCTGCTGCTCTTCGAGCTCGCGGCACTCTCTCTGACCCTGATGTATGCGTATGAGGGCTTCAGTGCCCTCTGCCGGATCGTGTGGTCGCGGCGTGGCGATGGACCGCCACCGTACGATCCCGCCACGGCGCCGTTCGTATCGATCCACATCCCGACGTACAGCGAGCCCCCCGATCTGGTCATCGAGACGCTCAACGCGCTGGCGATACTCGACTACCCACGCTTCGAAGTCGTCATCGTGGACAACAACACCAAGGACGCGGCTCTCTGGGGACCGGTCCAAGCGCACTGCGCGCGCCTCGGGGAGCGGTTTCGGTTCTTCCATGTCGATCCGCTCGACGGCTACAAGGCGGGTGCCTGCAACTTCGCGCTCGGCCATACCGACCCACGCGCCACGCTCGTCGCGATCATCGACGCCGACTATGTCGTGGACCCCGCATTCCTGCGCGACGTCGCGCCGTACTTCCGCGATCCCGGTCTTGCGTTCGTCCAGACGCCACAGGACTACCGCCAGTTCGAAGGCAACCGGTATCTCACCGATTGTTTGCACGCGTACGCGTATTTCTTCGCGGTGTCGATGACCGCGCGCAACGAGGACAACGCGCCGATCTTCGGCGGGACCATGGGGGTGATCCGTCGCTCGGTCCTCGAGGAGATCGGGGGCTGGGACGCCTGGTGCATCACCGAGGACGCCGAGGCGAGCCTCCGGATCCTGCAACGCGGCTACCGATCGCTCTACCTCCCGAAGTCGTACGGCCGAGGGCTCATGCCCTTCGACTTCGATTCGTACAAGAAGCAGCGCTTCCGCTGGGCGTTCGGCGGGATCCAGATCTTCCGCAAGCACTGGCGGTCACTCCTGCCGCTCTGGCCACGGGCCGCAGGTGATCGGCTCACGGGCGCGCAGCGGAGCTGGTACCTGATCGCGGCGTTCCTCTGGTTCGGCGAACCGGTGCAGTTGGCCTTCGCGGCGTTCCTGTTCGTCGGTGCGGTCGCGTACGCGGTCGGCCTTGGGATCGTTGCGCGCCCGCTCACCGAGGCGACACTCATCTTCCCGCTTCTCTTCCTGTTCCTCGGCGTGATCCGGTTCCTCTGGATCCTGCGTTCGGCCCTCGGCCTCGGCCTCGGCGAGGCGGTCGGTGCCGCGGTGAACATGTTCAGCCTCAGCTGGGTGGTCGCGCAGGCGGTCCTGTCCGCGATCGTGCGCAGCGATGGTGTGTTCCTCCGGACCAGCAAGACGAAGTCGCACGCGACGTTCGTTCGCGCGATCGCCGCGAGTCGATGGGAAACGGCGATCGCCCTCACCTGTCTGTTGGTCGGGATCGCGATCCTCGCCCGCGGCTTCTTCGCCCTGGGGCTGGCTCTGGCGATCCTTTGCTTCTGGCAAGCGCTCATCTACGGCAGCGCGTTCGTCACGAGCCTCTCGGCCATCCGGTCAGCGCGCCTCGACGCGCGGCCGGCTCGTTACCGCCATGAAGAGCGGCCCGCCGACCGGCGCGCGCTGCTGTGGGTGCCCGCAGCCGCGGGCCTCGGGGCTCTCGCGATCTTCATCGCCCTCGCGGGAGTGGCGACGGCACCGAACGTCGTCACCGAGTTGAATGCGGCCAGCGATCGGCAGGTGCCGCTGCTTCCGCCCGCGGTCATTACGACGCCGGTACCCGCATCGCACGGGCCGGCCACCGGCCCGACCGCCGCGCCGAACGCCGGCGCGACGCCCGTGGCGACGGCGCCGCCCGGAGCTTCAGCGCAGCCATCGGCGATCCCGCAGCCCACCCCAGCGGTCAACCAACCGACGCCGCCGATCGCGCAGCCCACCCCACCGGTCAGCCAGCCGACGCCGCCGATCGTTCAGCCCACTCCGGGAGGCGGCCCACCGACGGGAGTTCCTACGCCCCGAGGGCCCTGAGACGGTCGCGAGAAGCACGAGGTTTGCCCAGACCCGGGACCTGTGGCCCACAGTTGCGGACCGAACGTCCATGCCCCGCCGCGCGGACCGTCGATACGCTCGCCCGAGGTGGCTGCAGGCAAGGGTGTGCTCCTCATGGCCTACGGCGCGCCGGAGCGGCTCGATCAGGTCGAGTCCTATTACCTCGACATCCGCCGCGGCTCTCCGCCACCCGCGGCCCTTCTCGCGGAGCTCGTCGATCGGTACCGCGCGATCGGCGGCGGCTCGCCACTCTCGCGCATCGTCGAACGGCAGCGGCTGGCGCTCGGAGCGGAGCTCGCGCGGCGCGGACTCACGGTCGCCGTCTACGCCGGCATGAAGCACATCGCGCCGTTCATCCGTGATGCGGTCGCGCGCATGGCGGACGACGGCATCCGCCAGGCCGTCGCCCTTGCGCTCGCGCCACAGCACTCGACGTTCAACGCCCAGACGTATATCGGCGCGGTCGAGAGCGCCGCCTCATCGCTCGGGCCGCGGGCACCGCGGTTCAGCTTCGTCGAGAGCTGGCACGATCAGCCACGCCTGATCGAAGCGCTCGCCGGAGCCACCGCGGAGGCGCTCGCGCGGTTCCCGCGATCCGCGCGGCGGCCCCATGTCTTCTTCACCGCGCACAGCCTCCCAGCGCGGATCGCGCACGGCGGCGATCCGTATGCGCGAGAGGTGGCGGCCACGGCTGCTCTGGTCGCGGAACGGCTCGGGCTCAGCGACTGCGATGTCGCCTACCAGAGCGCGGGCCGCACCGCCGAGGTGTGGATCGGCCCGGAGCTCGGTGCGGAGCTCCGCCGCGTCGCCGAAACGGGCGTGCGTGAGGTGGTCGTGTGCCCGGTCGGGTTCGTCGCCGACCACCTCGAGGTCCTGTACGACGTCGACATCGAGGCCCAGCGGATCGCGCGCGACCTCGGGATCGGGCTCGAGCGAGCGCGCTCGATGAACGACGACCCGATCTTCGTCGCCGGCCTGGCTGACCTCGTCGAGAGCGCGCTGCGCGAGCCGATCCCGGCATGAGCATGCCCGCACCGATCGGAGCGGTACGACCGAATGGCTATCGCTATCTGCGCGCACCGATGCTCGTCTACTGGGAGCTGACGCGTGCCTGCCCGCTCGCCTGCCGGCACTGCCGCGCCCTGGCCATCCCGGACCGGAGCCCGACCGAGCTCTCGACGCAGGAAGGTCTGAGGCTCCTGGACCGCATCACCGAGTTCGGCACGCCGTACCCGCATCTGATCTTTACCGGGGGCGACCCGCTGCGCCGCCCGGACCTGGTCGAGCTCGTCCGCGCCGCGACGGCGCGCGGCATCGGCTCCTCGCTCGCGCCGAGCGCGAGTCCCGACCTCACGCCGGACCGCATCCACGAGCTGAAGGTCGCGGGCACGCAGGTCATCTCGCTCAGCCTCGACGGCTCGACCGACCTGCGGCACGACGAGTTCCGCGGCGTTCCCGGGACCTATGTGGAGACCCTTCGCGCTGCGCGGGATGTCCGCGCCGCGGGCATCCCGCTCCAGATCAACACGCTCGTGACGCGCGACACGGTCGGCGATCTGCCGGCGATCTACGCGCTGCTACGCGGGTTCGACATCATGCGCTGGAGCCTCTTCTTCCTCATCGGCGTGGGCCGTGGAGCGGACCTGCGCGAGGTGACTGCCCCGCAGGCCGAACGGCTGATCGGCTGGCTCCTCGATCTCGGGCGCGAAGCTCCCTTTGCGATCAAGACGACCGAGGCGTTGCATCACCATCGCATCGCGATACGGCGTCTCGAACGCGCCGGGAGCGACGCCGCGACGATCGCGCGCATGCCGCTCGCGCGGAGCTTCGGCATCCGTGATGGGAACGGCATCCTGTTCGTCGCGCATGACGGCGCGGTCTATCCGTCCGGCTTCCTGCCGCTTTCCGCCGGTAACGTGCGTGACACCCCGATCGCCGATCTGTATCGGCACGGCCGGCTCTTCGTGCAGCTGCGCGACGTGAGCGGGCTCAAGGGAAAGTGCGGGCGTTGCCAGTACAACGAGATCTGCGGCGGTTCGCGCGCTCGCGCCTATGCCTCGACCGGCGATCCTCTTGAGAGCGACCCGCTCTGCGCGTTCGTCCCGCCCGCGACCATTCCGGCGTGAAGGTCCTCGTCGTGGGCGGTGGCATCAGTGGCCTCGTCGCGGCGTACGAGCTCGGCCGTGCGGGGGTGCCCGTGACCCTCGTCGAGGCCGGTCCGCGCCTCGGCGGCAAGGTCGGGACCGAGCACGTCGAGGGCTACACGATCGAGGGGGGCCCCGACTCCTTCCTGACCGGCAGGCCCGAGGCCGTCCAGCTGTGCCGCGACCTCGGCCTGGTCGGCGCGCTCGTGCCACCGGAGGTGCCGTCGGACGTGTTCGTCTGGCACGGTCGCCTCGTGCCGGTGCCGGAAGGCCTCGGGAGCGGCATCCCTCGGGCGTTCCGTCCCATCGCGTCGAGCCCGCTGTTCTCCCTGCGCGAGAAGCTCGGCCTGGCGCGTGAGCTGTTCCTGCCCCCGAGCACCGAGAACGACGATGAGGCGGTGGGCACGTTCCTGCGCCGGCGCTTCGGGGATGCGCTCGTCGATCGGCTGGCGTCGCCGCTCCTCGAAGCCGTCTACGGCACCCCGGTCGATGAGCTGAGCCTGCTCACGTCGCTGCCGCGTCTGCGCGAGGCCGAACGGCGCTACGGCAGCCTGCTGCGCGCGGCGTTCGCCCAACGACGGACGACGCGAGCCGAGCGGGCGCCGGGTGCTCCGGTGCTGACCCTCGCCGGAGGGATGGGCTCGCTCGTCGATGCGCTCAGCGAGCGGATCGAGCGTACGGAGGTCCTGCACGGTACCGCCGTGCTCCGCATCGAACGCACGTCGTCGGGCTACCGGGCGCGGCTCGACGATGGCAGCTGGCGCTCATTCGGGGCGGTCATCGTCGCGACGCCCGCGCCGGCCGCCGCGCCGCTCCTCGCGGAGCTCGCGCCACGTGCCACATCCATCCTCGCGGACATGCCGTACGGATCGACCGCGATCGTCTCCCTGGGCTATCGGAAAGATCAGATCGCGCACCCGCTCGCCGGCCACGGGTTCGTCGTGCCGCCAGGGGCGCTCGCCATTTCCGCTTGTACCTGGAGCTCCTCGAAGTGGCCGGGTCGCGCGCCGGACCGCTCCGTCCTCCTTCGCGCCTCGGTCCGGGAGCCGCGACTGATCGCGACCGATGACCCGTCGCTCGTCGAGGCGGCGCATGCGGCGCTGGCATCCGCGCTCGGCATCCGCGGACGCCCCGAAGTCGGGCGGGTCGCTCGCCACGTCGGCATCATGCCGCGCTACACCGTCGGCCACCTCGAGCGGGTCGCCGCGATCGACGCGGCGCTCGCGGAGGAGCCCGCGATCCAGGTGATCGGGGCGGCCTATCGCGGCGCGGGGATCCCGGAGTGCATCGTCCAGGGCCAGCGCGCCGCCGCGGCGCTTCTTCGCCTTCCAGTCGAGGCCTGACCGGTCCTACGCGGGCGCGCGCGCCAACCCCGCGGCCACCGCGGTATGCGCCGCCGCATCCCGGAGCACCGCATTCGCGAAGCGCTTCCGCAGGAGCGAGCGCGCCGCGGGGATCGCCGAGGAGCCACCGGTGCAGACGATCTCGATGATCTGGTCGGCCCGCACGCCGCTGCGTTCGAGGACCTGGGTCAGGGCCGCGTCGACACGCGCGAACAGCGGCGCGATCGCGACCTCGAAGGCACGCCGCGAGGCCTGCTGGTCGATGTCCACGGCGCCGCGGTGGAAGCTGAAGAGCGCGAGCTGCGCGGACGACAGCTCGATCTTCGTCGCGTCCGCCGCCGCGAAGATCTCGTAGCCGAGCTGCAGCTCGATCGCGCCGCGCAGAGCGGCAAGCTCGCGCTTCGGCGCGCCGAGCGACTCCAGATCGTCGAGCGCATCGAGGATCGGCTTCTCGTTCAACGCCGAGAGCGCGCGCCAATCGCCGATCGCGCCGGTGATGAACCGCGGCAGGATGAGCCCCTTCGGGCCCCACCGCTTCTCCGCGCCGAGGTGCGGTGCCACGAGCTGATCGATCAGCAGCTGGGTGAAGCGATCGCCCGCGACGTCGACACCGGCGGTGCCGAGGACAGCGATCTCGCCTTTGTGACGATGCGTTACACAAAGGTCGAGCGTCCCGCCGCCAAAGTCGAACACGAGGGTCAGCCCGGCCGGTACATCCGCCGCACGCGCCGCGGCGATGGGCTCTTGCACGAAGCGGACGTCGCGCAGGCCGGCCAGGCGCGCGGCTTGCTCAAGACGGGTCCGTGCACGCTCTTCGACCTCCGCTCCGCCCACGAACTCGACCGGCCGGCCCACCGTCGCCGATGTCGGTCGCGTGCCGGTGAGCTCCTCGACGCGTTCGAAGATCCCCGAGAGGATCATCGCGATCAGGTCCTCGAGCCCGCGCTCGTCGCCGAACACGTTCGTGTGCGAAAGCAACGGGTCACCCAAGAACGTCTTGAGCGATTGGAAGAACCGTCCAGGCGAGGAGGTATCGACAAGGATCAGGGCCTCGACACCGGTCGCCTGGCGCGGATTGCTCGACACCATGCGAACGCCGAGCTCCTTGTACTCGCGCTTCACGGGACCGCGCGCGCGGTTGTCCGCGAGGAACGACCGGATCGCCGGATGACCGATCTGCGTGGTGCCGTCGCGGCGGACGTACAGCACGCTCGGCAATGTGTCGCCCGCGATCGGATCGATCGGCAGCAGGCGCACGTTCGAACCATCCGACACCGCGACGGCGCTGTTGGACGTGCCGAAGTCCAGTCCGAACCGGAGCTCGCTCACCGCAAGAGGATGCGCCTATGACCGTCCGTGGCGCGCGGCCGGCAGTTGTCGTCGCGGAGGACGATGGCGCGCTCGCCCGGGTCCTCGAAGAGTCGCTCCGCGCGGGCGGCATCGCCGAGCCCGTCATGGTCTCGAACGGCGCGCTCGTCGTCGATGCGGTCATCGACTCTGGCGCCCGGCTGCTGATCCTCGACGTCCAGATGCCTGGTGCGAGCGGGATCGACGTCTACGACGTCATGCGCAACCACCCGGCGCTCGCCGGCGTCGCCGTGCTGTTCGTGACCGCGAATCCCGAGATGGCACGCGAGACGCTGAGGGGCAACGCGCCGCGCGAGGTGTTCGCCAAGCCCTTCGACCTGGATGCGCTTCTGGCCAGGGTGCGCGAGCTGCTGGGCGATGGGGTCGCGGCCTAGAAGGGCGGCCAGGGCACTGCCATGCGATAGGGGTCGGGCTGGGGGAAGACCTTCGCCCGGATGAGCCGATCGAGTCGCGCGTTCAAAGCGCGCATCTCGGCCGGCGCGATCAGCGGCTGCAGCGCTTCGCAGAGCGGACCAGCGAGCCTCGCGCGCAGCGACCGGAGAGCCGCGAGCTCCGCCGGGGCGATGGGCAGGCCGCGCCAATCCCAGAGGATCGTGCGCAGCTTCGGCTCGGCCGCGAAGCAGATCCCGTGGTCGACGCCGTACACGTGGCCGCCCGGCGCCGGCAACAGGTGACCACCCTTCCGGTCGGCGTTGTTCACCACCGCGTCGAACAGCGCGATGCGCCTCAGGCGCGGGTCGGGCTCGTTCGCCATCTTCCAGACGTCGACGTCCAGGTCGACATCGATCCAGAGCTGGGTCATGCCCGCGCCGAACGGGCCGTCCGCGCGCGTGACCGTGAGCGGCACGATGTCCCATCCGCTCGCCTCAGACACCAGGTACGCCGCGTGCTCGCGCTGCCAGAGCGTGCCGTCGGGAAAATCGTCGAGCGGACGCTCGCCGCGGACCGGCTTGTACACACAGGTCAGGTGCTGCGCGCCGTCGGTCACCGTGCCGAGGAAGGATGCGTTCGAAGCGGAGACGATCCGGCCCTGGACGGTCAGCTCCCCGCGCTCGAGGAGCCGGAGCGTGGCGCCGCGATCGAGGCCGGTCACCCGACCAGTGTGCGTCCGATACTCGACGCATGGCGAGACGTGTTGCGGTCATCGGTGCCGGCGCCGCGGGCCTGACGGCCGCCCGGTGGCTGCTGGACGCCGGCCTTGAGCCCACGGTCTTCGAGCGCACCGGTGCCGTGGGCGGTCTCTGGCGACCGGATACCGGCCTGGCCTATCCGTCGCTGCGAACGAACACATCGAAGCAGAAGACCGCGTTCTCGGACCTCGATTTCGATGCGGCGCTGCCCGACCATCCGTATCGCGACGATGTGCTCGAGTACCTCGAGCGCTACGCCGACGTCACCGGGGTGCGTTCGCGCATCCGGTTCGGCCGCGCCGTGACCGCGGTCCGTCCGACCCCGGCAGGAGCGTGGACGGTCGACACTGAGCCGTTCGACGCCGTCGTCGTTGCGTCGGGCCTGTTCAGCCGCCCGCTCGAGCCGCCACTCCGGGACCGCGAGCGCTTCGGTGGGACCATCGTGCACTCCCGCGACTATCGCGACCCGGCGGGGTTCGCCGGACAGGATGTCGTCGTGGTCGGCGCGGGCTCGAGCGGCGCCGACATCGCGGTCGAGCTCGCCGCCGTCGCGAGCTCGGTGAGCATCGCGGTCCGCGAGCTGCCGACGTTCTCGCCGCGTCAGTACCGCGGGCGCCCGTATGACCACCGCGCGACGCGCCTTGCCCGGATGCTGCCGCCGGCGGTCCGCCGGTCGCGCGCGCGGCGGATCCTCGCCGCCGAGTACCGCGCGCGCGGCCTCCGGCTCGAGCGGGTGAGCCTGAACACGACCCCGGGCATCGATCTGCTCGACGAGCTCTCCCGCGGCCGCGTCGCGGTGCGATCCGCACTCGTCGCGCTCGATGCGTCCGGCGCGATCTTCGCCGACGGCACCCGGGTCGACGCGGACGCGATCGTGCTGGCGACCGGCTACGCCGTCGAATTCCCGTTCCTGCCCTCCGGCATTCCCGCGCGGATCGATGGAACGCTCGGGCTCTATCGCCTCGTGTTCCCTCCCGACGTCATGGGCCTGGCCTTCGTGGGACTGACCCGCGTGTCCGGGCCGGTGTTCCCGGTCGCGGAGCTTCAGGCCCGCTGGGTCGCGGCGGTCTTCGCCGGGCGGGCAACGCTTCCGCCCGCTGCCGTCATGCGCGATGAGATCGCGACGCGGATCGCCCGCGCCCGGGCCATCGACGACGATCAGATGCGCGTCGAGCTCCTCCCGTACCTCGACGACCTCGCGGCGCGCATCGGGGCGACGCCGTCCCTCTGGCGGCATCCGCGCCTGCTCGTGTCACCCGTGAGGGCGCGCGACTATCGGACCTAAACTGCGCGGGCCGTGAACGCCACACAGCTCGCCGCCGAGCTCCGTCCGAAGGTGCGCGCGTCGATGGGCGACGTGCGCGCGGGCCTCGAGCGTCTCTCGCGCGTCCCCTCGATGAGCGCATCCGGCTACGACGCGGCGCCCGTGCGCGAAACGGCGAAGCTGACCGCCGAGCTGTTCCGGGCAGCCGGCGTGAGCGCCCGGGTCATCGAGACGGAGGGCGCGCATCCCGCGGTCGTCGGACGGGTCCCGGGCCCGGCCGGCTCGCCGACGGTGCTCCTCTACGCGCACCACGACGTGCAGCCGCCGGGCCCGCGCGATCGCTGGCGGACCGACCCGTTCACCCCGACCGAGCGTGACGGTCGCCTCTACGGCCGCGGTGTCGCGGATGACAAGGCCGGCATCGCGGCGCATCTCGCCGCGCTCCGCGCGTACGGCGGGAATCCGCCCTGCGGCGTCGCGCTGTTCATCGAGGGAGAGGAGGAGTCCGGCTCGGGGCACCTGATGGACTTCCTCACCGCGGAGCGGGACACCCTGCGGTGCGACGCCGTGATCATCGCCGACTCCGCGAACTGGCGGATCGGCCAGCCCGCGATCACCACGACGCTCCGCGGCAACGCGCTGGTGACGGTCGAGCTCCGGGTGAGCGATCACGCGGTGCACAGCGGCGGCTTCGGCGGCACGGTGCCGGACGCGCTCATGGCGATGAGCCGGCTGCTCGCGTCGCTGCACGACGACCTCGGGCGCGTGGCGGTCCCGGGCCTCAAGACCGGCGACGCGGACCCGCTGGATCTCAAAGAGGATGAGCTCCGCCGCTGGGTCGGCACGCGGCCGTCGGTGAAGCTCATCGGCGACGGATCGATCACCTCGCGGCTCTGGCGCAAGCCCTCGATCTCGATCATCGGGCTCGACGCGACGCCGGTGAAAGAGGCGTCCAACACGCTCTGGCCGGTCGCGACGGCGCGGATCTCGATGAGGGTGCCACCGGGTCAGGACGCGAAGGCGGCGCAGGACGCGCTCGTGAAGCATCTTCTGTCTCACGCGCCGTGGGGCGCGGAGCTGACGATCACCCGCGGCCCGACCGGCGAAGCGTTCACCGGCACGACGAGCGGGCCCGCGTATGCCGCGCTGAAGGATGCGCTCGGCGCGGCCTGGGGCCGCGAAGCGATCGACATCGGCCAGGGCGGGAGCATCCCGTTCCTGTTCGACTTCGCGCGGACCTTCCCCGGTGCGGCGCTCCTCGTGACCGGCGTCGAGGATCCGGAGTCCAACGCGCATTCGGAGAACGAGAGCCTGCACCTCGCGGAGTTCGAGAACGTCTGCGTCGCTGAAGCGACGTTCCTCGGCATCTTCGGAGCGACGGGGCGGGGCTGATGCTCCGCGGGATCCTGACGCTCCGTTGCCCGCGCTGCCGTCGCGGCGCTCTGTTCTCCGGGATCCTCGAGATGCCGGAGCGCTGTCCGGACTGCGGCCTGGTCTACGAGCGCGAGCACGGGTACTTCGTCGGCGCGATGGCGATCAGCTACGGGTTGGCCGTCGCGCTGGTCGGGATCCTGTTCTTCGTTGTGCTCGCGATCACGCACTGGCCGCTCGAGTGGGTGCTGCTCGCGTCCGGCCTCGTGTTCCTCCCCCTGGCACCGGTGTGTCTGCGATATGCGCGCGCGCTCTGGATGTATCTCGATCGCCGGATCGACCCGATCGACCCCGACGGCCGGCCGTGACCTTCCGCGATCGCGCGGACGCTGGTCGGCAGCTGGGCGCGCGGCTACGCGAGGAGCGGCTCGTCGACCCGGTGGTGCTGGGCTTGCCGCGGGGCGGCGTCGTCGTCGCGGCGGAGGTCGCTGCCGCGCTCCGAGCGCCGCTCGACATCGTGGTGGCCAGGAAGCTGGGCGTCCCGCGGCAGCCGGAGCTCGCATTCGGCGCGGTCGCACCCGGCGCGATCGCGTTGCGCGATGACGTGATCGCGGCCGCGGGCCTCGTGCGTGCCGATGTCGACGCGGCCGCCGCGCGCGAGTTGGCCCAGCTCCCGGACCTCGCCCGTCGCTATCGGGGGGCTGTCCCAGCGTTGCCTTTGGCCGGGCGGACGGCCCTCATCGTCGATGACGGGCTCGCGACCGGCGCGACCGCGACGGCCGCGGCGCGATCCGCGCGCCGAGCCGATCCGGAACGGGTCATCGTGGCCGCCCCGGTCTGCGCGGCACCGACCGCGAGCGAGCTACGGCTCGAGGTCGACGCCGTGATCTGTCTTGGCGAGTACGAGGACTTCCGCTCGGTCGGCGCGTACTACGACGACTTCGCACCGGGCAGCGACGAGGAGGTCCGCGAGCTGCTCGCGGCGTGGCGCACGGGGCGCCTCTAACGTTCGGACATCGACGCCATCCGCTCGCGCCGCCTCGATCTCGTGTCGCTGCCGCTGGAGCTGCTCGATGCGCTCATCGCCGGTGACCGCGGCGTCGTGCTGCGGCTGGCCGATTTCGCGATCCCCACGGACTTCCCCGGCGACGACCTTGGCCTCGTGCGCCTGCGGCGCGCGCAGGTGGCCGATGATCCGGACTGGCTCCCGTGGTCGCTGCGGGCGATCGTGCTGCGCCGGCCGGACCGCGTGATGGTGGGCTTCGCCAACTTCCACGGACCACCGGGCGTCAACGACCTCGGCACCGCCGGGGCCGCCGAGACCGGCTACACGGTCTTCCCGGAATACCGGGGACGCGGCTTCGCGACGGAGGTCGCGCAAGCGATGATGGACTGGGCCGCGCGGGAGCACGGCGTGCGGCATTTCGTCTCCGGCGTGAGGCCGGACAACGCCGCTTCGCTCCGCGTGAATGACAAGCTCGGATTCCGGCGGACGGGCGAGATCATCGACGGCGAGCTCATCTTCGAGCTGCACCGCCCGTGACCGGCTGGCGCCAGCTCCTCCTGCCGGACACCGCGCCGCTCCGCGAGTCGCGCTCGTTCCGGCTCCTCTGGATCGGCCAGCTCATCTCCGTGACCGGCACGCAGGTGCGGCTGGTCGCGTTGCCGTACCAGATCTTCGTATTGACCGACAGCTCGTTCGCGGTCGGGCTCATCGGCGTGTTCCAGGCCGTCCCGCTCATGCTGCTGTCGCTGTTCGGCGGGGCGATCGCGGACGCCGTCGATCGCCGCCGGCTCCTGCTCCTGACCCAGATGGGATTGACCGTCGTGTCGCTCGCCCTCGCCGTGGTCACCCAGGCGGGTGCGGCGTCGGTGCCGTTGCTCTACGTGCTCACCGCCGCCGGCGCGTGCTTCTCCGCGCTCGACAGCCCGACCCGCTCGTCGCTCATGCCGACCCTCATCGACCGTCGGCTCATCCGCGCGGCGATCGCGCTGAACCAGACGCTCTTCCAATTCGCGACCGTGTTCGGCGCGGCCCTCGCCGGCATCGTGATCGCGCAGGTCGGCCTCGCGGCCGCGTACTGGCTCGACGCCGCATCGTTCGCCGCGGCGCTCGTCACGGTCTGGTCGATCCGGACGCCGCCCCGCGTGCCGACGGAGCGGCAGTCCGTGATCCGCTCGGTCGTCGAGGGCGTGCGGTACCTCGGCGTGACGCGGATCCTCCTCGCGACGATGTCGCTCGACTTCCTCGCGACGTTCTTCGGATCGCCGCGAGCTCTGTTCCCGTATTACGCGGAGCGCGTCTTCCACGTCGGCCCCGAGGGTCTCGGGCTGCTCTACGCGTCGATGGGCGCCGGGGCGCTCGTCGCGGCGCTCGCCTCCGGTTGGACGGCGCGCATCCAACGGCAGGGGCTCACGGTGCTCGTCGCGGTCGTGGTCTGGGGTCTGGCCATCGCGCTGTTCGGGGTGCTCGATCAGCCCTGGTTCGTGCTCGCGCTCGTGCTCCTCGCGATCGCGAACGCAGCCGATGTCGTGAGCTCGATCTTCCGCGGCACCATCCTGCAGCTCGTCGTGCCGGACGCCCTCCGTGGCCGGCTGAACGCGATCAACATCATGTTCGTGGTCGGCGGACCGCAGCTCGGTCAGTTCGAGTCCGGTGCGGTGGCCGCGCTCTGGTCTCCGGTCAGCTCGGTGGTTTCCGGCGGCCTGGCTTGCGTTCTGTCGGTGTTCGCGATCGCGGCGTGGATCCCCGAGACGGTCCGCTACCGGGCGCACCGTGACGAGATCACGGCGGCGGAGTAGCCGATCATCGGCGTAGCGTTGAGCGGATGAAGCTCGACGCGGATGTCCGCGCGTTCCTCGATGCCCCGAGATTCGCGGTCATGAGCACCGTGAACCACGATGGGTCAGCGCAGCTCTCGGTCATCTGGTACGACCGCCGCGGGGACAAAGTGATCGTGAACACTACGCAGCAACGCGTGAAGGCCCGCAACCTCGCGACGGATCCACGTGTGTCATTGCTCGTCGGCGAGATGGAGCGCTACGTGCGGTTGGATGGCCTGGCCCGCGCCGTCGCGTTCGGTGGCGAGGCGCTGCGGGACATCCGCGCGCTCGGGGTCCGCTATGACGGCGAAGAGGCGGCGGACCGACAGGTCCGCGTCGCCTGGAGCAAGGAGGACCGCGTGACCTACGCCATCCAGATCCGGCATCTGTACAAGTACGGCTTCGACTAGCTCGCTACCCGCGGATCACACAGCACCGGAAGGGCGGGACATCGGGTAAGACTCATCAGGACTTTCCTAAACACTGAGCGGGAGACGAGTCTCGAACTCGCGAACCTTCTGGTTGGGAACCAGACGCTCTACCAACTGAGCTACTCCCGCGCGTTTCTCATTCTATCGCTGCGGCACACTTCGCCCACCCGAATTCCCGCCCTGTCTTCCGGCGATGGCAGTTGATGCATCGCACATCGCATTTCTCTATCTCGGCAAGCACGCGCGGCCACCTCCTGCTGACGATCAACCGACTGACCTCAGTGAGCTTTTGCATCCGATCGCGGTGATCGAACTCGAGGACGACGGGATTCTGGATCCCACAATCAACACAGGGATGTGAAGCGAGGTAGACCATCACCTCGCGCCGGTTCTCATCACGACGAGCGTTCACCTGCACGACGGCGCGCCGAATGTAATCAGGTTTGTTCGCCAGGTAGTGCGTGCGCCGATACGCAGCGTGGCAGACTCGGCAATACGCGTTCAGCACGCGACGGCCCTCATCGGAGAAGGAGAACGCCCTCGCGACCTTGTCCGCGCCGCACGCCGAGCAGCGGAAGAGGATCGATTCAGAAGCGGTACGCACCGGTCGGCTCTCCGAGTCGGTATGACCCGAACTGCGCGGCGGTGCGGATCCGGTGGCAGTTGCCGCATCGGACATCGCATTTCCCTATCTCCGCGCGAACGACGGCGACGGTGCTCGAATGGATCAGTTGGCCGACATCGGCTCTCTTGGTGCCTGGGTCGCGATGGTCGAACTCGAGCACCACCGGATCTGATTCGCCGCAGTCGACGCACACATGAGTTGACAGATAGGTCGCGACGAATTCGCGATTGATCGGACGGTCGATCGCCGCCTGGGCTTTGGATCTGCTCACATACGCCGCGACGTTCTTTCGGTAGTGCTCCTTGCCGTACTCGCGACAGCAGCTGCGGCAGTACGACCCGTACCAACCCTTCGCGGCGTTCTTGATCGGGAAGTCGGCCAACGGCTTCTCGGCCCGGCAACGGGAACAGACGCGCATCTGTTGCTCCGAGTCCCGGGCGTACCGCGCACCTGCAGACTCACCACCTTACTAGAACGTGTGTTCTAACTCAGTTTGACCAGAACGTCAAGCAAAAACGGACCGAAATCGCGCCGCCGAGCGCTCCGCGGGGCTAACGGACCGCCGTGTGGCGCCCGGCCATCGCCGGCGCCGGCTCGTCCTCCGCCTCGGGCCGCTCGGTCGCGCTGATGACGACGCTCATCGCGATCGCGAGCGTCGCGCCCACGAGCGCCGCGACGAACAGGAGCCCGTCGGCCGGACGCTTGGGCGAGAGCGCGAGTGGCGCCCAGGTGACGAAGAGCATGTACAAGAGCGCCGCGCCGGAGGTGATGCCGACCGCCGTCGCGAACACGTAGAGCGCGAACCAGCGCTTCGGCCGGCGCAGCACGGCGTCGAACAGCGACCGGAGCAGGCGGGTCACCGTCCACACGACCAGCGCCGCGATGACCCACGCGATGATCGACCCGAGCCAGGTGACATCGGCGCCACTCACGCGAGACACGATCCCGGTCATCTGCCCGACGATCGCCGTCGGATCGAGCAGCTGCAAGAGGGGTCCCCACCGGTCGGGGTTGTTCCCGAGCATGGCATTCAAGATCGCGCTCTTCGCCTCGGTCGCGCGGACCGAGCTGAACAGCGTCTCCTGCTCGAGCGATAGCCCGCTCTGCACGAAGGCGCCGAACGACTGCTGACCGGACGCGATCGCGAAGATCATCGTGATCGACGCGCCCCAGAGGACCGTCACGATCCCGCCGAGACCGTGGATCGCGGACGCGGCGAAGACCAGCGCGGGTGCCAGGCCGAACGGGGCGGTGACCGGCATCGCGATCGCGAGCGCGGTCCGCTCGCTCGACACGTCGCGCAGCCACACGAAGAGACCCATCAGGGCCCAGATGACCGCGAGGCCCGGCACGAAGAGGAACAGCAGCGCGGTCTCGAACACCCAACCGATGGTGAGGGCGAGGCCAAGCTGTCCGGCGAAGCCGACCAGCAGCACGAGACCGGCACCCAGAACCGCCGGGATGGGGCCGAATCCCGCGAGGACGGTGAGGCCGAAGAGGGGGAGCGCCGCGAGCACCCCGTAGAAACCGCGGCGGATCGGCTGCCCATACGCGTTGAGCAGCGCGACCACCGGACTCTGTTCGACGCGCGGGACGAAGCCGCGCAGCGGTTCGGTCATCACGTTCGGCGCGTAGTCGTCGAAGCCGTGATGGGCCGTCGCCGCCGCGGTGTGCGACTGCAGCGTCCGGGTGAGCGCGTCGCCGAGCTCGGTCGCCTTCTGGTACCGGAGCGCGGGGTCCTTCGCGAGCGCCTTGAGCACGATCGAGTCGACGTCCTTTGGGAGCGACGGGCGCAGGTGGCTCGGCGGCACCGGCGGGCGGACGACATGGTCGCGAAGGAGCACCGCGGCATTGCCACTCGTGAACGGCGGCTTGCCCACGAGCATCTCGTACACGACGAGACCGAGCCCGTAGACGTCGGACGCGACGGACGCCGGCCGTCCCTCGACGCGCTCCGGCGCGACGTACAGCGCGGTCGCGAACAGCTGCGGGGACTCCGAGTCCTCGGCGGGCGTGCGGGCGATCCCGAAGTCGCAGATCTTCGGCTTGTCGTTCAGGTCGAGGAGGACGTTCGAGGGCTTCATGTCCGCGTGGATGATCCCTCGTGAGTGCGCGAACGCGAGGCCGTTCGCGATCCCGTCGGCCAGCCGCACAGCGTCCGCCAGCGGGAGTGCGCCGGTGCGCTCGATGCGCTGCTTCAGAGACGAGCCCGGTACGTACTCCATGACGATGAATGGCAACCCGTCGACCTCACCGACGTCGAAGACGCCGACGATGTTCGGGTGGGACAGCTGCGCGAGCGCGCGCGCTTCCTTGACGAAGAGCTTGCGCAGTGTGCTGTCGGCCGCGGCGTGCGGGTCGAGCACTTTGATCGCGACCTCACGGCCGAGCGCGGTGTCCTGTGCGAGATAGACCTGCGAAGACCCGCCGGCGCCGATCGGCTCGAGGATCCGGTAGCGCTGATCGAGGATGCGATCCACAGCCAGCTCCGTGCCCCGCGGCGTTCTTTCGACGCCTACGATAGCCCCGGACTTCCGGTCGAACGCGTTGACCAGCGGATTCCCCATCGTGTTCCCTCGCCGCGTGTCGCGTCGCTCGAGGAGACCAACGGAGAGCGAGCATGCGCGTTATTCCGAGGTTGGAGGCGCGGTCCTAGGACGTTCGACCAGGGCACCGAGACCGCTTCGATACGGGTCGGTACGGCTGGTCCGTTCTCAGGGCTTGGGTGAGGGCGACGGCCGCGCCGGCGCGAGCGGCCGGGGACGTACGGACTTGGTGAACGAACGGTTCACCCATCTCGTGATCTCCGCCGCGATCAGCGGCTTGAGCGCCGTCGCCCGATCCGCGCTCAGCCGGTTCGCCGACACGGCCTGATCCACCTTGTCGTTGGCGGCCTTCGTGAGCGCATCGATGAGCCCCTGCGCGCTCTTGCCTTGCGAAGCGAGACCGTTCGCGACATCGGCGGCGCTCTTGCCGCCGCGCAAGTCGCGGACCAGCGTCGTGAGGTCCATCCCGAGATAGGCGCTCGCGGCCTTCGCCAGATCGCCGACGAACGACCGTGCGTTCGGGATCGTCGTCGGACGGGTCGGCTTCGGGTTCGCCGGCGCGGGCGCCGCGGCCTTCACCGCCTGGAGGATCGCGTCCTCCTGCGTCTGGGTGATGGCGCCCTTCGCCACCAGCCCGTCGAGGACGGTCTTCAAGCGATCTTTCGGCTGATCGCGCTGCACGAGCGCGGCGGTCGTCGCCGGCGCGACGCTCTGGTCGGCTCCGGCGAACGGTTGGAAGCCCGCGAGGGCCACCCCTCCGACGAGCGTCGTGGTGAGCGCAGCCCCCGCAACCGCGACCGCGAGCTTCTGCTTGGTCATCGCACCCACCTCCTGAACGCCTACTCAGCGATAACGTACGGCGGACCCGCCGGCGCGTCATTTGGGGCTCGGGTGCGCACTTTTTACGAATTCTTGACAATCTTGGGATGCCCGCCGTCACCGCGCGTTCGGCGCGTCCGCCCCAGCCGCCGCTGAAGGTCGCCTTCGCCGCCGCCGAGGCCGCGCCATTCGCGAAGGTCGGTGGCCTCGCCGACGTCGCCGGCTCCCTCCCGCAGGCGCTCGCCCGGCTTGGCTGCGCGGTCACGCTGTACGTCCCGCTCCACGGCACGATCGATCGCGCGAAGTGGGGCATCCCGGACCGGGGCGTGGAGCGCTCGGTCACCTATGGCGCGTCGCACGTGCGCGTCGCCTATCCCTGGATCGAACGTGACGGCGTTCGCGTCGTGTTCGTCGCGAACACGCGGATCGGGCGCGACCGGGTGTATGGCGTGCCCGATGACGCGAAGCGCTACGCCTTCTTCTGCCGTGCCGTCGCGACCGCCCTGGCCGATGAGCCGGCCGACGTGGTGCACGCGCACGATTGGCATGCGGCGCTCCTCGTCCCGATGATCGGCCGGAAGGCCGCGACCGTCTTCACGATCCACAACCTCGCCTACCAGGGGAGAACGTCCGCGGAGATCCTCGAGCCGGTCGGCCTGCGGAAGACGCGCGTCACTCCCGAGCGGCCGGGCGAGTGCAACCCGATGGCCCGCGCGATCGCCCGCGCGGACATCGTGAGCACGGTCAGCCCGCGTTACGCCAAGGAGATCCTCACTCCGGAATTCGGTGAGGGCCTGGAGGGTCTGCTCCAGAAGCGCAAGTCCGATCTGCGCGGGATCGTCAACGGGATCGACACCGACCTCTTCGATCCGGCGAGTGACCCGCATATCGCGGCGCACTACTCGGCCGGCGATCGCCGGGGCAAGGCGCAGTGCAAGGCCGCGCTCCAGACGGAAGGCGGGCTCCGCATCGACGCCGAAACGCCCGTGCTCGGGGTGATCGGACGCCTGGTCGAGCAGAAGGGCATCGATCTGCTCACCGCGGTCGCCTCCGATCTCCTCGAAGGTGGGGCGCAGCTGGTGGTGCTCGGCAGCGGTGACCCGGTGTACGAGGAGCGCTGGCGCACCCTTCGTGAGCGCTACCCGGCGCGTCTCTTCTTGACGCTCGGGTTCGACGCCGCGCTCGCGCAGCGGATCTATGCCGGCTGCGACCTGTTCCTCATGCCGTCGCGGTTCGAGCCCTGTGGGCTCGGACAGCTCATCTCGCTCCGCTACGGGACCGTGCCGGTCGTGCGCGCGGTCGGCGGGCTCGCCGACACCGTCCGCGATCTCGACCAGCATCCGCGTGACGGGAACGGCTTCTCGTTCGCCCAGTACGACCGCGTGGCGTTCTCCGGCGCGCTGGCGCGCGCGCTCCGGGCGTATCGCCGGGACGGCGATCTCTGGAACGAGCTCCGCGGCCGCGCGATGCACGAGGACCATTCGTGGGCCGCGTCGGCGAAGCAGTACCTGGACCTGTATGCGCTCGCGAGGAAGCGGCACCGCGCGTGAGCATCGCCCAGCTCGAGGAACGTATCGCCGCGCTCCCGCCCGAGGCCCGCGCCGCCGCCGCGCGGATCTACGCCGTGAGCACGACCACGGGCACGCTCGTCGCGCCCGACGAGATGCGGGCCTGGATCGAAAAGCTGTTCGGCTCGGTCGAGGCGGTGGCGTCGCAACGGATCGTCCGCGTCACCGATCGCTTCACGCTCGACGGCGCGCTGTTCAACGATCTCCGCGCGAGGCGGCCGATGTCGGTGCCCGAGAAGAGCGGCGCCGAGGTGGCCGAGACCATCCGGTCGACGGAGAACGATCCGTTCTGCCACCCCGAGACCGGCACGCCGGCCGACGACTTCGGGCGGATCTCCGGCCGGCTCGGCGTCACCGCATCGAACGTCGCGAAGTACGACGGCTACCACGGCGTGCTCGTCTTCAACGTCCACGACCCGCTGGTGCCGATGGACGCGGCAGCCATCGCCGATCACTTCGCGACTGCGCGCGCGTGGGCGGAAGCCGCGTTCGGGCGCGACCCGGCGGCTCCGTATTACTTCCTCATGTGGAACTGCCTCTGGCGCGCCGGCGCGTCGATCGTCCACGGGCACATGCAGATGACCATGACCCGCGGGATGCATTACCCGAAGATCGAGCGCCTTCGTCGAGCCCAGGTCGCCTACGACGCGGCACATCAGCGCGACTACTTCGACGATCTCTGGCTCGTGCACGACGCCCTTGGGCTCGGCGTCACCGTCGGCGGCGCGCGGGTCTTCGCGACGCTCACGCCGGTCAAGGAGCGGGAGCTGGTGGTCCTCGGCGATCCCGGCGCGAACGAGCGGACGATCGCGGCCGGGGTCAGTGTCGCGCTCGGTGCGCTGCGGTCCCTCGGGGTGGTCGCGCACGATCTCGCCCTCTGCCTGCCGCCGCTCGCGGCCGACGGGTCCGACTGGCGCCGCTTTCCCGCGGTCGCCCGCGTGGTCGACCGCGGCGACCCGGGGAACCGGACGTCCGATATCGGGTCGATGGAGCTCTACGCGGCGAGCGTCATCGCAGCCGATCCGTTCGCGGTCGCCGCGGCGTTACACGGACTCGCCGCGCGGTGAACGGACACTGGTGAGCTATTGACGGTCACTTCGGCGCCGGTATACGGTCGCGGCTGATGGCTGACGCCACCTTCGTCTCGCGGCGAGATACCGCCTTCCGCGAGTTCCCACCGGCGTCGGCGCAATTGGCGGTGATCATCCCGTTCTACGGCGACCTCACCGTGTGGGTGCGTAAGGACCCATCGACGGGCTGGCAGTTCCCGACGAGCACCCGTCGCTCCGGCGAGACGATCCTCGAGGTCGCGAAACGCGAGCTCTGGGATTCCGCGCGCGTCGTCGCATCGAAGCTCGATCTCATCGGCGCGATCCGCTCCACCGACCCGAAGCCCTCGACGTCCTACGTGTACATGTGCGACGTGCGGCACGTCCCATGGGCCTACGAGATCCCGGAGGACGTCGCCGAGATCGGCGTCTTCGTGCGCGCGCCGCGGCCGCTCGCAACGGATTGGAGTGAGGTCGTGCTCGAGGCGGCGCTCCGGGCACGGAAGACCGGGCTCCGCTAGCGCCGCCGGACCCGCCGGAACCGCCCGAACTGGGCCCCGCGGAACCGCCGCGCTGGCGCTTCTGGCCGGTCCTCGCGAGCGCCTTCGCCGCGTTCCTCCTCGCGAACATCGCGGTGCTCCTGGCCGGTCGCCTCTTCGCCATCCCGATCGGCCAGCTCGACAAGCTCACGCCGGCGCAGATCGCCATTCTCACGACGGCCCAGGACGCGACCCTCGGGCTTGGCTTGGTGGTCCTGCTGCGCGTGTGGCCGAAGCTGCGTCGGGCCGATCTCGGCCTGGGGGCGCCGGTCCGCGCCCGGATCGGCGTCGCGACGGGCGTGGCCCTGTGGCTGCTCTCGATCGTCATCGCGAACCTGCAGGCCGCCGTCGTCGGCTCGCACCCGCAAGCGCTCATCGTCGCGGCGGCGGCCCACCGCTCGCTCCCCGGGCTGGCGATCGATCTGGTGTTCGGCGCCGGCATCGTGGGCGTCGTCGAGGAGCTCTTCTTCCGGGTCGTCCTCTTCGGCCTGCTCCGTCAACGGATGCGGTTCGCGTACGCGGCTGCGCTGTCGAGCGCGCTGTTCGCGGTCGCGCACGAGATCACCGCCTGGCTCCCGGTCTTCGCGCTCGGGCTCGGCCTGGCGTACCTGTACGAGAAACGGCACAGCCTCTGGACGAACGCCCTGGCCCACGGGACGCTGAACGCGATCTCGTTCCTGCTGCTGTTCCTGCTCCCTGATCTTGGGAGCTAGCCAGCCGCGCATCAGAACGGACGGTGAGCTGATCCAGAATCAGGAAATCACGTTTCCAACGAAGAATCGTCAATCAGGCGCGAATCGGGAGGGCAGCAGGCCTCCCCAAAAGTGTTCTGACCGGTAATCAGCCAATCACTTCCACCAAAGCCAATCACCGTCCGCGATCCGAATCAGGTAATCGCTAGCCCGCAGCCGACCGGGGAGTCGATCGGGTCCTGGTCGCAGGCCCACGATCGCTCTTGGGCGCATGCGCGACGAGGAGCTCGAGGAAGGTCGCGAGCGGTCCGGTGGCGGGTCCCGCGTCTCGCCGACGGACCGCGATGATCGTCCGCCGTACGGGCGTCATATCGGTGACGCGCACCGCGCGCAGTCGCTGGCTTCGTAGCTCGGCCGTCACCGCGCTCTGCGGGAGGAGGGCGACGCCGAGCTCTTCCTGGACCATGCGTTTCGCGGCGTCGATGTTGTCGACCTCGAGGAAGCTGCGCGGCTGCACGCCAGCCGTTCGGAACAGCACACGGGTGAGCTCGTGGTAGCTGGACGCGCGGTCGAACGTCACGAGCTGCTCGCTGGCCAGGTCGCGCATCCGGATCTGCGGTACTCGAGTGAAACGATGTCCGCGGTGTGCGACGAGAATGAGCCGGTCTTCGTAGACCGGCATGGACGTGATCTTGGGGTGCCGGAGCGGCCGCATCACGCCGACCTGCACCTCGCCGCGTAGGACGAGATCGAGCAGCTCCTCGGAATGGCCGCTCCTGACCGAGAGCCGCGCGTCCGGGTAGGTCTCCCGGAGGCGACGCAGGACAACTGGCAGCACGTACGCGCTCACCGCTGGCGCGGCACCGATCGCGATCGCATCGGAGCGACCACCCGCGAGTTCGCGGGCCCGTTGGGCGCCTTCTTCGGTGGCCGCGATCGCGCGTTCGGCATAGGGGAGCAGTGCGCGCCCGGCCTCGGTGAGCCGGCTGCCGCCGCGTCCGCGCGCGACGAGCTCGCACCCGAGCTCCTCTTCGAGCGCCTTCAGGCGGGCCGTGAGCGCGGGCTGGGTGATGAACAGCTGCTCCGCCGCGCGGCCGATGGTCCCCGTGCGGGCGATCTCGACGAGGCCCTGGAGCTGCGCGAGCTGCATGTCCGAAGTGTACCGTGGTCATAAGGACACTGAATGAATGACATCGAAATCATTCGCTTGACTGATGTATGAGCCAGGCCGAGTGTTCGCCTCCCTGGAGGTCACACCCATGACCATCTCCCGACAGACGGACAGCGACGACACATCCCTTCGGATCCCGCGGACCTGGCTGGAGCAGCACGCGCCCGCGGAGCTCGAGTGCGTGTGCCCCGAGTCCTGCCCGCTCGATCACGACAACTAAGGAGAGCCGAGATGACCACGACGATCGCGCGCCCCGACGCACCCGAGCTCGCATCGACCGCGCTCTTGCCGCCCGGCTTCGAGGTGCCCGCGTCCCGCTGGACGCACCCGAGCACGCGGATGCGTCAGCTCCTCGAGACCGAGCCGTACCTGTTCGGTCCGGGCGTGTACGACCCGATGGGCGCGCAGCTCGCGATGTACCACGGGTTCAAGTCCATCTACTTCAGCGGCTACAGTTTCGCGATCGGCCATCTCGGGACGACCGACATGGACCTGTACACCGGGCCTGAGATCGCGGATGCCGCCGGTCGCACCGTGTCCGCGCTCCGGAAGTTCCAGCTCACCCAAGCCGTCGGCGATCCGGAAAAGGGCACCGTGCCGCGGCATCTCGACATCCCGCCGGTCGTCGTCGACATGGACGGCGGTTACGGCAACATCTTCAACGTCCAGCGCACGACCGAGCTGTACGTGAACGCGGGCGTGGCCGCGGCGCACATCGAGGACCAGGTGCTGCCGAAGCGCTGCGGGCACATCGGCGGCAAGGCGCTCATCCCGGCCAACGAGATGATCGGCAAGCTGCGGATGGCCCGCGCCGTCGCTGAGGATCTCGGCAACGCCGACTTCGTCATCATCGCGCGCACCGACGGCCTCTCGGCCATCGACGCACCGGAGCCGGCCAGGGGCCTCGAGCTCGCGATCGAGCGCGCGCTCCGCTACCTGGACACCGGCCTGCCCGACCTCGTCTGGTGCGAGTTCCCGACCTCGGACCGGGGTCCGGTCGAGACGTTCGCCGACCAGGTGCGGCGGCGCTTCCCGAGCGCACGCTTCGCGTTCAACTGGTCCAGCTCGTTCAAGTGGTTCAACGATCCGGCGCCGATCAGCTTCGCCGATCTCGGCGCGCTCGGCTACAAGTTCGTGTTCATCACCCTCGGCGCGCAGCACGCCATGGGGCATGGCCTCTCCCAGCTGCTCCAGTCGATGGCCGAGACCGAGGAGCAGGGCTACATCGCGCTACAGAAGCAGGAGTGGGAGCCTGGCGCGGACTTCCCGACGAAGAGCCACCACTTCTTCTCGGGCGTCCCGTACCACCAGCTCATCGGCAAGCACTACGACGCGGCGCGGCTCGGGACGGAGTTCGCGGAGCACCTGCCGGCGGAGCGAGTCGTATGACGGGAGATGACGACCCGGCCACCGCGGCGGAAACCGATCCGGATCGCTCGCCCGAGCCGGAGAGCTGGTTTGCCGAGCAGGCGCGACTGCTCGTGCTCGAGGAGGGTCGCGGGCTATAGGCGGGACCCAAGAAAGGCTGTTCGCCTGCCCTTCCTTGCGGAGTGGGTCCTGCCGTCGCATCGCGGATGAGTCTCCAGAGACATCGACAGGTGGCTCTCACGCCCTAGAGC
>DATCOD010000065.1:0-13093 GCA_036564905.1 Candidatus Limnocylindria bacterium
GTCGCGACGAGCCGTTCGCCGGGATGCACGAAGAAGCGGTTGCCGAGCGGCAGGTCGCAGGTCCGCGACACGACGACCGCGAGCGGCTGCCGCTCGCGGCCGTGCACCGAGGGCGCGAACGGATCGACCCGCAGCGTGCCCGCGCCGATCATGACGGCGTCGGCGAGCGAGCGCAGATGGAACATGAGCGCGCGGTCGATGCGGGTGCCGATCTCGGCGCGGCCCTGGTAGCTCACGCGCCCGTCCGCGGTCATGACGAAGTTCAGCGCGAGGTGCGGCCGCCCGTCGTGGGCCGGCGGCTCGAGGAGGTCCCGGTGGAGCGAGCCGAGCTCGTCGGTCCCGATCGCGCCGAGGCGCGTGAGCTCAGGCATCGGCTGGAAGCAGCGCGTCGACGAACGCGCGCGGGTCCATCGGCACGAGGTCGCCGGCCTGCTCGCCCACCCCGAGCAGCTTCACCGGGAGCTTCAGCTCGTCGGCGATCGCGAAGACCGCGCCGCCTTTCGCGGTCCCGTCCAGCTTCGTGATCACGATGCCGGTGACATTCGCGGTCGCGGTGAACTGCCGGGCCTGCACGATCGCGTTCTGCCCGGCCGTCCCGTCGAGCACGAGCAGGACCTCGTCGGGCGCGCCGGCCCGAGCCCGCCCGGCGACCTTCACGATCTTGCCGAGCTCGTCCATGAGCTGACCCTTCGTGTGCAGCCGGCCGGCGGTGTCGGCGATCACGGTCGTGCAGCCGCGCGCGATGCCGGCCTGGATCGCGTCGAAGACGACCGCCGCCGGATCGCCGTCGGGCGTGCCACTCACGATCGGGACGTCGATCCGATTCGCCCAGACCTCGAGCTGCTCGATCGCCGCCGCCCGGAACGTGTCCGCCGCGGCGAGGAGCGGCCGCTCGCCCTCGTCGAGCAGGCGCTTGGCGAGCTTCGCGGCGGTCGTCGTCTTCCCGCTGCCGTTGACCCCGACCAGGAGGATGACCCGTGGCCGGCCGGTGCCGTTCCGGAGCCCGCGGTCGCCGGGCTCGAGGACGGCCACGAGCGCCTCGCGGACGGCCGCGCGGACCTTCGGGACCGTGTCGGCCTTGCGATCGGCCACGACGTCACGCACCTGGAGCATGACCGAATCGACCAGTGAGACCGAGATGTCGGAGCGCAGCAGCGCCTCCTCGAGCTCGTCGAGCCATTCCGGTGTGACCATCCGGTCGGCCGTCCGGCCGAACAGCCGGGCGAGGAAGCCGCCGCGGGTCTTCGCCAGCCCGTCGTCGATGCTCATGGCCCTCAGTCTGACGACTGGTAGCGTGACGCGCCGTGAACGCCGATGTGGCCGAGCGGGTCGCGCTGGACGACGAGCCCGAGTGCGAGGGGTTCGAGCGCGTCGACCGCGGGGACGTCCGCTACAAGATCGGCTCCGATGCGCTGCCCTGGAGCAACGGCGTCGCCTTCGCGCGCTGGCGGCCCGAAGAGGTCGAGGCGCGGGCCAAGGAGATCATCGCGATCTTCCGCGCTCGCGGCCTCGCCTTCACCTGGCAGATCGGCCCGAACACCGACGCGGTCGGACTGTCCGGCGTCCTTGCCGCGAACGGCCTTCACCGGGAGATCGACGCGCTCATCCTGACGGCGAAGATCCCGATCCGCGGCCGGCTCCCCGAGCACGACCTGCGCCTTGTCGAGGAGACCGACGAGCGGACCGCTTCCGACGCGATCCGCCTGTCTCGGAACCGCACCGCCGAAGAGGTGCGCACGCGCCTGGAGGCCAGGATGCGGTACCTGAACTGCCCGTCGCGCCGTGGCGGCGGGGTCGTCGCGTACCGTCGTGACCTCGCGGTCGGTCACGGCGCCTGGCGCTACGGAAGCGATGGGGACACGGTCTACCTGCATATGGCCTCGACGCTCCAGCCGCACCGGCGGACCGGCGTCTACACCGCGATCATGGGCTGGAGGCTCGATCGCGCGGTCCGCGATGGGAAGACGACCGCGGTCGTCGTCGCCGAACGCGCGTCGTCGGCGCCGATCCTGATGCGCAAAGGCTTCCGCGAAGTGGGCGCCGTGCAGATCTGGATTGCCGTCTAGCCGACGGCGCGATCGTCCACGTCGGCGAGGCGCATCGAGAGCACCTTCGAGCTGCCACCCTCGTCCATCGACACACCGTAGAGCGTGTCCGCGGCCTCGATGGTCTTGCGGTTGTGCGTGATCACGACGAACTGCGTACGGTCGGTGAGCTCCCGCAGTGCCTCGGTGAACCGCCCGACGTTGCGCTCGTCGAGCGCGGCGTCCACCTCGTCAAGGACGCAGAACGGCGCCGGCTTCACACGCAGGATCGCAAGGAGGAGCGCGGTCGCGGTGAGCGCGCGCTCGCCGCCGGAGAGCTGGGCGAGGCTGCCGATCCGCTTGCCCGGTGGCCTCGCGTAGATGTCGATGCCCGGCTCATCGGAGTCCTCGCTCGTCCGCAGCGACGCCTGCCCGCCACCGAAGAGACGTTGGAAGAACACACCGAATTCGCGATCGACCGCCTGGAACGTCGCGCTGAACTGCTCGGCGATCGTCTGGGCGAGGTCGTCCGCGAGCGACCGGAGGTCGGCGATGGCCTTGTCGAGATCCGCGCGCTGCGCGGAGAGGAAGCGATAGCGCTCGCCGATCTCGCCGAGCTCGGCCGCGGCGAGCGGGTTCACCGGCTCGAGCGCGATGAGCTTGCGCCGAAGCCGTTGCAGATCGCGGAGCGCGTTCGTCTTCTCCAGCTCGGACGGCTCCTCGTCCAGCTCGATCGATTCCGGGTCCGGCAGGGGCTCCTCGTCGGGCAGGCCGAGCTCGGCCCGGACCTGCTCCTCGAGCAGCTTCAGCGCGCCCGATGCGCGCTCCTCCTCGACGCCGACCTTCGAGCGCTCGCCGCGCAGCTCCGCGAGTCGCTCGCGGGCCTTCGCCAGCCGCTGTTCCGACTCGCGCCTCGAGCCTTCGGCCGCGAGCGACCGTTCGCGCGCGATCTCCGCGGAGCGGGTGGCCTCCTTCGCGTCGGCCGCGGTCGTCCCAAGCCGCTCCTGCGCCGCGGCAAGGCGCGCTTTCGCGTCGCGCTCCTGCTCCGCAAGTGCCCGCAGGCGGGCATCCTCGTCGGCGATGCGCTTCTCGGTCGATGCCACCTGCTCGTCGAGGGCGTCGCGCAGGCGGACGAGCGACGACCGGCGCTCCTCGCTCGTCGCCGCGTCGAGCCGCGCATCCTCGGCCCGTTTCGTCGTGGCGCCGTGCCCGTCGATCGCGGCGCGCTCGTTCCGCTGGGTCGCGGAGAACGCCTCGAGCGCGGTCGCGGTGGCCCGCTTCGCCGCGTCGCGCCCGGTCGCGAGCTGCTCGCGACGCGCGATGAGCTCGCTGCGCTCCCGCTCGACGGCGACGGCGCGGGCCTCGCCCGCCCGGACCAGGTCACGCACGTCGGCTTCGCCCGCGGCGAGCGTGTCCGCCGCGACCTCGAGGCCACCGCGCTCGCGCTGCGCATCGGCGAGCGTGGCTTCGGCTTCGGCGAGGCGCGCCATCGCCGATCCGCGCTCCACGCCGATCTGCACGAGCGCGCGCTCCGACGCGTTGAGCTCTTCGCCGAGGCGGCGGTGCATCGCGGCGAGACGCTCGGTCGCTTGCTGATCCGCGGCGACCCGGTCGTCCGGCAGCCGGATCGCACCGGGCGTCGCGACCAGCCCATCCATCGTGACGACGATCCCCTCGCGCATCGACGACGCCGCGCGGTATGCGGCGTCGCGGCGGCCGACGAACACGTTGCGGAACAACGCGCCGGCCACAGCGCGCACGTCATCGTCCAGCGTCAGCTGATCGATGAGCCGCGTGCATCCGTCCGGCACGGGCAGATCGCCGCGGGTGTTCGCGACGAGCACGGTGACGCGTGTGGCGGTCTCCAGGTCGGCGAGCCCGCGCGCGTCGCCCGGGAACGCGATCACGTCTCCCAGGACGGCGCGGACGGCGAGCCGAAGCTGCGGCGGGATCTCGAGCCGATCGTGCAGCCAGCGCAGGCCCTTCGGCAGCGTCGCGGGCGCGGTACCCGTTCGCCGCGCAGCGAGCTCCTCGCCCGCGCGCGCGACCGCCTCGCGGAGCGCGGCGGCTTGGCCGCGGAGGAGGGCGAGGTCGCCGTCGACCCGCTGGACGTCGTTCCGGGCGGCGCCCGCGCGCTCGGCGGCACCTTCGGTCAGGCGGCCGGCTTCGGCGGCGCTGTCGCGGGCGCGCTCGAGCTCGCGAGCGATCCGCGCGCGCTCGCGCTCCCGATCCGCACGCTCGGTCGCGAGCCCTGCCGCCTGCGTCGAGAGCTCCTCATCGCGGGTCAGCAGGGCGCGATCCTCGTCGGTGAGCCTGACCTCGTCACCTTCGCGCAGCAGGTGGGCACGCTCCGTCTCGACCCGCGCGGCCTGGGCCTCCGCGAGCGCGATGCGCGTGCGGGACATCTCCTCCTCGGCGACCCGGGCGGCATCGGCGGACTCACGGGCGCGCCGCGCCGCGTCGGACGCCTCGTTCTCGATGGTCGTACGGCGCTCGCGGAGCGCGGCGGCCTCCGCCGGAAGCGACGCGAGCGTGGCGCGGCTGCGATCGCGCTCGCTCGACACGGCCTCGAGGCTGGCCGCCAAAGCGGCGATCCGCTCGCGGAGCGACGCCTCCGCGCTCGCAACGTCCGCGGCCGCGATCCGGAGCCGTTCCTCCTCCTCGCGCGCGTGCCGCAGCTCCTCGTCCGTCACGGTCGCGAGACCTTCGGTCTCGGTCACATAGTCCGCGAGCCGCTCGACCTCGCGGTCGATCCCGGCGAGCCGGGCGACGAGCTCGTTGCGCTGGAGGGCCGTCGAGCCGAACGAGCTGCGATACCAGCGCAGCGCGCGCCGGCGAAGATCGTTCCGGATCGTCTCGTACTCGGTCCACTTGGCCGCCTGATCGGTGAGGAGCTCGACGCGCGGTCCGATCTCGCGGAGGATGTCGACGACGCGGATGAGCTCGATCTCGGCGTGCTTGAGACGTTGGAGCGCATCCTCACGCCGCAGGTGCAGCCGCCGGGTGCCCGCGGCCTCCTCGATGACCGTCCGCCGGTCCGACGGGCGCAGCGCGAGCACCTGATCGATGAGGCCCTGGCCGATGACGACGAACGGGTTGTCCGCGAGGTTCGCGCCGGCGAGCAGGTCCTGCAGATCGCGCAGACGCACGCGGGCGCGATTCACGAGGTATTCGGCCTCGCCGTTCTTGTACAGCCGCCGGCCGACCTCGATCTCGTTGAACTCGATCGGAAGTCGGCGCGACGAGTTGTCGAGCTGGAGGATCGCTTCGGCCATCCCGAGGCCGCGCCGGGTCTCGCTGCCCGCGAAGATCAGCTCCTCGTTGCGCTTCGCGCGTAGGACGCGCGCGTTGTTCTCGCCGAGGGCCCAGCGGATCGCATCGGCAAAATTCGACTTGCCACTGCCATTTGGACCGATGATCGCGGTGATCCCCGGTGCGAATTCCAACGTCGTGGTGTGGGTGAAGCTCTTGAAGCCGGTCACGGTGAGCGTCTTCAGCACCGCGTTCGCCCCCGTGTTGCCGCCCTCGATCACCTTCAGCTCATCGGTCATCGCGTCGCCGCCGCAAGGAGCGCGCTCGCCGCATTCTCCTGCGCCTCGCGCTTGGACCGGCCGGCCCCGCGGGCGTGGAGCTCGCCCACGGCGACGTCGACGACGAACTCGCGGGCATGCTCCGGCCCGGTCAGCTCCGCGACGTCATAGGCGGGCAACGGGAGGCCCTGGCCCTGCGCCCATTCCTGCAGCTCGGTCTTCGGCGAACGGCGCGGCTGCGCGGCGGCGGCCACGATCGTGTCCTTCATCGTGCGGAGCACGAACTCGCTGGCCGCCGCGAAGCCGCCATCGACGTACACCGCGCCGAGCACGGACTCGTACAGGCCGGCGCCAAGTCCGACGCGCTGGCGCCCGCCGGTCTCCGATTCGCCTCGTCCGAGGCGGGCGCGCTCGGGCAGGCCGAGCTGCTGCGCGAGCTGCGCGAGCGGCGGGCCGGAGACGAGCTGCGCGCGCATCGCGGTGAGCTCACCCTCGGTGGCATCGGGATCGTTCCGGTAGAGCAGCTCGCCGATCACGAGGTCGACGACCGCATCTCCGAGGAACTCCAGCCGCTCGAAGTCCTCGATCTCCAGATCGTCCGGGTGCTCGTGCAGGTACGAGCTATGGGTGAGCGCCGTCGCGAGCAGCGCAGGATCCCGGAACCGGTACCCGCCGATCTCTTCGTCCGCCATGACCCCTTTCGAATGCAGAGAGGCAGCGGCCGTGTGCCGCTGCCTCCCCTGGCCGCAATTTCGCGTGTCGCGTCGAACGTCAGGCCACGTGTTCCTCGATGTACTCCTGAGCGTCGCCCACGCTCTTGATCTTCTCAGCGTCTTCGTCCGAGATCTCGACCCCGAACTCTTCTTCGAGGCTCATGATGAGCTCGACGAGGTCGAGGGAATCGGCATTGAGGTCATCGACGAACGAGGCCTCGGGCTTCACATCCGCTTCGTCGACGCCGAGCTGCTCGACGACGATCTTCTTCAGGCGCTCGTACATCTTTTCGTCCGCCAAGAGCCCGGACCTCCCTGCCCAACTTCCCGCGCCGCCGGCTTCGCCCCCGGCGTCAGCCAAAGTGTCGGGCTAGGCACGCTTGCCCGTCAATCGGCGCTCCCGGTCCGGCCACCAATGGCCGTCGCGAGGACGCCGTTCACGAATTTCGGCGCCGCCTCGGACCCGAACAGCTTCGCCAGCTCGACCGCTTCGTCGATGATGACGCCCGCCGGCGCATCGCCCGAGATGCGCAGCTCGTAGAGCGCGATCCGGAGCACGTTCTTGTCGATCTTGGCCATCTGGTCGATCGGCCATTCCGGCGCCAGGGCGGCGATCTCCGCGTCGAGCACCTTGCGATGCTCGAGCACGCCGTCGATGAGCTCCCAGGCGAAATTGGCGGCCTCCTCGGTCAGGCCGGCCCGGAACGAGCCCCGCGTCCACGTGTCCTTCGGGTCACCCCGGTTGAAGTCGATCTCGAACAACGTCTGCAGGGCCACCCGGCGGGCGGGATGACGGCCGGCGCGCTCGATCCGCTTCACGCTGGCCCGCTCCGGCTCTGCTCGCCGATCACGGCGATCAGACCCTGCGAGACCGAACGCTCCGCGACCACGATCGCGTGGCGCAGCATGTTCGCTCGGGCGCGGCCGTGCGTGACGACGGACACCCCATTCACGCCAAGGAGCGGCGCCGAGGCGTATTCGTCGTAGTCGAGCCTGCCCCGGAGCTTGTGAACGCCGCGGAGCGCGAAGAGGTACGCGACCTTGCCGAGGACGCCGCCGAAGATGTCGTCGCGGATCCCCTCGCGGAAGACATCGACGACGCCCTCCATGCCCTTCGCCAGCACGTTGCCGGTGAAGCCGTCACAGACCACGATGTCCGTCGTGCCGCGAAGCGGGTCGCGCCCCTCGATGTTGCCGAAGAAGTTGATGTCGGCCGACGCGGCGAGGAGCGCGTGGGCCTCCTGCTGGACCCGGCCGCCCTTCTCCGACTCCTCGCCGACGTTCATCAGCCCGACCGTCGGGCGCTCCAGCCCGTGCACGCGCTCCATGAAGCGGGACGCCATCCGGGCGTACTGCAACAGGTTGTTCGGCTCGGCGTCCATGGTCGCGCCGGCGTCGATGAGGCACGCCGGCTTCCCCTTGGTGGTCGGCAGCATCCCGCAGAGCGCCGGGCGGTCGATGCCGCGGATGCGTCCGAGGGTCAGGAGCGCGGCCGCCATCGTCGCGCCGGTGTTCCCCGCGCTCACGACGGCATCGGCAGCACCGCGTTTCACGAGCGCGGTCGCGACCCCGATCGACGTGTCGGCCCGCCGGCGCAGCGCGCTCGAGGGGTGCTCGTGCATCTCCACGACGTCGCGGGCGTCCACCACAGTGATCCCCGGCCGCGGCGCGGTCCCGAGCGCGGCGCGCACGGTCTCGTCACGACCGACGAGCACGATCTCCGCGACGCCCCCGTCGGCCCGGTACAGCAACGCGCCCCGAACGATCTCGTCCGGGGCGTGGTCACCACCCATCGCGTCGACCGCGATGCGCATCTGCGTGGCTAGCTGGCTGCGGTGCGCTTCTTGGCGCGGATCTTGATCACCTGCCGGCCGCGGTACATCCCGCAATGCGGGCAGGCTTGATGTGACGGCTTCGGGCTCTTGCACTGCGGGCAGGGGACGAGGTTCGCGGCGCGCAGCCGGAGGTGGCTGCGACGGTCACCCTGCGCGGCGTGCGGGGTTCGCTTCTTCGGTTCACCGGCCAATTCGTGACTCTCCCTTGATTACTCGCTGCTGATTGTAGGTACTTGTCAGCTTGCAGATCGGCGCTCCTCCTCCGCGATCTTGTCCTTCAGCTCGCGAAGCACCGTCCAGCGTGTATCGACCACCTCATCGTGCGCGTGCGGCCGCTCGTTCAGGTCGTCGCCGCAGACCAGGCAGAGGCCCGCGCAGTCCGGACGGCAGAGCGCAGCCACCGGCGTCACGAGGATGAGCTCCTCGCGCAGCAGGTCCGTCAGGTCGACCCTGAAGTCGGAGTCGATCGTCTTCGCGTCGAACGGCGGCTCGACGAGCGCGACGCCGGTCTCGACCGGGAGCGTCGCGTAGTACTGCTCGGCGAACTCGGCATGGACCGGTGCGTCGATCGGCGTCAGGCAGCGCGCGCACTGCGCCGCGATGTGCGCATCGGCCGATCCTTCGAAGTACGCGCCGGGATTCGTATGTGTCGCATGGATGAGCGCATCGACGTCGACGATGGACGCGTCGAGCAGCCCCGCATTCTCACCGCGGGGATCGATCGGCGCCTCCGCGATGTCGATATCGACCCGGGTACCCAGCGGCTGCTTCAGCAGAGGCGCGACGTTGATGAGCACGCGTCACCACCTACTCGCGGACTGGCTCGGGACGCCGCTCCTCGAGCACTTCGAGGCTCTTCTTCACGATCGACAGGGTCTTCACGAGGTCGCTCTCGAGCCGGATGAGCACATCGGACGCGTACTGATCGGCCCCGCGCATCGTCTCGTCGGCCTTCGCCTGGGCCTGTGTCTCGGTGTCCCCGGCGCGCAGCTCCGCCTCGCGGATGATCGATTGATCCTGCAGGAGGATCGCCGCCTGCTCCTGCGCGGCGCCGATGATCTGCTCGCCTTCCTCGCGGGCCTTCTGCACGACGCGGTCGCTCTCCTGCACGATCCGGCGCGCCTGCTTCACCTCTTCGGGGATGGCGACGCGCATCTGGTCGATGAGGTCGAGGACGGCCGCCTGCTCGAGGATGATCTGGCTGGTCATGGGCAGCTTGCGCGCATTGACGACGAGCGCTTCCAGTCGCTCGACGAGGAACTGGATGTCCATCGTTACCCTCCCGCGGAAGCCTTCTCACTGTACTGGAGCAGGAGGAGCGTCTCCTCGCCGATCTCCTTCGTTCGCTCGACCCGGAGGGTCGGCGGGATGGCCGGAAGGTGCTTCCGCAGCGCGCGGGCGACGACGAGGCGGTCGGGCGCCGCGACCTTCGCGAGGACCGCGCCGTGCACCTCGACGTCGGCGAACGGCGGGTCGCAGAAGACGATGTCCGCACGCACGGGCCCGGCGAGATAGCCCAGGACCTCCCGCCGCACGACGGTCGCGCGACCGGTGAAACCGGTCGTCTCCAGGTTGCGCTTGATGGCCGCGATCGCCTTCCCATCCTGCTCGACGAACGTCACATGGGCCGCGCCGCGCGAGAGCGCCTCGATGCCCAGGGAGCCGGCGCCGGCGAACAGGTCCAGGACGTCGCTGCCGGCGAGGACCGGGGACAGGATGCCGAACAGGGTCTCTCGGATCCGGTCGGTCGCGGCCCGCGTCCCACCGCCCGCGGGAACGACCAACCGGCGGCCCTTGGCCTCGCCCGCGATCACCCTCATGCCCGTTCGATCTCCCGGCTTCGCCGGGAAGAGCAGGCAGAGGACTCGCTCCTCGCGGCAAAGCCGTTCGTCGCTCGTTTCAAGCCAACGCGTACCGGCGCCAGAGCGCCTCGACCCCGGCCGCGAGGCCGGCGTGCTCGGGCCGTTCGAGCGTCGGGTCCGAGGAGAGGATCGCGTCGGCGTCCTCCGCGGTCTCGCGCGCGAGGCGCGGGTCGACGTCCTTGAGGTCGACGATCCGCAGCTCGTCGACGCCACTTTGCTCGTCGCCGAGGAACTCCCCGGCCCCACGGATCTCGAGATCGCGCTGCGCGAGGGCGAAGCCATCGAGCGGCTTGCCGTCCTTCCGCTCGACCATCGCCTGCAACCGCTCGGAGTCGCCGGCGTCTTCGCTCACGAGGACCGCGACGGAGCGTTTGTCGCCGCGGCCAACGCGTCCGCGGAGCTGATGGAGCTGCGCGAGCCCGAACCGCTCGGCGCCCAGGATGACCATCACCGTGGCGTTCGGCACGTCGATCCCGACCTCGACCACCGTCGTCGCGACGAGCACGTCGAGCTCGCCCTCGGCGAACCGGCGCATCGTCTGATCGCGCTCCTTCGCCGGCATCCGGCCATGGAGCAGGGCCACACGGAGCCCAGCGAGCGCGCCGGAGCTGAGCTCCTGGTACGTGTCGATCGCGCTCGGCGCGTCATCATCGCCATCCGCCGGATCGATGCGCGGCGTGACGATGAACGCCTGCTCGCCGTTCGCGATGCGGTCGCGCAGCCACGGCCACACCTTCGGGAGCGCGTCGGGCGGGCGGACCTCGGTCCGGATCTCCTGCCGCCCCGCGGGTAGCTCGCTCAGGACCGACAGGTCGAGGTCGCGGTAGATCGTCTGGGTGAGCGTCCGCGGGATCGGCGTGGCCGTGGTGAGGAGGAGGTGCGGATCGACGCCCTTCTCGCGTAGGGTCGTTCGCTGGCGCACGCCGAAGCGGTGCTGCTCGTCGACGACCGCGAGGCCGAGCTGCTTGAACGCGACGCTGTCGACGACGAGGGCGTGCGTGCCGACGACGACATCGAGGAGGCCGGCCTCGAGTCGAGCGAGGATGTCGCGGCGATCGGGCGCGCTCACGCTGGAGGTCAGGAGCCGAACCGAGGGGCCACCGTCCGCGAAAAGCATCGAGAGCGTGCGAAAGTGCTGCTCAGCGAGGAGCTCGGTCGGCGCCATGAGGGCCACCTGCGTGCCCGACGCGACCGCGATCCGAGCCGCGAGCGCGGCGACGACCGTCTTGCCCGATCCGACGTCGCCCTCGAGGAGCCGCGACATCGGGATCGTGCGTCCGATGTCGGAGCGGATCTCGTCAAAGGCTTTCAGCTGACCCGCCGTCAGCGTGAACGGCAGCGCGGCCATCCATTGCCGCACTCTGGCGTCCGGAGCCGCCAGCGTCGGCGCCTTCGCGTTCTTCTGCCAGCGGGCGCGCCGTTGAGCGAGGCCGAGCTGGAGCGTGAGGAGCTCGTCGAACGCGAGCCGGCGACGGCCTTCGATGAGCCGCGCCTCCGTCGAGGGGAAGTGGACCTCCCGGAGCGCCTCGGGGAGCGGCAACAGCTCGCGGCGCTCGCGGATCGACGGGGGGAGACCGTCGGGCACTTCGCTGACGACGGGCGAGCGTTTCGGCCCGCCCTCGACCGCGGTGTGAAGCCAGCGCCGCAGATTCCCTTCCTTCAAGCCCTCGGTGAGCTTGTAGATCGGGACCATCCGGCCGGTGTGCACGCGCTCGGCATCGGCGGCCTCGACGTTCGGGCTCGCGAGCTGGAGGGCTTGTCCGTAGAACGTCGCCTTCCCCGACAGGCGGATGAGCTGTCCCTCGCGAAAGCGTTGCTTGATGAACTGCCGCCCGAACCACGTCGCGCGGACTCGCGTCGGCGCATGGTCGGCCGGATCGATGAGCTCGACCTCGGTGAGCATCTGCCCGCGCGCGGTGCGCCGTTCGCTGATCCGGCCGACGATCGCTTCGGTCGTCTGATCTCGGCCCACGCGCAGCTGACGGAGCGGCTGGATCTGCGTGAAGTCCTCGTAGCGCGTCGGCAGGTGCCAGAGCAGATCGCCGATCGTGCGGATGCCGAGCCGCTCGAGGAGCTTCACCGACTCGTCGCCGATGCCCGGCAGAGCCTCGACCTTGAGGTCGAGGCTGGTGCTATTCCGCTGCGACGATGAAGGGGTAGTGCGGCTGGCCGCCATCCACGACCTCCACCTCGGCACCGGGGAACGTCACGCGGAGCCGCGCGGCGGCGGCATCGCGCCGCGCGTCGTCGACGCCCGCGCCGATGTACAGCGTGAAGAGTCCGGTCTCGCTGAGCGTCTTCGCGGCCGTCGCGAGCGCGGACAGCTCGTCGTCCGCGTACGCGACGAGGGTGCCATCGAGGAGCGCGAGATGCTGGCCCTTCCCGACGCGCTGGCCGTCGACCTCCGCATCGCGGATCGCGGTCGTGATCTCGATCGAATGCGCCCGCTCGGCCGCTTCACGCATCGTGGCGATCGCGCCTTCCGGAGCGTCACTCTGGTCCCAGCTCGCGAGCGCGGCCATGCCCTGCGCGACGTTGCGCGCCGCCAGGACGGTGACCGCGATCGGGCCGGCGAGCGACGCGGCCTGCTCGGCCGCGAGGATCACGTTCTTGTCGTTCGGCAGCAGCACGACATGGCGTGCGTTCGCCCGTTTGACCGCATCGAGCAGCTGCTCGGTCGATGGATTCATCGTGGCCCCGCCGCGCACGACGCGTGCCCCTAGCGACGTCGCGATGCGGCCGAGGCCGTCTCCGGGGACGACCGCGACCACCGCGAGGTCGACCGGCTCGTGGGCCGGCGATGTCACGACGATGCCCGTCTCGGCCTCGTGCGCCGCCGACATCGCATCGAGGTCCTCGACGACGACGTCGCTGATCCGGCCCGCGCCCGTCGCGATACGGATGATCTCGTGCGGATGGAGCGTGTGGACGTGGATCTTCACGACTGTTTCGTCGCCGACGACGAGAACGCAGTCCGCTCCGAACTCGAGCATCTCGCCGCGGATCCGGTCCACCGGGCGCGACGGGCTCGTGATCAAGCACTGGACGTCGTACGCGCCGGCCCAGCTCGGCGTCTCGTGCTGGGCGGGCTCGGCGCTCTGACGAGCGAGCGTTGAGCCCGCGGACGAG
>DATCOD010000066.1:0-5973 GCA_036564905.1 Candidatus Limnocylindria bacterium
AACCATGAGCGATCCCATGTGAAACACATCACGCGCGTCGTCAAGGGATGACGGGTGACGGTCATGGGAGCATGTCGGCTCGCGCTCGCGGTGGTCCTCCTGTGCGCGTGCTCGTCGTCTGCGACAGCGCCGACACCGACGGTCGCGCCGTCGCCGTTCCCGTCGCAGGCGGTGCCCGCCTCGCCATCCCCCGCAACGCCACCTGCGACCGCGAGCCCGACCACCGCGGTGATCCCGCAGGTCCGGCTCGTCCGCGCGATGAACGGGCTCGCGTTCAACTCGATGACCGGCGCGTTCCAGGGACCGGACGGGCGCTGGTACGTGCTCGAGCAGCCGGGCCGCATCCTCACGTTCCGCGAAGGCGACGCGAGCGCGACCGTGTTCCTCGACATCCGCGATCACGTCGAGTTCGGCGGGGAGAAGGGGCTCCTCGGGTTCGCCTTCGCGCCGGACTTCGCGCGGACGGGCATCTGTTTCGTCGATTACACGCGCGGCGGACCGCTCCGCACCGAGATCGCGAGCTTCACCTCGAACGGAACGATGGCGGACAACGCGAGCGAGGCGGTCATCCTCGAGATCCCGCAACCGTTCGACAACCACAACGGCGGACAGCTCGCGTTCGGTCCCGACGGCTATCTGTACATCGGGATGGGCGATGGCGGCTCGGGCGGCGATCCGATGCGGAACGGGCAGAACCGGAACGTGTTGCTGGCCAAGCTGCTGCGCATCGACGTCACCGACCGGACGCGCTATGGCGTCCCATCCGACAACCCGTTCGCCGCCGGCGGCGGGCGGGGCGAGATCTGGGCCTACGGCCTGCGCAATCCGTGGCGCTTCTCGTTCGACACCGAGACCGGCGCACTCTGGCTCGGCGACGTAGGGCAGGACGCATGGGAGGAGATCGATCTCGTGTCGCGGGGCGCGAACTATGGCTGGAACATCATGGAGGCGACGCACTGCTACAACGCCTCGCGGTGCGATACGACCGGCCTGACCCTGCCGGTCTTCGAGTACGCGCACAGCCTCGGCTGCTCCGTGACCGGCGGGTTCGTCGATCGCGGGGCGGCGGCGGATCTCCGTGGCGTGTATCTGTACGGCGACTACTGCAGCGGCCGCATCTGGGGTCTCCGCTATGAGAATGGTCGCGTCATTGCGCAAGCGCAGATCGCGACGGCTGGCTTCTCGATCGGCTCGTTCGCGCAGGACCGCGCGGGTGAGGTGTACGTGCTCCAGTACGGATCGTCCGGGGGGATCTACCGGGTCACCCGCTGACGCGCCGATCGCATGCGCCGAGGCCGCGTGAGGATTCTTCCCGAGCGTGCCGCGGTGGCACTATCGACGGATGCAACGACGGTTCAGGGCGGTCGCGGCGATCGCTCTCGTGCTGGTCGTGCCCGCGATCGGGCTGATCGATCTCTCGACCGGCCTCGAGTTCAGCTTCTCGATCTTCTACGTCGTCCCGACCGCGGTCGCCGCGTGGTATATCGGTCGGGGCCTCGGCATCGGCGTCGCGATCCTCACCGGCCTGACCTGGGGCTACGCGGAGTCCGCCGTGCGCATCGCGAGCCTCCCGGCGGCCACCTGGAACCGCGGGACCCGGCTCCTGATCCTCGTGGCCTTCGCGTACCTCGTCGATCTCATCCGCCGCCACCAGGAGGAGCTCCGCCGCCTCCTCGCGCAACGCGACGAGTTCCTTTCGCTGATCGCGCACGAGCTTCGCGCGCCGGTCGCGGCGATCGAGATCGTGGCGGCCGGCCTCACCCGAGCGCCGGCCCTCGGCGCCGCGGAGCGTCGCGCCCTCGCGCAGCTGCTTGAACAGGCGCACGGCTTGACGGGTCTCGCGGAAGATCTCCTCTCCGTCGCGCAGCTCGAGGCCGGGACCGGTCGCCTCGAGCCGGAGAATTTCGATCTGCGCACCGTCCTGAGCGATTTGACCGACGACCAACCTCGCATCCGTCTCATCCTCCCGGACCAGCCGATCATGGTCCACGCGGACCGCGACGCGATCCGCCGAGCGATCCTGAACGTTCGCGACAACGCGCTCAAGTTCTCCGAGGCCACGGTCGAGATCGGCGCTAGCCTCCGGTCCGATGGGCGCGCGGTCGTTCGCGTCACCGACAACGGCATTGGGCTCGAGCCGGGAGAGATCCGACATCTCTTCCGCAAGTACGGCCGGATCCGGAACGAGGCCACGACGCACATTCCCGGTGTGGGACTGGGCCTGTACTTCACCCGGCTCGTGCTCGCGGCGCATGGCGGGAGCATCACCGCGATCAGCTCGGGGCGGGGGAACGGCTCGACATTCGAGCTTGCCCTCCCGGCCGTGACGGGGCCCGGTCCGCAGCTGCCGCGGGGACGTCGCGACCATATCTGAGCCGATCCGCGTCCTCGTCGTGGACGATCACGAGGTCATCGCGGAGGGACTGCGACTGCTCATCACGAGCTCCGCCGACCTGTTGGTCGTGGGTCTAGCCCACACCGCGTCGGATGGGCTGCGGCTGGCGGCCGAGGCTCGACCGGATGTCGTGCTGCTCGACCACCACCTTCCCGACCGCACCGGGGTCGAGATCGTCGCCGAGCTGAAACAGCTGCTGCCCGAGTCGGCGGTGGTCATCCTCACGTCGGACGACAGCGATGACGTTCTCGTCAGCGCATTCGAGGCCGGCGCGGCGGGTTACCTCCTCAAGACGAGAGCGGCGACCCAGGTGATCGACGCGATCCGTGACGCCGCCAGCGGCGAGATGCTCGTCTCGGAGGGGACCCTGGCTCGAGTGCTCCGCCATCAGAAAGCCCGCACCGCTCGAGAGGTGAAAGCCTCCGCGGGCCTGACCGACCGCGAGCTCGAGGTCCTTCGCTGCCTCGCGATCGGACTCGGGACGCGGGCGATCGCGGAGCAGCTCGGCCTGACCGTGTCCACGATCCGCACGTACGTCCAGGTGATCCTGCACAAGATGGATGCCCACTCTCGGCTCCAAGCGGTGATGCGGGCACGCGAACGAGGGATGCTCTAGCCACCCGACCGACACCCCCAATTGCAGAGTCATCGACCGGCCGATACCGCACCGAGGTCCCTCTTGATAGCGTCGCGCACGTGACCCGCGCCGGTGAACGCTCCTCCTCGCTGCTCCTCGCGGTCGATGCGTTGTGCGAGGAGCTGCGAACGACCTGCGGCCTGACCCGGTTCAGCGTGGTGTTCGACCGCCGCCCGCTCCCGTTGACGATCAGCTTCGAAGATCGCCGACACACCGGCGTGCCGCTCGCGCCCACCGCCTATCTGGAGCTCGAGATCACCGACGGCCCTCGTGCCATCGGGTATGTGACGCTGCAGAACTCGCTCACCGCCGCCTATCCGTCGAGCGCGCGTGCGCGGGCGTCCGCCGCGGTCACCCGACACGCCGCCGCGCTGCGGCGTGCCTGCCCACCCTGATAGTCCCGACCCTCCCTTCGCGAACGGAGACCCCTGATGCCATCCACATCAGGGGTCTTCGTTCGTGAGGGCAGCTGACCGCCGATACCAAGGACGCGCTCCGCGCGGCGTCACCGATGCGCCGCGTCTTCGAGCGGCAGACGGTCCTGGGTCTCGAGCTGGAACGTGGAGTGCTCGATGTCGAATTGCGTCGAGAGGCAACGGCAAAGGGCGTCCAGGATCTCGGCGTTCTTCGCGCCCTCATCCACGATGACGTGAGCCGAGACGACGTTCATCCCGCTGGTGATCGTCCAGGCGTGCAGGTCGTGGACCTCCCGCACGCTTGGCGCCTCGAGGATGTGTCGGCGCACCTCGTCCAGGTCCACGCTCTTCGGCGTGGCTTCGAGCAGCACGTCCACTGACTCTCGGAGGAGGCCCCACGTACGCGGCAGGATCAACACGCCGATGAGTCCCGAGGCGATCGCGTCAGCGGCCCGAAAGCCGGTGAACGTGATGACCAGCGCGGCGCCGAGCACCGCGGCCGAACCGAACGCGTCGTTCAGCACCTCGAGATATGCGCCGCGCAGATTGAGGCTGCCTCCCTGCGCCGGCCGCAGGAGCAGCGCGGGCGACGCCATTGGCCGCGAGGGCCGCCGCGGCCACAGCGAGCATCGGCCCCGTCGCGATCACGGGCTCGCTACCCAGCCGCCGCCAGGCCTCGATGAGCACGTACGCGGCGATCGCGAACAGCAGCATCCCGTTCAGGACCGCCGCAAGGATCTCGAACCGGTAGAAGCCAAAGGTCTGCGTGCGGGTGGCCGGCCGCGACCCCAGCCAGATCGCCGTCAGCGCGAGGGCCGTACCGACGACATCGGCGAACACGTGCCCGGCATCGGCGAGCAATGCGAGGCTGTTGGCCAGCAGCCCGACGATGACCTCGGCGACCAGGATCGCGCTGCTGATCCCGAGCACCATGACCAAACGGCCGCGACCCGCGCCTGCGGCGCTACCCGAGCGAGTCAACGGATCCGCCGTTCATCGGCTCATGCTAGGACGCGGTCGCGGTGCTTCTCGGTGTGCTGCAGCGTTCCCGGCCACGCGGAAGCGGGCATCCGCGCGCCCGTCGTCGTTCGCTAGCGCGTGTTCGGGGACCGCCTCACGTGCCGAGCTCTCTCAGCTGGATGAAGCTGCCGTGCCAGCTGTGAAACCAGACCTGTCCCGTGTAGCCGTTCACTGAGAGCATGCCCGCCACCTGGCCCGAGCTCTCGAAGTCGACGGTGTAGTAACCGTAGAAGGCGTCGGGCGGCTTGGCGGTCGAGTGGGGCCGGTTGGAGTCGAGCCAGCGCTGAGCGATGGCCCGCGCCTCCTCGCCGGTGACCGTCATCGATCCGGATGGGACGACGACGGAACGACCCATCATGGTCCCGCCCATCGTCGAGTACTTGGCGTTCCACATCATGTCGGGACCGGGCTCGCGGGTCACGTTCCCGGTCGCCCGTTCGATCAGGACCTCGAACGCTCCAACGCCGGAATCCTTCTCGCGGATCGATGCGTAGTAGTTGTGCGAGAACTCGATCACCTCGTCGACGACAAGCCCGCCGCCGGGGTAGGACGCCGCGACGTTCTGGGCGCCCTGGATCGCTCGATCGATGCCGATGTCACCGCCCCTGCCTCCCGGGGATCCGGCGACCAGTCCGGCGACCCCGATCACGAGCGAAGCGCCGATCGAGAACAGGCCGATGATCAGCAGGGTGCGGTCGCGCACGGCGCTACCCCTGCAGCGCTTTGCGGGTCTTGTCGAAGTCCTCCGGGCTGATGTCGCCGGCGGCGAGTCGCTTGCGGAGAGTGTCCATGGCCGCGTCGCCCTCCCGCCTGCCCGGGTTGAAGCTGCGGGCGGCAAAGATGACCAGCGTGACGACGCCGCCCCAGAACAGGACCATCATGGCCGCCATCCAGAGCCAGCTCCAGCCTTCGTTGTAACCCCACATCATCTCGATCGACCTCCAATTGAATTTGGACCGCTGAGGTACTCCATTACGCGGCCGTCCACCCTCCATCGACGTAGATCTCCGAACCGGTCATGTACGAGGCCTTCGGCCCGCTCAGGAACGCGATGACGTCGCCGATCTCCTCCGGCCGACCCAAGCGTCCGACCGGAGTGCTCTGCAGGATCAGCTGTTCGATCGGGGTGTCCTTGACGTCCGCGATCATCGGCGTGTCGATGAAGCCCGGATGGATCGAGTTCACGCGGATGCCTTCCTTCGCATACCGGATCGCGGCGTTCTTCGTCATCAGGCGCACCGCGCCCTTCGACGCGTGGTATGCGATCGATCCGCCGAAGCCGCCGACCGCGCCGAAGATCGACGAGACGTTCACGATACTTCCGCCACCGCTCGCGCGCATCGCCGGAACCGGATGCTTCATGCCGAGCCAGACGCCCTTCTGATTCACCGCGATGACCCGGTCCCAGCCTTCGGCCGTCTCCTGCTCGACGTCGGCCATCGTGCCGATGCCCGCGTTGTTCACGAGGATGTCGAGCCGGCCGAACTCCCTGACCACGTCCGCCA
>DATCOD010000067.1:0-8181 GCA_036564905.1 Candidatus Limnocylindria bacterium
CGTTTCTTCAGGCCCCACTCGATGTACCGCTCGTCGCGCGCGGAGTTCGACCGGCCGAACATGTCGAGGCCGACGACGTACCACTTGTCGATGGCCCGCTGGGCGGCCACCTTGCCATCGGGCGTCTCGATCATCTTCTGCAGCTGCTGCTCGCCGTAGGCGACGTGACCCAGCTCCTCGCGGAGGATGGTCGGGAGGACGTCATCGGTGGGCAGGAACGACGAGCCGACCATCTCGTCGAGCTGGTACTGACCGACCTTGTCGATGAGGAAGCCGAACGCCGCGAAGTCGCCCCACTCGGGCATGTCGACCTTGAACGCGTCGACCTCCCGCTTCGAGCGGGGCCGGAACAGGATGTCCGACCGGTCGAGGCCGACCATCCCGAGCATCCGGAGGAACTTGCGGCAGTGGTCGATCTCCTCCGAGGCGATGCGGGCCACGCGCCATTGATCATCGACGGTCGGCGCGCGGAGGGTCCAGTGGTCGACGTAGATATGCGGCCCGCCGATCTCGCAATCGGCTTGGATCGTGAGGAGGCGGGTCAGCAGGTCGCGGTACTCCTCGGGCATCTTGCCGAACTCCTTCGGCTCGATGCGGTCGGTGAACTGCGCCACTGCCCGCCTCCTCTTCTACCCGGTTAACCGCCGAGCTTCCGGTCCTGCGCGCTTTGCATGAAGGTGCGATCGATCATCTTGCTCAGATCGACCGCCCCGATCTTGGGGTTGTCCTTGCCGAGGATGTCGACCGCGTCCTTGAACTGGATCACCTCCGGGAAGAGGTACGGGCTCGTGACCTCGTTGATGAAGAAGTCGTACGCGCCATCGAGCGCGGGCTGATCGGTGAGCTTGAAGTACTTCCCGAGCACAGCGGTCGCGCCAGCCTTGTCGGCCTTCATCCGGGCGCGGGCGACGGTGAGGGAATCGACGTACGCCTGCACGGTGTCCTTGTTCGCGTTCAGGAAGGCACGGGACATGATCACGCCCGTGTTCGCGGCCGGGAGCTTCTTGGCGGCGAGGTCCACGAGTACGGTCAACCCGGCCTTCACGAGCGCGAGGTCCTCCGGCGGGTCGTCCACGCCCGCGTCGATGGAGCCGGCGAGGAGCGCGGCGGTGCGGTTGGCGTGCGAGCCGACCGCGACGATCGTCACGTCCTTGTCCGGGTCGAGGCCGGCTGCCTTGAGCGCGGCGCGCGTCGCGATGTCGCTCGAGCCGCCGGCGTTCGAGACGCCGACCTTCTTGCCTTTCAGACCCGCGATGCTGGTGATGCCCTTGGCGGCGTAGAGCTTGTACGGGTATACCGGGGCGAGGTTCGCCACGAGCACGAGGTCGGCGCCGCCGGCGTTCGCGCTCAGGGCCTCGGCACCGCCGAACTGCGCGATCTGGATCTGGTTCGCGAGGAGCGCCGCGCTCGTCTGCGCGCCGCCGTTGATCGACTGGAGATCGACCGTGAGCCCGTTCTCGGTGAAGATGCCCTTCTCGAACGCGTACCAGGACAGCCAGTCGTCCGCGCTGATGTTGCCGTACGCCGCCGTCACCTTCGTGCAGCAGGGTCGCTTCGTTGGGGTCGGCGATGCCGCCGCCACCGTCTTGGCGGGCGCGCTCGTCGCGGCCGTGCCGCCCGCGCCGCCACCACACGCTGTCGCGAGGATCGCCACCACTGCCGCTAGAGCCGCGAGGGTCTTCGTCATGGTTCCTACCCTTTCCACTATCGCCGCATCTGAGGACGCCAGGACTGGAATCGGTTCTCGACCCGTTGGAGGATCATCGTGAGCAGCATGCCCGTGCCCGCGATGATCATGACGCCCGCGAGCATCTTGGGGGTCTGGAAGGTCTGACCGGCGATCGCGACGAGCATGCCGACGCCATGCCGCGCCGCGATGAGCTCGCCAACGACCACGCCCGTGAGCGCGTGCCCGACGCCGAGCCGGAACCCGGTGAGGATGAACGGCACCGACCCCGGAAGCACGACGCGCCGGAAGATGAGTGCGTCCGACGCGCCGAACGAGCGCGCGACGCGAAGGAGCGCGGCTTCCGTGTTCCGAACACCGGCCATCGTGTTGATGATGACCGGGAACAGGGCGCCCAGGAAGATGACCGCGATCTTCGATTGGATGTCGATGCCGAACCAGATGATGAACAGCGGCAGCAGCACGAGGCGCGGCGTGCTGTAGAAGAAGTTCACGAGCGGATCCATCGCGTACTGGAACCGCGTGTACCAGCCCATGCCGAGGCCGATCAGCAGTCCGACGACGATCGCCATCCCGAAGCCGATGGCCAGCTCCTCGCCGCTCGTCGCCATGTCGAGCCAGATGTCCCCTGCCTGGAAGAGCTGGACGAACGCCTGCGCGACGTCTGTCGGTCCCGGAAGGAAGAGGACCGGCATGACCCGCGCGTTCGCGACGAGCTGCCAGACCGTGAGCACGGCTGCGACGCTGAGCGCGCCGACGATGAGCGGCTCGTATTGCCGCATCCGGCTCGGCCGAACGACGGATCGCCGCGCGCGCGTCGGGTCGGTCTCGCCCGCGGTCGCCGGGATCATCCGGTCCGCTTCCTTGAGCGTCATGCCGCGGGCATCCCGGCCACGAGGCGCTCAGCCGGGACCGCGAGTTCCTCCTGGATGCTCTCCCAGATCTGGTCTTCGTACCCGAGGAACGTCGGGTCGCGCTTCACGCGCAGGTCGCGCGGCCGCGGCAGGTCGATGTCGACCACGTTCTTGACCTTGCCCGGGCGTCGCGTGAACACGATGACCCGGTCGGCGAGGTAGATCGCCTCCTTGATGTCATGGGTGATGAACAGCGCGGTCTTCTTGGTCTTGGACCAGATCTTCAGCAGCTCGAGCTGCATCATCTCGCGCGTCTGGGCGTCGAGGGCCGCGAACGGCTCATCGAGCAGGAGCATATCTGGGTCGGTGAGGAGCGCACGCGCGAGGTTCACGCGCTGCTGCATGCCGCCGCTCAGTTCCAGGGGGTAGGCGTCCTCGAACCCCGCCAGGCCGACGAGCTCGATCTGCTCCTTCGCGCGGGACACCGCGTCGCCGTTGCGGATGCTCCCCTGCGCCTCGACCCCGAAGAGCACGTTGCCGAGGACCGTGCGCCAGGGCAGGAGCCCCGGTTGCTGGAAGACCATCGCGCGGTCGCGGCCGGGTTTCGTGATCGCCCGCCCGTCGAGCGTGAGGCTGCCGTCGCTGATCGGAAGGAGACCGTCGACCGCGTTGAGGAACGTCGTCTTGCCGCAGCCCGACGGACCCACGATGGCGACGAACTCGCCGGGCCGAACGGTGAGGTCGACGCCCTGGACCGCGGTGAAGATCGTGCGCGAGCGGCCCAGCCAGTATTCGATGACGACGCCCTTCGCCGCCAGCTTCGCCGAGCGGTCGAGCATGGGGCTAGCTCAGCTTCCCGTCGCTCGGGTGCGGCTCGTTCCGGAGCAGGTAACCGAACTTCTCCTTCGCCTTGCGCTTGACCTCCGGGCTCGGTGTGTTCACCGGCGGGAAGTCGGCGCGCCATTCGAACGGCCGCGTCGCGTCGATGATCGCGCGCGAGCTGTGGCCCTTGCGGTCCTTCGGGATCCGTGGGTCGAGCGGCCCGCTCCACGCGCGCTTGATGATGTCGATGGAATCCACGGGGTCCGATCGAGAGGCCATCGCCCAGATGACGTCGTTGAGGTCCATCACGTCGATGTCCTCGTCCACCACGATCACGTACCGGCCGAGGTACGCGCCGGCGTGCACGGTCGCGGCAAGGTGGCCGGCCTGGCGGGCATGACCGGCGTAGCGCTGCTCGATCGAGATCGCGTTGAACAGGCGCGAGCCGCCGACCTCGTGGCACCAGACGCCCTTCAGCCCCGGGAGCCCGGCGGCCTCGAGCTGCTGGCGGAGCTGCGCCGAGCGCAGGAAGGCGCGGTAGAACGACTGCTCGTCCGGCGGTTGGTTCGGCGGCGACCCGAGGATGATCGGGTCGTTGCGGTAGTAGACCGCCTCGACCTGCATGAACGGCTCCGGCCGCGCATCGCTCGCGTAGTACCCGGTCCATTCGCCGAACGGACCTTCGACGATGCGCTCCTTCGGATCCACCCAGCCCTCGATGACGATCTCGGCGTCCGCGGGCAGCGGCAGTCCGGTGATCGGCCCCTTCACGACCCGGAAGGACTCGCCGCGCACGCCGCCGGCCCAGTCGTACTCGGTGAGCCCGAACTGCACCTCGGTCGCGGCCGCGAGGAAGAGCAGCGGGTCGCCGCCCGCGACGAACGCGATCGGCATCTTCTCGCCGCTCGCGATCCACGCGTCACGGTGCATCCGGCCGTGCTTGCCCGGCGAGATGTAGAAGCCGAGCTTGTTCTTGTCGTGGAGCATCACGCGGTAGCAGCCGAGGTTCACCCAGCCGTTGTCCTTGTCGCGCGTGATGTCGAAGCTGCCGGTGCCGATGTAGCGGCCGCCGTCGTCCTCGTGCCATTTCGGCGCCGGGAAGATGGTCATGTCGACGTCCGCGCCGCGCTTCACGTTCTCGAAGATCGGACCGTCCTTCACCTCGGTCGCCGGGATCGGGACGATGCCCGCGCTCACGCGCTTCTGCCAGGCCTTCACCAGGTCCTCGGGCGAGGCCTTCGGGTCCAGGCCGAGGGTCAGGGCGAGCCGCGGGAACCAGCCGAGCGCGTTCGAAAGCACCCGGAAGCCCTTCTGGTATCCGGGGATCTCGTCGAACAGGAGGGCCGGGGTGCCGTGGACGCGGCCGGCGAGCTCGGTCGCCATGCCGATCTCGTCCTCCGAGCGGGCGCCGCGGACGACGCGCAGCTCGCCGAGGTCCTCGATCCGCTTGAGCCAGTCACGCAGATCACGGAACGTGCGCGTCGGGCGCTCGGCGATGGCCATCCGCATCCTCCCGACCCCGCCCCTGCCGGGCGAAGCCCAATAGGCAAATGGTTATACCACTGAGGACCGTCCGGCGGGCGCGGACCGTTCGTCGGCTGATCACGCCGGCAGGGACGCGAGGAAGTCGCCGACCAGCGCGGTGCAGCGGGCGGCGAATTCGCGCTCGCTGTGCGGGCTGTGACCCGCGCCGGCCAGCAGCTCGATCCGGGCGGTGGGCACATCGCGGCGGATGCGATCGAGCTCGCCCGGCTCGGTGCGCGGGTCCAGGGCGCCGTGCAGGACGAGCAGCGGGACGCGGAGCTCGTGCAGGCGATGGTCGTAGAGGTCCGCGTCCGGCGTGGCCGCGATGTCGAGCCAGGCGCGTCCGCCGGCACGGATGATCGTGCGCCAGTACTCCTCGCCAAGGTCGTCCGCGAGCTTGCTCACGACGCGCTCGCCGAAGGCATCCGGGTCGTTCGCCATGCGCAAGAAGAACTCGCGTGACCGCGGCTTCGCGCGATCGAGATGGATCGCCTCGACCACGATCCCGCTGTAGCGATCGGGGTCCCGCAGGGCGAGCAACGTCGCGATCACCGCGCCGTCGCTGTGACCCCAGAGCGCGGTGCGGACGATCCCGAGCGCGTCGAGCAGCCGCTCGGTCTCGATCGCCGCGGCGACGTGGAATCCCGGCGGCAGCGCTTCGATGTGCGACGACCGGCCATAGCCGGTGCGATCCGGGATCACGAACCGGCGGTCGAGCGACGCGATCGCGTCGTCGTGCGGATAGAAGCCGTACCCCCATCCGCCGTGGAGGACCACCAGCGGCGCGCCGGTGCCGCCATCTCGGTAATGGAGCTCGATCGGCCGCGTACCGGGCAGCAGCGGAGAGCCGTCGATCGTCTCCCTGCGGGAGACGAGCTTCGTCAGCTCACTTGCCCTTGTACGTGGGCTTGCGCTTCTCGGTGAACGCGGTCACGCCCTCGCGCGCGTCCTCCGACGCGAACAGCCGGCCGACAGCCTCGTGCTCGTAGAGCATCCCGTCCTGGAACGCCATCCCACCGCCGAGGACGGTCGCCAGCTTGATCTTCCCCAGCGCGAGCGTCGGCCCGGTGGCCAGCTTCGCGGCGTACTCGTGGGTCTTCTCCTGCAGCTCCGCCGCTGGGAACAGCTCGTCGACGATGCCGAGCTCCTTCGCCTGGGCCGGCGGGACCGCGGCACCCCGGAGCATGAGGTCGAGCGCCTTCTGACGGCCGATGAGCCGCGGGAGCCGCTGCGTGCCGCCGGTGCCCGGCAGCACGCCGAGCGTCACCTCGGGGAGCCCGATGTTGTACGTGCCCTCGGAGGCGAAGCGGAAGTCGCAGCAGAGCGCGATCTCGAGACCGCCGCCGAGGCAGTGGCCGTTGATCGCCGCCACGACGACCTTCGGGGTGCGCTCGAACTTCGACATGACCTCGTTGGCGTGGATCACGAAGGCGGCCTGGTAGTCCGCGTCGGTCGCGGCGAACATCTTGACGTCGGCTCCGGCGGAGAAGAACTTCTCCGACGCGCTGCGCACGACGATGGACTTGACCGCCGCGGCGAACCGCGCCTCGTCGATCGCCGCGGACAGGTCGTCGAGGAAGGCCTTGTCGTACGAGTTCGCCGGCGGCCGGTCCAGCACGATGTGCCCGACGGCGTCCCGTATCTCCAGCCGTACGACCGACATGACGACCTCCTGCAGCGCTCCGTTGATTTCCGGCACAATCTAACCAACTGGTCAGTCGGCGTCCGCAAGAGCGCCGCGAGCGGATGGTGGAGAGGTTCTATGGCAAAGATGTTCATCAACGGCGAGCTCGTCGACGCCCAGAGCGGCAAGACGATGGAAGTGAAGAACCCGTCGACCGGCGCGGTCATCGACTCGATCCCGCGCGGCAGCGCCGCGGACGTCGATGCGGCGGTCGAGGCCGCGGCCAAGGCGTTCCCCGCCTGGGCCGCGACCCCGCCGACGAAGCGCGCGGCGATCCTCCATGCGGCGGCCGAGAAGATGAAGGCCGCCGTCCCCGAGCTCGCGAAGCTGCTGTCGCAGGAGCAGGGCAAGCCGCTCGCCCACGCGATCCTCGAGGCATCGCGGGTCCAGGAGAACCTCGAGTACTACGCCGGCCTCGCGGACAAGATCCGGGGCGACTACGTCCCGCTGGACGACCCGGGGAAGTTCGGCCTCACCATCCGGCGCCCGATCGGCGTCGTCGCCGCGATCACGCCGTGGAACTTCCCGCTCACCCTCATGGCGAACAAGATCTGCCCCGCGCTCGCGACCGGCTGCACGGTCGTCCTGAAGCCGGCGTCGACGACGCCGCTCGCGACGCAGCGGGCCGTCGAGATCATCAACTCCGCGGGGCTGCCGCCGGGCGTGCTGAACATCGTGCACGGCTCGGGCAGCGAGATCGGCGATGCGCTCGTCTCGCACAAGAAGGTCAACAAGGTCGCGTTCACCGGCCAGACCGAGACGGGAAAACGGATCATGAAGCTCGCAGCCGACAACGTGACCCGCGTCACGCTCGAGCTCGGCGGGAGCGACCCGATGATCGTCTGCGACGACGCCGACCTCCGGCGCGCGTCCGCGGCGACGGCCATCGGCCGATTCTTCAACGCCGGCCAGGCCTGCCTCGCCGTGAAGCGCGTGTACGTCTTCGCATCGGTCGCCGAGGAATTCATGACGAAGATCGCCGACCGCGCGAAGAAGGAGTGGAAGGTCGGCGACGGCCTCGCCGAGGGCGTCAAGATGGGCCCGCTCCACAGCGAGCACCAGCGCGCCGAGGTCGAATCGCAGGTCGCCGACGCGGTGAAGAAAGGCGCCAAAGTCCTTGCGGGCGGGACCCGCCCCCAGGGGATGGAGTATTCAAAAGGCTGGTTCATGGACGCCACGGTCCTTTCGGACGTCGCGGAGGATTCGCGGATGCTCACCGAAGAGGTGTTCGGCCCGGCCCTCCCGATCGTCATCGTGAACGACCTCGACGAGGCGATCGCGAAGTCGAACGCGAGCGTGTACGGCCTCGGCTCGTCGATCTGGACGAAGGACCTGGCGAAGGCCCGCAAGGCCATCGAGCAGATCCAGGCCGGCTACACCTGGGTCAACGACATCCAGGTCGCGTACGACCAGCTGCCCTTCGGCGGCTCCAAGCAGTCCGGATTCGGGAAGGAGCACGGCCTCGAGGCCCTCGACGGGTACCTCGAGAAGAAGTCCGTGGTCCTCTCGGCGGGCTAACCCTCGTGCGCGCGCAGCCACGCGGCGTGCTCGGCCAGACCGGCGCGCAGGCCGAAGCGCGGCCGCCAACCGAGCTCGTCCGCGGCCCGGCT
>DATCOD010000068.1:0-5121 GCA_036564905.1 Candidatus Limnocylindria bacterium
CGACGAGGACGACACCGTGCGCCGGCGGCGCCGCGAGGGCCGACACGACGGCCTGGTTGTCGTCGTGGCTCGCCTGGACGACGAGCGCCGGCGCGGCGATGCGCCAGGCCGGGTCGAGCGGGCGCAGGCCGGGCTGGACCACGCCGCGGCCCTGGGCGGCGTCGGACGCGAGCGTCGCGGTGAGCCAGTCGGGGAGCACGGCCATGAACGCCTCCGATCGTGTCTGGTGGGGCCTGGGGGACTCGAACCTCCGACCCGCTGCGTGTAAAGCAGCTGCTCTGACCGCTGAGCTAAGGCCCCGGGGAGAGGATAGGAGCCACAAGCGCTGGGTCGCTCGGTGTCGCGACAGGCGGTCGTCCTGGCAATGCGTCGCCGGAGGGCGCATCCTTGATGCCGGACCCGAGAGGAGACAACATGTCGCGACGCACTGGATCACGCGCCCGGCTTAAGGCGGCTCGACGCCGCGCGAAGAACCCCGACGTCAAGAAGAAGAAGCCGATCGACCGCTCCGCGAGTCCGTCCTCAACGTTCGCCCCCGCTCGCTAGACCGACCCGCGCGCTCCAGGTCGAGGGCCGGGAGTCGAGCAGGCGATCCATGGTCCTTCAGCCGTGGTCGCTGGCCGCGCGTGGAGTTCCGAAGAACCGCCTGACTGACGGACGCGGTTCGGTCCGGCGCGGCTTGGTTCGCTAGGACGTAGCGGACGCTCCTGTCGAGTTGTCCGACCTCCGTCCCCGGCGCAGCCCGATCGATATGAGGATCGCCAGGAGGATGGCACCGAGAGCGCCGAGCATCGGCGTCGATACGTCGCCGGACGCCGAGGTGCTCGTGTTCGGCAGACCTGCCGCGACGTATCCGGGGTCACCGACGATTAGGACCGTCACAAGAACGCTCGGCGCGCCGACTTCGAATCGACCGCAGAGATAGCTGCCGGCCGTTGGAAGCGCGATCGAGGTCGGGACGCTGAAGATCCCGTCGCCAAACGCACCCAGGCCTCCACGGAGCTGGAACGTGCGGGGGCCAGAGATCTGACCGGAGGTGAACGGGTTCACCGCGACGGTGCCGCAGTACACGCCCGTGCCCGTAACCCAGTCCTGCGGCTCCGACAGATAGCCGGCAGTGCCCGGCGCGAGTAGGCCAGTGAAGTACACGCCATCGATTCCGACGCAGATGTATCCGCCGATCGCCCCGAACGGCGTGAGCGTGCCAGAGCGCAGGATGACCTTCTCTGACGTGCCGTCTGGCTTCGCGAAGATGACCCAACCGTCCCCACTGAGGAGAGCACCAACCGAGTTCGGCGCCACGAACGTGGTCACTCGACCGCACTCCACGGTCGCACCGCTGGCCACACTGGGCGCGGCGCCGAACAGAATTGCGACGGCGCACAGCGCACCGATCAGATACCGCATGGACCGCAGCCTACCCGTCCCGCGGCGATTCAAGGATGGCTAAGTCGTCATCGATGCACATTGGTTCACGTCCCTCGCTGGGTCAGCGCGGACGCACGCCTTTCTCGTATTCGCTGGGGAATGTGTTCTGTGCCGAGGGCCGGAGTTGAACCGGCGACACATGGTTCTTCAGACCACGCGCCGAACCCCTACGGCCCGGGCATCTCCGAAAGTGTGGCCGCAAGCTCTCGGTCTCGCGCCGGCAGGCCGCTGCGATCCGGACTCGGGTTCATGGGATCGAGCCTATCGCGGGGCTGTTGCTCCACGCGGCGTTATCCAAGAGCGGCGTGATGAACGCCGGTGGTGTGCTGTTGTCCCAGGCGAACGCCGAAAGCCGCACGAGCGCCCGGGCGGGCGGCGCCGGACGCTTGCGTCGCGCGGTAGGGTCGGACCGTGAGTAGCCCAGTCGCGGCGCCGCTTGACGTGTCGAGTGGGAACGGGCGGCTCCGGCCGCTTGCGCTCCCGCGTCTCGAGCCCTTGATGATCGGCGCGCTGGTTGCCCTGGTCGGGCTGCTCGTCGCCGCGCTGCTGGGCGAGCGCCTGGCTCCGCACGAGCCGATCTACTTCCTCATCGAGCACGGAGCCGATCCACGACCCTACGACCCAGGCCTCGTGTTCCCCTTCGGCTCGGACCTGCTCGGCCGGGACCTGTTCAGCCTGGTGCTCGCTGGTGCGCGGGCGACGCTGACGATCGTGCTGCTCGCAGGGTTCGCGCGCGTGGCCGCCGGCGTCCTCGTCCTCGCGCTCGGGAGCTGGTGGCGCCCGGCGCGGCTGCTCACCGAGACGATCGCAGAGCTGGTGGCGGCCGTTCCCGCGACGCTCGTCGCCCTCGTCCTCATCAAGGCGTTCGTGACGACCGACACGAGCGTGCTGGTGTTCATCGGCGCGCTGTTGCTCGTCGGATGGGCCGGCCCGTACCGGGTGATCCGGGCCGAGCTGGATCGGCTTATCGCCGAGCCGTTCACGGAAGGTGCCCGGGCGATCGGCGTGAGCCGCTCGCGCCTCTTCTGGCGCCATCACCTGCCACACCTGGTCCCCGTCATCGCCATCAACCTCAGCCAGCAGGTCGTCGCCTCGCTGGTGCTGGTAGCTGAACTCGGCGTCCTCGGCGTGCTCGTCGGCACCGTCCGCTCGATCAACGTCGAAGAGTCGCTCTCGGTCGTGCGCACCGGCCCGCCCATGACAGCGCTCATCCCTGACACGCCCGAGTGGGGCGCGCTGCTCGCGACCTCACGCACGGTCGAGGCGCTGTGGCTCACGCGGTGGCTGATCTTCGTCCCCGGCGCCGCGTTCGCAGTCACCGCGATCGCCGTTGCAGCGATCGGCCTCGCGCTCGCCCGCCGCTACGCGCGCCGCGACATCCTGCAGGACGGCCGCGGCGCGGGGTTCGCGGTACTCATCCTGGCTGGGCTGTTCGTCGGCTCGAGTCTCATCCCCGAGCGCTACGCCGCGGCCCACGAGTGGGCGAATGTCGCGCGGACCGGAATCCAGCCCGTTCCGAGCACCGCGGCCGCGTTCGCGGACGCGGGATTGCGCACCTACTCCGCGCTTCGACAGGTCGCGCAGATCAGCCGGGCCGGCCCCGCGACCGTAACGATCGGAGCGGCATCGGTCTCCGAGCCGGACCCGCGGCCGCTCGATCCCGCGCCCAACAGCGTCCACGTGCAGTCGGTGGTCGCCGGTGGGATGGGCGGCGCGGCCGAGGCTCCGCTGGTGTTCGCCGCCCGCGGCATCGTGCCCTCCGACTACGCGCCGGCCGCGGTGTACAAGCCGCAGCCCCGCGCGGGTCCGGATCTTGGACCGCTGGTTCGCGATTATCCGGACGACTACGCGGGCATCGACCTGCGCGGGAAGGTCGTGCTGCTCGTGCGCTTCATGGGCATCGATGCGCGCGATGCCGGGTACGCGTACGGGCCCGCGGTCGAGACCAGCATCGCAAATGCGATTGCGCGAGGAGCACGCGGCGTCCTCTTCGTCGACCCGGACTTGGCTGGGTACCGCAAGACGAGCAACCCGTACCTGCAGCTCGAGCAGGACTCCCTGCCGACTCGCACCTCGGGAGTGCCGGTCGTGGTGTTGGACCCGACCGCCGCACGCACGCTCGTGGCGCCGCTGGGCCTGGATCTGTCGCCGTTCCTTGGGTACGACGTACGCGGTACGAAGTGGGAGGGCTCGGCCGCGCGCGACCTCGGGACCAGCGCACGCGTCGCAGTCCCGCTGCGCGAAGACACGGTGACTGTCCAAAGCCTCATCGGAGAAGTGCCCGACGTACCCGCCGCAACCGGACGCGTCGTCGTATGGGCACCGCGGAACCTTGAAGCCACTGCGCTCGATCCCGCGCGTGCCGAGGTGCTGGCGTCGGTGGCCCGCCTCGCGTCTGCTCGACACGCGCCATTCGTATTCGTCGACTTCGACACTCACGCTGACACCCAAGCGGTTCGCGACGTGCTGAAGGACCGCCGCGTTGTCCTCGTGCTGGTGCTCGAGGAGTTCAAGGGCGGCGTGCTCCACTTCACGACCGCGAACGGCGATCTCATTCCGGCCATCGATCTGTACGCCCAGAAGGCTGGCGCCCAGTACGAGGTCACCCGCCAGACTGCGGTGCTGCAGCTGGTCGGGGCACCGTTGCCAGGGGTGAAGACGGTCGCGATTAGCGCAGACGGTCCAGGCGATGCTCGCGCGGACGCCGCGGCGCTGATCGGCTACCTCGCCGGCCGCCTCGCACTCGGCGCGCCGGAGCTCCCGCGATGAACCCGACGACCTCTCGGCTCCTGCGCGTGCCCCTGACGATCGCGGCGATCTGGGCCGTCCTCGCGGCCACCGTGCCGACGCTCATGTCAAAGTACGTCCCGTACGTGATGCGCCCGGGATTCGCCTGCGTGCAGCACGCGGTTCCCTCGCAGGGCCCGGACCTCGCGGCAGGCGGCTGTGCGAGCGTCGCGGATCTCTACGGCGTCCCCTTCATCAGCCTGTTCGTCGATTCGAGCTTCCGCAGCCTCGCGCTGCTGATCGGGGCCACCGTCCTCGCGCTCATCGTCGGCACGTTGCTCGGCGTCTCGGCCGCGCTGCTCCGGCGCCGCGCCTTCGCCAGCGGCGCGATCATGGGCGTCACCAGCCTGCTCACCGCGGTGCCCGCGTTCTTCGTCGCGTACTTCCTGCAGATCGCCGTGATCCTCATCGGCGCTTCGGAAACCGGAGGCCGGCTCCTCCCGGTGTACGGCTTCGGCTACGACGAACACCTCGTCCTCCCGCTCCTCTCGATCTCGATTCCAGCGATCACCTACACCGCGCAACACACGGCGACGCGGATGATGGAGGTGCTGGACGCCGACTTCGTCACGGTGGCGAAGGCCAAAGGCCTCGGCACCGGCGCGATCATCAGGGTCCACGTTTTGCCGCATGTGCGACCGGTACTCATCGAGGCCCTCGGCAGTGGACTACGGGTCTCGGTCGCGAGTCTCCCGATCGTCGAGTACCTGTTCATGTGGCGCGGCATCGGTCAACTCGCCCTTGAAGCGGTCGGGGTGCACGACGCGGCGGGCTTCATCTTCAGCGCTGTCGTGCTCGCGACGCTGTTCGCGACCCTCTCCGCAATCGCAGATCTGTCGCGTCCTCGGGCGCTGTATGGGCGCGCATCCTGAATGGGGTTACGCGGCCCGCGAGCACGGCCAGTGC
>DATCOD010000069.1:0-14642 GCA_036564905.1 Candidatus Limnocylindria bacterium
CGTCGGCCGTCTCGAACGTCGCCAGCAGCGCGCCGATCGGCACCGTGTCGCCCTCCTTCACCTTGACGTCCTTCAACGTCCCGGCGATCGGCGACGGGATCTCGGTGTTCACCTTGTCGGTCTGGACCTCGACCAGCAGGTCGTACTTCTCGACCGTCTCGCCGGGCTGCTTCAGCCACTTTCCGATCGTCCCCTCGGTGACCGACTCGCCGAGCTTGGGCATCTTCAGCTCAAAGACACTCATTTCAATACGCCGCCAATTCCCGCATCTTCATAGCGATATTGTCCGCGTTCGGCAGGAACGCGTCTTCCTGGATCTTGTTGAACGGGGTCGCCGGCGATTCCGGCCCGGCCAGGCGCATGACCGGAGCATCGAGCGAATCGAACGCCTCCTCGGCGATCATCGCGCAGATCTCCGCGCCCGCTCCGAACAGCCGGTTGTCCTCGTACACGATGAGACACTTCCCGGTCTTCCGCGCCTCGCGGAGGATGGTGTCGGAGTCGAGTGGCCGCAGGCTCCGCACGTCGACGACGTCGACGGAGATCCCCTCACCGGCGAGCGCCTCCGCGGCCTCGAGGCACCGGTGGAGCATGAGCCCGTACGCGTACACCGTGATGTCGGTGCCCGCGCGCTTCACGTCCGCTGGACCGAGCGGGATCGTGTAGTCGCCGTCGGGAACGTCGCCCTTCACGGCTCGGTACGTCGCCTTGTGCTCGAGGAAGATCACCGGATCGGGATCGCGGATCGCCGAACGGAGCATCCCCGTGATGTCCTTCGGGGTGCTCGGGACCACGACCTTCAGGCCGGGCACGTGCGCGTAGAACGCCTCGAGCGACTGCGAGTGGTACAGCGCGCCGTGCACGCCGGCGCCCCACGGCATCCGGATGACGATCGGCACGTTCCACTGGCCGTTCGAGCGGTACCTGATGCGCGCGGCCTCGTCGACGATCTGCTCGAACGCGGGTGTGCTGAAGTCGGCGAACTGCATCTCCGCGACGGGGATGAGCCCCGCGATCGCGGCCCCGATGGCGACGCCCACGATCGCCGATTCCGCGAGCGGCATGTCGATGACCCGGTCGGGGCCGAACTCCTCGATGAACCCGTCGGTCACGCGGAACACGCCGCCACGAACACCGACATCCTCGCCGAGGATGATCACCCGCTCGTCCCGCCGGAACTCGTCGCGCAAGGTGTCGTGGACGGCTTGGACGTTGCTCTTCTCGGTCACCGGATCAGCCTAGGCGCAGGTCCGGGAACTCGTGGGGTCGACGCTCGCGCATGAGCGCGTACGCGGACTCGACGATCTGTTCCCGGTTCGGCTTCGTGAAGTAGTCGCCGTCGACGCCGACGGGCGATCGGTTCTCCGTGGCCGAGAGCGTTGCGGGCGCTGCGTCGAGGTGCTCGAATCCACGCTGCACCTCGAGGACCTCGCGCAGGATGAACGCCGAGGTGCCGCCCGGCACGTCCTCGTCGACGACGAGCAGCGCGTTCGTCTTCTTGAGCGAGCGCGCGATAGCGCCGTTCAGATCGAATGGGTTGAGCGTCTGCACGTCGATGATCTCCGCGTCGACGCCCATGGCCGCGAGCGTCTCGGCGGCCTCGAGGGCGATGCGGACGAGCGCGCCGTAGGTGACGATCGTGAGATCGCTGCCGGCACGAACGGTCTCGGGGATGCCGAGCGGCAGCCGGAATTCGCCGAGGTTGTCGGGGACCCGCTCCTTGAGGCGATAGCCGTTCAGTACCTCGACCAGGAGCGCGGGGTTGTCGCCGCGAAAGAGCGTGTTGTAGAAGCCGGCGGCCTGGACCATGTTGCGCGGGACGACGACATAGATGCCGCGAAGGGCGTTCAGGACGACCGACATCGGCGAGCCCGTGTGCCAGATGCCCTGCAGCCGATGGCCCTTCGTCCGGATGATCACCGGCGCCTTCTGGCCGCCCGCGGTCCGGTAGTGCAACGGCGCGAGATCGTCGCTCGCGAGCTCGAGCGCGTAGAGCAGGTAATCCAGGTATTGGATGTCGACGATCGGGCGGAGCCCGCGCAGCGCGGTCCCGATGCCCTGCCCGAGGATGGTCGCCTCCCGGATACCGGTGTCGGTGAAGCGACGGTCACCGTACTTCGCCTGCAGCCCTTCGAAGACGAGGTTCACGTCGCCGAGCTTGCCGACGTCCTCCCCCATCACGAACAGACGACGGTCGCGCGCGAAGTTCAGGTCGAAGTTGCGCAGCAGGACGATGCGGCCGTCGACGCTCTCCGAGCGATCCGAGTACTCGGCGGCGATCGGCGTCACCTTCAGTGGCGATTCCGCCGAACGGCTGTAGAGGAAGGACGTGTAGCGCTCCGCATTCCGCTCCGCGTACTCCTTCACGAACGCGCGGAGCGCGCCCGCGGCGGCCCCGTCGCGGCCACGGAGCGCGTACGCCGCGCGACGCGCCGCGGACTGCACGACCCGACGGCTCACCTCGAGCGGATCGGCGAGCTCCGCGACCACGTCCGCGAGGCGTACGTCGGGTGCCTCCTGCCGCACGCGCTCGATGAGGCCGCGCGCGCGATCGAGCTCGGCTCTGATCGGCGCCTGGTAGGCCTCCCAGGCGGCGACGCGCGCGGATTCGACCGTCCTGCGGTCCTCGTCCTCGAACGCATCGAGATCCGCGGCGGTCGAGATCTTCTCCTTCAGCATCCATTCGCGCATCCTCGCGATCGGATCGCCCGAGGTCTCGAACGCGAGGCGCTCCTTGGACTTGTAGCGCTCGTGGGAGCCGCTCGTGGAGTGCCCCTGAGGCTGGGTCATTTCGGTCACGTGGATGAGCGCGGGGATCTGCTCCCTGCGTACGAGCTCGGCGGCGGCGGCGTACGTCTCGACGAGCGCGGGGTAGTCCCAGCCCTTCACGACGCGGATCTCGAAGCCGGCCGTGCCTGGCTCGCGCTGGAATCCGGCGAGCGCGGCGGAGATCGAGCTCTTGATCGTCTGGAACTCGCTCGGGACCGAGATCCCGTAGCCATCGTCCCAGACCGACACGAGCAGCGGGATCTGGAGCACCCCGGCGGCGTTCATCGTCTCCCAGAACAGCCCCTCGCTGGTGCCCGCGTTCCCGATCGTCGCGAACGCGACCTCGTCACCCTTCGTCGAGAAGCCGGGAGCCGCCGCACGCAGCGCCGGGTCCGCCCGATAGAGCTTTGACGCGTACGCGAGGCCGAGCGAACGCGGCATGTGTGCCGCGACGGGCGAAATGTCGGACGAGGACTGGATCGCCTCGGCGAGCTTCTTCCAGCGACCGTCCGCGTCGAGCGTCCGCGTGGCGAAGTGGCTGACCATCTGACGGCCCGCCGACGCGGGCTCGGTCTCGACATCGGTGTTCGTGTACAGCTGGGCGAAGAACTTCGACACATCGGACATGCCGGTGGCGAACATGAATGTCTGATCGCGGTAGTAGCCCGAGCGCCAGTCGCCCGGACGAACGACCTTCGCCAGCGCGAGCTGCGCGACCTCCTTGCCATCGCCGAAGATGCCGAACGGCGCCTTGCCGGTGAGGACCTCGCGGCGGCCGGACACGCTCGCGACGCGCGAGCGGAACGCCAGGCGGTAGTCCGACACGATCTCCGCGGGACCGGGCTGAACGCTTGACCGGGGCATCGCGCTCGCTGAAGCGGCGCGGCTACCGCTCTTGATGTGCCACTCCGGACTCCATGGTACGAGCGGCAGATGGCGCGCGCTCCGCGCGATCGAGGAACGGGATCAGCGCGGCGGCGAACTCGTCGGGCTGCTCCGGCATCACCAGGTGCCCCGCGGCATCGATCGTGTGCAGCTCCGCATTCGGGTACGTCTCGTGTAACGCCGCGAGGTGGGAGGGCGGGACGACCCCGTCCTGCCTGCCCCACACCACGAGCACCGGTCCCGCGTACTCGCCCGCGCGCGCGATCCAGGCCTCGCGGAGCGAGGGCCGTACTCCGCGGAGCGTCGCGACGGCGCGCATGACCCGCAGCGTCTCCGGATACGTCCCGTCGTAGCGCACGCTCTCCGCGTACAGGTGCGCCGGGATCCGCGACTTTTGGTAGAAGCACGATTCGAGCACCGCGCGACCCGCCGCTGCCGGACGTGGGAGCCACGTCGTGAGCCCGAGGAACGGCAGGGAGAAGATCCGAAGGAAGAGGGCGATGTCCGAGCCGAAGCCCCCGGGCGCGACCAGGGTCACCGAGCGCCACGCGTCCGGGTACACGACGGCCGTGACCGCTGCGATGCCGCCGCCAAGCGAGTGGCCGACCAGGTGCGGGCGCTCGAGCCCGAGGGCACGGCGGACGCCGTCGACGACCGCCGGATAGAACGGCGCATGCGGATCGAAATAGCGCGCGCCTTTCACCGGCGTGCTCTCGCCGAAGCCCGGCAGGTCGAACGCGATCGCGCGCCGGCCCGAGGCGGCGACACGGTCGATCGTCTCCGACCAGTTCTCGGCCCAACCGCCGACGCCATGGACGAAGAGCACCGCCCGCTCGCCCGTGCCATCCTCGATGACCCGGATCCGTGAGCCCGCCGCCGTGATCGTGGACGTCCGCATTTCCCCATAATGCGCTCGTGCTCTTCTATTACCTCTGCACCAAGGGCGAGGCGCTGCACCGGCAGGCCTACCCGGATGGCGCGCAGTCCAAGGACGCCGACGTCCACAAGTGGGTGACGATGTTCTCCGGCTCGCCCGCGGCCTGCCAGCGGCAGCACGAGGGCCTGCACGCCTGGCGGCCGGACGAGGGTGGCGACGAGGAGCGGGTGGTGCGCGGATTCGCGGTCCTGCAATGGGACCGCCTGGGCTTCGACTCCGATCAGCCGAAGCCGGGGGTCGGCGAGAAATTCGTCTCCCGGTGGGGTCCGGCGCTGGTCATCGAGCGCGGCGAGGATCCGACCACCGGCACCTACCTGCTGCTGAAGCTCTTCCCGCACGGCTACCACGGGAAGGACGAGGAGATCGGCAGCAAGCGGACCGATGTCGACGCGAAGAGCCTGATCCCGGCGTAGCTACGGCCCGGCGACCTCTCCACGCGCGTGCTCCCGGTGCGCCACGTGATGCAGGTGCTCGTGCGCGTCCTCGGGCGCGCGCGGCGGGTAGAACAGGCCGGCGACGTAGAACTTCGTCGGCGACTGCGCGTACGCCGACACGAGGATGTGCAGGTCGTACTTCTCGAACAGCGGGCGGCCCCAGGCCTCGCGAAACTTCGTCGCCCACTGTTGCCCGTGCCGCTCGCGTGACGCCCGGGCCATCTCGTGCAGCTCCCAATCGAGCACCGGCAGCTCGTGCGGGCCGGTGCAATCGTCGCTGTCGCACGCGAATCGCAGCCGGAGCGGCAGCTGGAGGATGTCGGACTCATAGATCACCGGGCGGATGAACCCCGCGGTCGCGGCGCCGTCCCGCGCGAGGGCCTGCAGCGACTCGAGCGAGCCGCGCAGATGCGGCCGTACGAACGGCCAGCGCAGCCGCCAGCCGTCCTTCGGATCGACGTAGGCCGTCGCGACGATCTCGCCGTTCACGTTGCGTGATTCCGGCCGCGGATCGCGGTCGGCGGCCGTCGTGCGGACGTGGATCCAGGACCAGCGGAGGATCGGCGGGTCGGTGTCCGCGCCCTTCCACGGGAACGGGGAGAGTCGTTCGAGGCGCCCGCTCTCGCGGTCGACCCCGATCACGGCCGGCCGCTCGACGGGGAACGAGTCCGCGGCGACCGTTTTGGCGAGCACGAGCAGGTCGCGCTCCACGGCGGAGTCTTCCATCGTCACTCGTTCACGCTAACGGGCGCGCACCGCGGCGGCCGCTTGATGGAGATGCACGGCCGCGTGCAGGCCGATGAACAGGATCCACCCGCGCGCGGTCAGGTCGCCGAGCTCGTCATGGGCGAGCGTCGGCCCACCCGCGGCGAGGACCCGCGTCGTCGCCAGGCGCTCCTCGGCCGCGCGGATCCCGGCGAGCAGCGCATCGCGCGTCACGGCCGGATCACCTGGCTCGCCGTACGGCACGTGCGCGTCCGCCGGTCTGCGGCCGAGCGCGAGGGACCGCGCGATCGCGTGGGCCGCCTCGTCCATCTTCAATGCATGACCGGCGATCTCGGCGATCGACCAGAGCTCGAGCCCCGCGACGCGGTGCAGCGCCGCCTCATCGAGCGACGACACCCCGAGCCGCAGGCCGGTGAGCGCGTCGCCGACGGCGGCAACGATCTCGTCCATCGAGTGCGCATCGGCGACGGACTGGAGGGGCGCTCCGCCCTTGACCTGGTCGAGGACCGTCGCCGCGGAGAATCCTGCCGGTGGCATCTACCTAGGATGACAGGGTGCTCACCGACAAAGAGCTGACCCTCGCGCGCGACCATCCGCGCGGCACCGAGCAGCGCGCGCTCGCCCCGTACCGCGCCGCGCTGAACGACCTGTTCGCGTACGCCGCGCTGCCGGTGGCCGATCGCGACGCGATCGTCCGCTGGGCCGCGATCCGCTGCGCGGTGCGCGACCGGTTCGGGGTCGACCGTGATCAGTCGAACCTCGCGGAGCCGCTCATCCCGGCCGGGACACTGCGGGCGCACGTGCTGGCCGGAGAGGCCCACGCCGCGGGGCACGCGATCGCGGACGACGGCGGCGACCTCATCGCGCTGGTCGCGCTGGTCCGCTCCTAGCTGGGACTAGGCGGGCACCGGCTCGCGCAGCGGCGCGAGGAGCTCGAGCGTCGCGTCCATCTCGTCCTCCGTGTTGAAGTGGTGCGGCGAGAGGCGCACCAGGCCCGGGCGGAAGTCGACGATGCAGCCCTTCGCGCGCAACGCGTCCACGATCCGCGCCGGCTCCGGGTGCCGCAGGGTCACGATCGGCGTGCGGCGGTCGGCCGCGCGCACGCACCCGAGGCGCCAGCCCTGGGCCAGCGCGCCGTCGACCAGGCGCTGCGACAGCGCCATGTGGCGCTCGCGCACCGTTTCGACACCGATCTCCTCCATGAGCGCGATCCCGGCACGGGCGGTGTACGCCGCGGGGACCGCCGGGGTGCCGTATTCGAACCGCCGCGCCGTCGGGGAGAGATCGATGTGCTGTACGTCGAACGTGAACGGGTCGCGCATCGCCCACCAACCGAGCGCGGTCGGGCTCGCGGCGGCGATCCGGTCGCGACGCGCGTACAGGAACGCCATGCCCGGCCCGCCCATGAGCCACTTGAGCGTCCCGCCGACGAGGAAGTCGGCGCCCGACGCATGCACGTCGAACGGGATCGCTCCGATCGACTGGTAGGCGTCCACGACCAGCGCTGCGCCCCTGCGATGGCAGATCTCGGCCAGCCGCCGCACGTCCTGGATGTAGCCGCTCGTGTAGTAGACGTGCCCGGTGCAGACGAGCGCGGTGCGGTCATCGACCGCCCGCTCGAAGAGCTCGAGCGGCACGGTGATGCCGTCGGGGCTGTGGACGAACTCGACCTCGACCCCCGCCTTCGCGAGCGCCAGCCAGGTGTGGCCGTCGGTCGGGAAGTCGATGTCGGCGATGACGACCTTGTTGCGCTTCGAGTAGTCGAACGACGACGCGATCGTGACGAGCGCCGCGGACACGGCCGGCTCGAGCGCGACCTCGTCGAGGTCCGCGCCGAGCACCCGCGCGAAGTCGGCGCGGAGCAGGTCGAGCAGGCCGACCCAGTGCTGGTACCACGCACGGCCGCCGAGCTCGGTCCACGTGCGGGCGTACTCCGCGAGCGCGGCGGCGCCGCGCGTCGGCAGCGGGGTGAGCGAGCAGTTGTTCAGATAGATGAGCTTCTCGGTGATCGGGAACTCGGCCCGCCACCGCCGGACGTCACCAGCCGACGGCATAGCTTTCCTTGCGCGGATCGGCGCCACCCTCGAGCGCGCCATTCTCCAGCCGCCGCACGGCGCAGACGCTCGCGCTCGACGGCGTGAACGCGGGCATGTCGCGGATGACGTGCCCGAGCCGCGCGAGCCCATCGCGGACCTCGCGCGAGACCCGCGCCTCCACGTTCAGCACGCCGGGCTCGTACGCGTGCGGGAAGAACGTCCACGGGAAGCTCCGGGAGATCACCCGCGGCGCCTCGATCGCGGCCTGCGTGTTCATCCCGAAGTCCACGATGTTGCACACGACCTGGACCATCGCCTGCGACTGCGCGTCCTCGCCGGGACAGCCGAACGGCATGAGCGCCGCGCCGTCCTTCATGAGCAGCGCCGGATTCGGCGTGAGCCGCGGCCGCTTGCGCGGCGCGATCGCGGACGGGTGGCCGGGCGTCGTCCAGAGCTGCGCCCCGCGTGTCGACACGATCATGCCGAGCCCGGGGATGAGCGGCGCTCCCAGGCCCGGGTCGGATGGCGTCGCGGAGAACGCGTTCCCCTCGCTGTCCATCGCCGCGACGTACGACGTGTCGGGCGCGCCGACGCCTTCCGCGAGCCGCGGGACGTAGCCAGCGGGTCCGGTGCGGCCCTCGTACTTCCAGGGATCGCCGGGAAGAGGCAGCTCGGGCCAAGCGCGGTCGTCGCGGATGAGTTTGCGGCGCTCGTCGGCGTAGCCCTTGTCGAGCAGGCCGCGGATCGGCACGTCGACCTGATCCGGATCGCCGAAGAAGCCTTCGCGATCGGCACAGGCGAGCTTCATCGCCTCCGTGTAGCGATGGAGGAACGGGAGCGAGCCTGGGCCGAGCGAGGCGACGTCGTAGCCCTCGAGGAGGTTCAGGGTCATCGGCACGAGCGGTCCCTGCGACCACGGTCCGCAGGCGTACACGTCGATCCCGCGGTAGGTCGTGTGGACCGGCGGCTCGATCGAGACGCGGTACGACGCGAGGTCCTCGGCGGAGAGCGCGCCACCCTCCTTGCGCATGTGCGCCACGATCTCGCGCGCGATGTCGCCGGTGTAGATCGCGTCGCGCGCGGCCATGATCGCGGCGGCCCGACCGCGCGATGCGTGCGCGGCCTCGATGCCGGCCAAGCGGCGGAACAGATCGCCGAGCTCGCGCTGCACGAGCAGCTCACCCACCCGCGGCGGCCGGCCGTTCGGGAGGAACACCGCCGCGCTCGTGGGCCACTGGCGGAGGCGGTCCTGCAGCATCGTGATCGAGCGGGCCAGGCGCGGGTACACCGGGAAGCCGTCGCACAGCTCGATCGCCGGCGCGAGGACCTCGGCGAGCGACAGACGGCCGTGGCGCGCGAGCGCGGTGAGCCACGCGTCGCACGCCGCCGGGGTGACCGAGCGCGGGGTGCCGACCGGCATGTCGTCGCCGTACTTCGCCCGGTAGCCGTCGAGATCCAGTGACGCCGGCCACCGGCCGAGGCCGTCGATGCTCTCCGGGCCGGCCATGCCGGGCCGGTAGACGATGATCGGGGCGACGCCGCCGAAGTCGGTGAGATGCCGTTCGACCACGTTCAACGCGATCCCGGCGGCGACGCCCGCGTCGATGGCGCTGCCACCGCGCGGGAACATGCGCAGCCCCGCGAGCGACGCGAGGTAGTGGCAGGAGCTCACCATGTGCTTCGCACCGAGGATCGCGGGACGACCCTCCGTGATGCCGATCGGCGGCGCGGTGTTCTCCACCGCGATCTCGCGCACCCGCGGACGATAGCGCGACCGCCGCCCGCTAGGCTTTTCATCATGCACCTGTATGCCCATCGGGTCGAGCCGTTCGACAACGGGATGTACGTCCTCACCGACGACCGCGGGGACGCCGTCCTGATCGACCCGGCGCGCGGCGAGCCCCGGGCGATGGCCACGATCCGGGATCACGGCCTGCGCCTGGTGGAGATCCTCAATTCGCATGGGCACCCGGATCACGTGTTCGACAACGCGAAGCTGCAGGAGGCGACGCGGGCACGCATCGCGATCCATGCGGCCGACGCCTACCGGCTCGATCCGGCGAAGCGGCCACCGAGCCCGCTCCTGGACCCACCCCAGAGCGTGGCCGACGACCTCATCGCCGAGGGCGCGCTCACGTACGTGCGCGATCTCGAGCTCGAAGCGCTCCACACACCCGGCCACACCGAGGGCTCGGTGTGCTTCTACCTGCCGAAGGAAGGCCTCCTGTTCAGCGGCGACCTGCTGTTCGCCGGCAACGTCGGGCGCACCGATCTACCGGGCGGCGACGCGAAGCAGATGGAGGCGAGCCTCGCGCGCGTCGCCGCGCTCCCGCCCGCGACCCGCGTGTTCCCCGGACACGGCCCCGCGACGACGATCGGCGCGGAGCTCCACTGGCTGCGCGGGTTCCGCTTCGGCGGCTAGTCGGCCACCCCGAGCACGTTGAAGCCATTGTCGGCGAAGATGGTGGCGCCGGTGACGCAGCGCGACAGCTCGCTCGCGAGGAACACCGCGACGTTCCCGACCTCGTCCTGGGAGATGTTCCGGCGCAGCGGCGCCTTCTCCGCCATGAGGTCGCGTGCCGAGCTGATCCCCTTCACGGCGCTGCCGGCGAGCGTCTTCAGCGGCCCGGCCGAGATCGTGTTCACGCGGATGTTCTGCGGACCGAGGTCCGCGGCGAGGTAGCGCGTCGCCGATTCCAGCACGGCCTTGGCCATGGCCATCGAGTTGTAGCTCGGGACGACGCGGTCCACGGCGTTGTACGTGAGCGACATGACCGAGCCGCCACCGGCCTTCTCGAACAGTGGCAGGGCGGCGCGGGTCAGCGCGATGAGCGAGAAGGCGCTCACCTCGATCGCGAGCTTGAGGCCGTCCCGCGAGATCTCGTGGAACCGGCCACGCAGATCCTCGACCGCCGCGTAGGCGATGGAATGCACGAGGATGTCGGCCTGTCCCCAGCGCGAACCCAGATCGGCAAAGAAGGCGTCGATCTCCTCCTGCTTCGAGACGTCGCAGGGCCTGATCGGCATGCGCTCGTGGCCGGGCAGGGTCACGACGAGCTTCTCGACGTTCTCCCGCAGCCGCTCGGTCGCGTAGTTGAAGGCGAGCTCGGCCCCCTCGCGCTGGAACGCCGTCGCGATGCCCCAGGCGATGCTCCGCTGGTTGCCGACGCCCATGACGATCGCCTTCTTCCCGTCGAGCAGACCCACGCGTCACCTCCTCGCCCCACGGCGTTGGCCCATGATGGAGGCGTGCGGCTTCACGTGCACGAATTCGGTCCCAGCGCCGGCCGTACGGTCGTCGCCCTGCACGGGGTCACGAGCTCCGCGTTCCTCTTTCGCCGCCTCGCGGCTCGCCTGCCCGGCCTTCGGCTCGTCGCGCCAGACTTCCGCGGGCACGGGGCATCGGGGAGGGCTGCGCCCTGGGATCTCTCCGTGCATCTCCGCGACATCCGTGAGACGCTCGACGCGCTCGGCATCGCGCAGGCGCCGGTCATCGGATTCAACTTCGGTGGCCGGGTGGCCGTCGAGCTGCTCGCGTCCCAGCGCTCTCGGGTGGAGCGGCTCGTCCTGCTCGAGCCCGCGCTCCAGCTCGACGCCGATCGCGCGACCGCCCTTGCGGACGCGCTGCTCGCCGACACGTCCTACCCGTCCGTCGACGCCGCGATCGAAGCACGCGTCGCGACCGGATGGGCGCCGTACGCGCCCACGGACTTTTGGCGCGACTGGTCCGAACAGCTCGTGACCGGGGAAGACGGCCGGCTGCGGTTCCCGTTCTCGCGCGCGGCCGCCATCGCGATCTATAGCGAGCTCGCGACACCACCCCCGCCGTTCGACGCGCTCAGGGTGCCGACCCTGCTCGTCGTCGGCGCCGAGTCGACTCTCGTGACCGCGAGACAGCTCGAGCGCTACCGCTACGAGCTCGGCGACTTCCTCGAGGTGAAGACCGTCCACGCCAAGCACCAGATCATCGGCGACGCGGCGGACGAGGTCGCCGTGGCGGTCGGAGCCTTCCTAGCGCGCTGATAGCGGCGCCATCGCGCTCGGCCAGCGCCGGAGCGGCGCGTCGGGGCCCTCATGCGTGGCGATCACCTCGCAGCCGATGCGCAGCGCGTGCACGATCAGATCGAGCGGCAGTGACGCCGTCGCCGTACCCGTGGTCATCTCCGGCGTCGCGGGCACGTGTAGGTAGGTGGTCGGGAGCCGAAGGCCACGGTCCCTCGCGTACCGCAGCGCACCGTAGAGCGTCGCATTGCTCACGTACGCGCCACCGTCCCAGGACACGTGGGCCGGGATCCCGGCGGCGTTGATCGCCTCCGCGATGGCGCGCACCGGCGCGGTCGAAAGCAGCGCGTCGGGCCCGCGCGGGTCGCCGTCGGAGCGCTCGCCCGAGAGCGCGCGGTCCGCGTTGTCGGCCTGCCACGGGACGTCGCCGATCGCGTGCGCGATCGCCTCGACGCTGATCGCGGGGCGGCCGTAGGCCAGGCCGCCGATCACGAGACCGTCGGCCGGCTCGCGCTCGAGCTCGCGCGCGATCATGGCGACCGACTCGCGCCACGCGACCGGCAGGCGGAGGACATCGATCTGGGCCGGACCGGCCGCGGTGCCCTGGAGCTGCCTGGCCGCCTCCCACGACGGGTTCACGCCGCGACCGGCGAACGGCTCGAAGCCGGTGAGGAGGATGCGCACGCGCTGAGTCTGCGCCGGACGGCGATACTGCCGCGCGTGGGCCCGCTCGAGACCGACCCGGTCGCCGACCTCCTACGCGGGGTGCCGTTCTTCACGGCCCTCGATCGAGTCGACCTCGCGCGCCTCTTGGGCGCGCTCGAGGAGGTCCGCGCGCAGCCCGGCCTGGTCATCGCGCACGAGGGGACCGAGGCCGACGCGCTGTACCTCCTGGAGCGGGGCACGGTCGCGATCACGGTCGCGTCGCCCGACGGCGAGGTGTCGCTGCGCGACGTCAGCGCGCCGACGCACTTTGGCGAGCTCGGGCTCCTCCTCGACCGGCGCACCGCGACGGCGCGCGCGGTCACCGAGGTCGTCGCGTGGCGACTTCCGCGCACTCGATTCGAAGCGCTCGTCCGCGACCGGCCGCAGATCGCCCTTGCGGTCGCGAAGGCCCTGGCGGACTCCGTCGACCGCCGCTCGCGCGAATACGTCGGCGCGCCCGAGCCGGACCGCCGCCCCGAGGAACGGGCGCGCGAGGACCGTCGGACCCCCCGTCGGACGTCCCGCCTGCTCGGCGCGGTCGCCGCGGTCGCGGTGCCGGTGCTCCTCTGGAACGCGGCGCCGCCGAGCGGCCTGGAGCTCGGCGGGTGGCGCGTGGTGCTGCTGCTCCTCGGTGCCGCGATCGCGTGGCTCGCCGAGCCGGTCCCCGACTTCGCGGTCGCGCTCGGGCTCGCGGCGGCGTGGGGCGCGACCGGCCTCGTGTCGCTCCCGGTGGCGTTCAGCGGCTTCGCGAGCTCGTCGTGGCTGCTCGCGCTCGGCGCGCTGGCGCTCGCCGCGGCGATGGCCCGCACCGGCCTTCTGTTCCGGGCCGCGCTGCTCCTGTTGCGGCTGTTCCCGGCCACCGCGACCGGCCAGCTGTTCGCGCTCCTCTTCGGCGGGGTGCTGATCACGCCACTCGTCCCGCTCTCCGTCGCGCGCGTCGCGGCGATCATGCCCGTCGCAAGCGAGATCGGGCAATCGCTCGGCTACGCGCCGCGCAGCAACGGCAGCGCGCGGCTCGCGTTCGCGGGCCTCGTCGGCTACTGGTACTTCTCGAGCATCTTCCTCACCGGCCTCGCGACGAACTTCTTCGTCGTGCAGCTGTTGGCGCCCGCCGATCGTTCGCGGTTCTCCTGGCTCGGCTGGCTCGGGGCCGCCGCACCCGTCGGCGTCCTCTGCCTGATCGGCGCGGCGGCCGCGCTCCTGCTCCTGTTCCGGCCCGGGCAGGCCGCGGTGCGGCTCCAGGACGCGACCCGGCGGCAGCAGCGCATCCTCGGCCCGCTCTCCAGTGGCGAGCGCATCGCCATCCTCGCCGCGGGCCTGCTGCTCGCCGGCCTCATCGCGCAGCCCGTGCTCAACCTCGAGCCGGCGTGGCTCGCGATCCTGGCCCTCGTGGTCGTGACCGCGGGCGCCCTCGATCGCGAGCGCTTCCGCGCGGGCATCGACTGGGGCTTCCTCATGCTCTTCGGCGCGCTGCTCGGCTCGGGCAACGTCATGCAGGCGACGCACGTCGACAGGTGGGTGGCCGCCGGCCTCGTCGAGCGCACATCGGCGCTCGGCGACCCCGGTCTCGTGCTGATCGCGATCGCCGCCGCGACGATCCTCCTCCGGTTCATCCTTCCGAGCCGTCCGACGATGCTCCTGCTCGCGCTCGCGGTGGTGCCCGCGGCCCCACAGCTCGGGATCTCGCCGTGGCTCGCGGGCCTGACGGTGCTGCTCGCCGCGAACGTCTGGATCTTCCCCTACCAGGGGCTCGAGTACCTCATCGCGCGCGAGGCGACCGGGGGGCAGGCCTTCGACGACCGGCAGGGCACGCGCATCGGCGCCGCGCTCACGGCCGTGCGGTTCATCGCGATCGCCGGGAGCGTGCCCGCGTGGAAGCTGATGGGGCTGCTCGGCTAGCGGTTCGCCCGCCCGGCACGCGGCCCGGGGACGACATGCTCCCGCCTGATGCGCATGAGGTGCTCCGGATCGGGCTCGTCCGGCACGCGTGCGTCCTTGAAGAAGCGGAACCCGGCCTTCTCGTACGCAGGGATCGCGCTCGCGTTCTTCACCGACGGGCCGATGACGCACTCGTCCACGTCGTAGGTGCGGAAGACAACGTCTCGGAGGAACGCGCGGATGAGCGCCGGACCGTGGCCCTTCCCGATC
>DATCOD010000070.1:0-2875 GCA_036564905.1 Candidatus Limnocylindria bacterium
CGAGCCAGACGCCCTTCTGATTCACCGCGATGACCCGGTCCCAGCCTTCGGCCGTCTCCTGCTCGACGTCGGCCATCGTGCCGATGCCCGCGTTGTTCACGAGGATGTCGAGCCGGCCGAACTCCCTGACCACGTCCGCCAGCACGCGCTCCCACTGCGATCCGTCAGTGACGTCGAGGTGGACGTACTTCGCGCGCTTGCCCGCACCCGCAAGGGTCTCGGCCAGCGCCGCACCCGTGTCGTCGACCACGTCGGCGATGACGACCAACGCGGCCTCGGCGCACAGAGCGGTCGCGGTCGCCGCGCCGATCCCACGCGCGCCGCCGGTGACGAGCGCGACCTTCCCGTCGAGTCCAGCCACGCTCGTCACCTCCATCGTGTGACGATCGACTTTCAGCTCGCGGACCCGATCCGAATAGGAACGAACGTCACTCGAACAAGGGCCGGCCGGCCCTAATCGGCTGTCGCCACGATGTTGATCGTGATCCGGCGGCCGATCGCGCCTCGTGGCCACCATCGAGCCGAAGGGCCGCAACGAAAGCGATCTTTCGCCTCTGCTCCGTCTGCGGCCAGTCGGTCACGCTGGCTCGGACACTCGCCCGAGCGCAAGGAGATCGGACATGACCTGCTACGTCTGCCGCGCTGAGGCCGCGGGCATCTGCACCAGTTGCGGTGCCGCGCTCTGCGAGGCCCACTTCCGAGAGACGCGCACCTACTCGGTCGGTGGCGCACGGTATGGCTGCCCGCACCTGATCGCTACCCGCCAGGCGACCGAGCGTCCGCTATCGGCCGCACCGCTGGCGCGAACGACGCGACCGGTCTAGAACCGTCTACGACGACCGCTAGAACCGAACGCCGGCACGCCGCGAGCTCCGCAAGGAGCCGCCCCACAGAAGGAGCGATCAAGATGACCGAGCACGTACCCACGGAAACGGTCCCCACCGCGGATGGCCCGACGCTCACCACCAGGCAAGGCCATCCGGTACATGACAACCAGAACCAACGGACGATCGGAGCACGCGGCCCCGCGACGCTCGAGAACTACCAGTTCCTCGAGAAGATCAGCCACTTCGATCGGGAGCGGATCCCCGAGCGCGTCGTGCACGCGCGCGGTGTCGTCAGCTACGGCTCCTTCGAAGCGACCGGCAAGATCGGCGACGAACCCGCGACCGTCTACACGCGGGCGAAGCTCTTCCAGGTGGCCGGGAAGCGCACCCCCGTCGCGGTCCGCTTCTCGACCGTGATCGGAGGGCGCGACTCGTCGGAGGCGGCGCGCGACCCGCGTGGCTTCGCCGTGAAGTTCTACACCGAGGACGGCAACTGGGACCTCGTGGGGAACAACCTCCCGGTGTTCTTCATCCGCGATGCGATCAAGTTCCCGGACGTTATCCACGCGTTCAAACCCGACCCGGTGACCTTCCACCAAGAGCCGAGCCGGATCTTCGACTTCCTCGCCAACACGCCCGAGTCGATGCATCTGCTCACGTTCCTGTTCGGTCCGCGCGGCATCCCGGTGGACTACCGGCATCAGCAGGGCTTCGGCGTCAACACCTACAAGATGGTGAACGCGCGCGGCGAGACCGTGCTCGTCAAGTACCACTGGCAGCCCAAGGCCGGCGTCGCATGTCTCACCGACGAAGAGGCTCAAGCGGTGCAGGCGAAGGAGCTTGGCCATGCCACGATGGACCTCCGCCAGGCGATCGAGCGCGCCGACTTCCCGCAGTGGGACCTCTCCGTCCAGATCATGAGCGACGACGAGCATCCCGAGCTGGACTTCGATCCGCTGGACGACACGAAGACCTGGCCGGAGGATCGGTTCCCCCTGCGGCACATGGGGACCATGACCCTCGATCGCAACGTCGACAACTTCTTTGCGGAGAGCGAGCAGATCGCGTTCGGCACCGGCGTCCTCGTGGACGGCCTCGACTTCTCTGACGACAAGATGCTCATCGGCCGCACCTTCAGCTACTCGGACACGCAGCGGTATCGCGTCGGGCCGAACTACCTGCAGCTGCCCGTGAACATGCCGAAGAACGCGAAGGTCTCGACCAACCAGCGTGACGGCCAGATGACCTACGTCGTCGACGGCAACGCGGCTGGAGAGAACAAGCACATCAACTACGAGCCGAGCTCGCACGCCGGCGCGAATCGTGAGGCGCCGCACCCGGCCGAGGTCGACCAACGTCCGATGATCAGCGGGAGGCTGACCCGGCAGCGGATCCCGCGCGCCAATGATTACGCGCAGGCAGCGGACCACTATCGGACGATGATGCAGTGGGAGCGCGATGACCTCGTCCACAACCTGGTCGGACTCCTCGGCACGTGTGAGCGTTACACAAAGGAACGGATGGTCTGGCACCTGCTGCTCGTCGACCTCGACTACGGGGCGCGGGTCGGCGCGGGCCTCGGCATCACGGCCGACGACGTGAAGCGACTCGCGCCGCTGGCGGATCAGCCGCTCACCGAGGACGACAAACAACGTCTCGCCGATCTCGGCGGCGCGCGGCGGCACGCTGCCGGCGCAACGAAGCACACCGGATCGGTCCCGGTGCGGCGGCTGGCCGACGTGCCGGACAGCGTCGCGTCGCAGCTGCTCTCCGTACCGACGTCAGCCAACGCTGACCAGCGCACCGCTCCGCTCGAAGAGGCCGCGCTCGGCGAGCGCTGAATCCCGAGGATCCCACCAGCCTCGATCCGGCCGGTCGCCCTGATACGCTCGCGCGATGCACGAGCGACATCAGGAACGTCGGCTCGTAACGTGCCTGTTCATCGATGTCGTGGGCTCGACCGAGCTGACCATGCGCCTCGGTCCCGAGCGGCTCAAGAACGCCCTCGATGCCGCGTTCTCGGAGCTCCGCGCACTGATCGTCGCGGA
>DATCOD010000071.1:0-2407 GCA_036564905.1 Candidatus Limnocylindria bacterium
GTTCCTGACCGAGTCTGGCGATCCCTTCACCTATCGGCGCTTCTGTTCGATGGCCCAGCGGCTCAGGGATCAGATGGCCGAGGCGGGCATCGCGAACTTCTGCGTCCACCGCATGCGAGGAACGTGGGCCACGAACGCTCACCGCAAAGGCCACAGTCCGAAGGACATCCAGCAGCAGGGCGGCTGGAAGACGATGGACATGGTGATGCGGTACACGAAGGGTCGGCCGATGGCCGAATTGAAGCGGCTACCTTCTCCCCTCGCCTCGATAGTCCACGACTTCGAACTCGCCGAGCACGCAGCCGTCGGCCAGCGGCGTCGAATGAAGCCCGCCAAGGGCTGACCAATGTTTGGCTGACACCACGAACCATTCCAGCCTGGGACGGTGCGAATGCAGAGTTCCCGAGGAAACTCCGCGACTAGTGGGCTCTACTGGGCTCGAACCAGTGACCTTTGCCATGTCAAGGCAACGCTCTAACCAACTGAGCTAAGAGCCCGCGGGTCACCAGTTTATCGCGAATCAGGCCCGCTGCAGGAATCGCAGCCCGTTCGTGGGTGCGTCCTTCGCGAAGCAGAGCACGACATACGCGCCGAGGCCGTTCGGCTCGACGAGCACGTCGATCGCCGACCGTTTGCTCGCCGCGCGCAGCTGGTCGAGCGGATCGGTCGGCCGCCCGTATGCCTCCCGCACCCCGAGCCCGATCAGCGCATCGCGCTGGGTCGTCATGCCCGCCAGCGTGAGCCCGGCGCCCTCGGCGGCGCGGCGGATCGCGGTCACGTTCACGCTCGCCGTCAGGTCGCACTCGCCCGGCGCGGCCAGGGCGTCCGCGACGAGGCGGTGCCGGGAGAAGCCGCGCACCGTGCCGGAGCCTCCGCGGGTCAGGAGATCCGCTTCCTCGCCGCCGTAATCGATGATCAGGACATATCCCTGGACGAGCGCGGCGGCCAGCTGGGCGACCCAGCCTTCGGCGCCGAGGCTCACCTCCCACCGTCCGCCGAGCGGCAGGCTGTCGGGCACCCGGTACCGGAGGTCCGGATGGCTCGGGGCGCGGAGCGTCTCGACGAGCGCACCGTCCTTCGCGTCGACGTAGACCTCGCGCACGCCCTCGTCCGCCCGGACCATGACGTGCACCGGGAAGGCATCGAGCACCTCGTTCGCGAACACGACACCGCGGATCGGCGCGAGCGACCGCGCCACCGACGCCCAGCGCAGCTCCCGGCCTTCGAGGGCGAGTGCCTGCTGCTCGCGCAGGCGCGGCGAGACCTCCACGATCGCCGGCCGCGCGGTCCGAGCCGCCTCGGGTCGCTCCTTGCCGAGCGCGTCCAGCAGATCGCGCATGAGGATCCCCCGCCCCGCGCCCGCCTCGACGATGTCCCAGCTCGCGGGCTTGCCGATGCCGCTCCAGCAGTCGATCGCCGCCTGCGCGAGCGCTCGGCCGAATGCGGGTCCGAGCTCGGGCGACGTGAGAAAGTCGGCGCCGTCGAACCCGATCGCGGCGTGAGCGGTGTAGTAACCGCCCTGCGGGTCGTAGAGCGCCGCGTCCATGAAGTCCGCGAAGGTCATCGGGCCGCGGGCGCGGATGCGCTCGATCAGCCGGTCGCGAAGGGTCACGCGAGCAGCTTCGCGCGAAGCCGTTCGACATCCAGGTCGGCAACGCCGGCCACGCGGAGATACGTCGCCCCGTCGCCGTATTCGGCCCCGAGCGTCGCGAGCACGGCGCGCATCGTTCCTTCACGCCTGGCGATCCCCCCACGGACGTCCCCGGCGTCGTCGGCGTGCCCGGTGATGTAGCGCTCGTACTCCGTTTCGAGCTCGCCATCGCTCGCCGCGTAGTCGGAGACGATGTCGTCCTCGCCGACGCCCAGCGCGGACAGCAGGATCGCGACGACGAACCCGGTCCGATCCCGGCCGGCAAGGCAATGGAGCACGATGCCCGGCTCCGCACCGGCAATGGCCTGGATCACGTCGGCCAGCCCGCTTTCAGGACGCGCGAGCCTCGCCAACTCCGCCGGCATCGTTCCGGCGACCGCCGCCTGGTCGATCTGCATCGTGCGCCCAAGTGTGAACTGCGCGTTCCGATACGTGGCGCCCCGCGCATACGGGCTCGGTGCCTCAACGACCTCTTCTGGGCTGCGGATGTCGATGACCGAGCGGACGCCGTGGCGCCGCATCGCAGCGCGGCCCGCCGTGGAGAGCTCCCCGAGAGACGACGCGCGCACCAGGATGCCCCACTTTGTGGCGCCGTTTGCCGCCTTGAGGCCGCCGAGGTCACGGACGTTGAGGCAGGCGTCCCAGACAAGGCGCCGGTCAGCCGCGGCTATTCGTTCCAGCGCGGCGGCCCGGGCGGCCGGATCTCCGGCGGTCGGATCAGTTCGCGCTTCGACTCATCGGCCAGCGGGATGTGCT
>DATCOD010000072.1:0-20982 GCA_036564905.1 Candidatus Limnocylindria bacterium
TCGCGATGTGGCGGTTCCGTTCGCGAGACGTCACGTCCAGCTAGGGAACCAGATCGCGCTCCCAAGCGTTGGCCTGACATGAGGCTCGTCGGGCTTGCCCTCGTGCTGGCGTTCGCCGCCGCCTGCGGCGGTGCCGGTGCGGCGCCGTCGGCATCGCCGACGCCGATCCCTCCGATCACTGGCGCGGTGCTCGTGACACAGGCCAACGATCGAGGCACGGTCCACGCCCGGGTCGGCGACACGATCCAGATCGCCCTTGGGGCCGACTACGAGTGGCGTGTCGATCCGCCCGATGGCGTCGTCCTCACGCGCGGCGTGCAGAACTATCTGCTCGTCCGTGGCACGCAGGCGATCTGGACCGCGGCCGCGCCGGGCACATCGACCATCACGGCGACCGGCACGGTGATCTGTCCCAGCGGTCAGGCCTGCATCATGATCGCGCTCCTGTTCACGACGACGATCGTCGTCAGCGGACCGTAGCGACCTCCCCACGGTCGCCGCGTCTTGTTCGGCGCGCCCTATCGTCGCCTGATGCCGAAGCGGTGTCCGTGGGCGGACCTGAGCCCGACGATGCGCGCGTACCACGACCGCGAGTGGGGCCGGCCGCCGCGCGGAGACGCCGGGCTGTTCGAGCGGATCACCCTCGAGGGTGCGCAGGCCGGGCTCTCCTGGGCGACGATCCTGAACAAGCGACCGGCTTACCGGATCGCGTTCGCCGGCTTCCGCCCCGAGCGGGTCGCGCGTTTCGGTGCCCGGGACGAACGCCGACTGCTCGCCGACGCCGGCATCGTGCGGAACCGCGCGAAGATCCGCTCGGCCATCGCGAACGCGCGCGCCTATCTCGACCTCCGAGACGAGGCCGGGAGCGTCGGGCGCTGGTTCGCGACCTTCGACGATCCTCAGGCGCTCTCGAAGGCCCTGCGCGCGCGTGGGTTCACGTTCGTCGGACCGACGATCGCGGAGTCGATCATGCACGCGATCGGGGTCGTCGATGGGCACGTGCCCGGATGCGCGCCGGCTAGTCGGCGGCCGCCGCGGGCGCGGGCGCGTGTCTCCGAAGGGGGGCGCGCAGCGCGATCAGGATCGCGCTGATCACGATCGCGGCGCCGACGTAGGTCAGCGCGGCGGGCTGCTCCCCCTTCACCAGACCGCCGAGGATGACGGCGATGATCGGGACGGCCACGCCCACCAGGCTCGCGTTCGACACCGACCAGTGGGTGACGAGCCAGGTGAACAGCACGAACGCGCCGAGCGAGCCGGCGATCGTGAGGTAGAGGATCGGGAGCCACGCGGCGGCGGTGACCGGGATCGCGTGTGACTCGCCCAGCGTGAGGCTGACCGCGAGACAGACGACCGCGCCGACGGCGGTGCCGATCGCGTTCAGCGGGATGACCTGCTGCTTCGGCGCCTGCTTCAGCAAGACGCTCGCGAGCGCCGACACGCTCGCCCCGCCGAACACCATGAGCAAGCCGACGAACGGGACGGAGATGGCGAGCTCGCCGGCGAAGATCACGGCGACGCCGCCGATCGCGACGACCGCCGCGACGAGCTTGCGCGTCACGAGCGGCTCGACGTGGAGTCGCGCCGCCAGGAGCGCGGTCGTCAGCGGGACGGTCGCGAACAGCACCGCGGAGATCCCGCTCGGCACGGTCGTCTCGCCCAGGTAGAGGAGCGAGAAGTTGATGCCGAGGTTGAACAGGCCCCAGAGCGCCGCGCCGCGCAGCGCCTTGCCGCGGGGCAACGGCATCCGGAACGCGGCGCTGATGCCGAAGAGCAGCGTCGAGGCGAGCGCCAGCCGGATCGTCGCGGCCCAGACCGGCGGGGTGGTCTCGTTGCCGAAACGGATCGCGAGGAACGTGCTGCCCCAGATCAGGGCGCAGGTCACGAACGCGACCGCGATGCGCATGCCCACGACGGTAGAACGCCGGAGCGCTCGTGGGCGTGAGAGAGGGCCGAATGTTGCGAACGATGCGGAATCCGCTGCTGGACAAACGGTTCGGTGGCCGTATATTTCGGAGACCTAACTATTCGGAAGGCGAATGAACATGTCCCCGATCGCACCACCACGAGGGCCATCCCATGCCGATCTGCGCGCGGCGAAGCAGCTGATCGGCCTGTTGCCGTTCATCGGCCAGCTCTGGTCGACGGCCGTCCGTGAAGGCGGAGCGGGCTCCGTCGGCCGGTACAAGACCCTCGGCAACCTGCACGGCCACGGTCCGATCCGGGCCGGCGAGCTCGCCACGTTCTGCGGGATGACCCCATCCACGATGAGCGAGGTCATCGAGGGCCTTGTCTCCGACGGATACGTGCGTCGCGTCGACGATCCGACCGACCGGCGGGCGGTCAGGGTCGGCCTGACCGATACGGGTGAAGCCGAGTTGGAGCGCATCGGCGAGTTCATGACCGCGGCCATCGTCAAGGTGTTCGACGGTCTCTCCGCCGAGCAACGAGCGCGACTGCGCACGGCGGTCGCCGACCTCAACGACATCTTGATCGCCCCATCCGCGCAAAAGGAGACTCGCAGTGTCCGGTGAGATCCACGGCCGGCGTCTCGTCCTCGTGACCGTCGGCATCATGCTCGCGCTGTTCCTTGCCGCGCTCGACCAGACGATCGTCGGCACCGCATTGCCCCGCATCGTCGCCGAGCTCAAGGGACTCGATTACTACGCCTGGGTCCTCACGGCGTACCTCGTGACGTCGACGATCATGACCCCGATCTCGGGCAAGCTCGGCGACCTGTTCGGCCGCAAGCCCCTGATGCTCATCGGCATGGTCGGCTTCGTCCTCGCGTCGGCCCTGTGCGGACAGTCCCAGGACATGGTCCAGCTGGTCGCGTTCCGCGGGATCCAGGGCCTCTTCGGCGGCGTGCTCTTCTCGAGCGTCTTCGCCGCGATCGCCGACATCTTCACGATCGAGCGCCGGGCCCGGATCCAGGGGCTCTTCGGCGGCATCTTCGGGATCGCGTCGGTCGTCGGTCCGACGATCGGTGGGTACCTCACCGACAACGTCGGCTGGCGCTGGGTGTTCTACGTGAACGTTCCGGTGGGCCTTGCCGCGATCCTGTTCGTGCTGTTCACGATGCCGCGCACCGTCCACGCGGCGACCTGGCGTGACATCGACTTCCCTGGTGTCGCCGCGCTCAGCGCCGGCCTGGCGCCGCTGCTGGTCGCGTTCTCCATCACGAGCACCCACGCGTGGGGCTCTCCTGAGGTCCTGGGACTCATCGCCATCGGCGTGATCGTGCTCGTCGGATTCTTCTTCCTGGAGCGCAGGACCGATCACCCGATCGTGCCGTTCGAGCTGTTCCGGAATCGGACGTTCGCCGTCGCGGTGATCGCCGGCTTCCTCGTCGCGGTCGGGATGTTCGGGGCGATCGTGTACGTCCCGCTCGTGTACCAGGGCGTCCTTGGCATCCCCGCGACGAACTCGGGCCTGCTCGTGACCCCGATGATGGTCGGCCTCGTGCTCGGGAGCGTCATGACCGGCCAGCTCATGCTGCGGATCAAGCGCTACCACTACCTCGGCACGCTCGCGACGGCGTTGCTGGTCATCGGGACCTACCTCATGTCCCAGATCTCGACCGACACGCAGCAGTTCGACATCGTGCGCAACCTCGTCATCATCGGCTTCGGCGTTGGCATCACGTTCCCGCTGTACCTCAACTCCGTGCAATCCGCGGTCGAGCCGCGGTTCATCGGCGTCGTCACGAGCCAGATCCAGTTCTTCCGCAACGTCGGCGCCACCATCGGCGTGGCGGTCCTCGGATCATTCCTGTCACAGCGCCTGCCGGTGAACATCGCGGCCAAGATCGACGCGCTGCAGCTGCCCGCGCAGGCAAAGCAGTTCGCCCCCACAGGCTCGGGCAACACGCAGACGCTGTTCGATCCGGCGTCGCTCGCCGCGGCCCGAGCGGCCGTCCCGGCCGCGTTCCAGCCGGTCTTCGACAGTGTGATCACGGCGGTGCGCGCCGGCCTCGCCGCGACGCTCCACGACGTGTTCATCGCGGCAGCGTTCGCGTCAGCCCTGGCGTTGATCGCCTCGTTATTCCTCGAGGACGTGCCGATCCGCAAGAGCCAACGGGGCGCGCAGGCTCCAGCCGAAGGCGCACCCGCCTTCGGCGACTAGCTACCCCTCGTTGCGACCCGGCCCGCGTCCGACCCGGCGCTTGATGGCAGCCTCCATCTCGCGCCGGGTCTCGCGTTCCTTGATGGTCTGCCGCTTGTCGTAGCGGCGCTTGCCCTTCGCCAACCCGAGCTCGATCTTCGCGACCCCGTTCTTGATGTACAGCCGCAGTGGAACGAGTGTGTAGCCCTGCTGCGACACCGCGCCCGTGAGCCCGGTGATCTCGTCACGGTGGAGCAGCAGCTTCCGCGGTCGGGTCGGGTCGTGCTCTTCGAACCCGACCGCGTTCTGCCACGGCGCGATGTGCACATTCCGCAGCCACACCTGCCCCCGATCGATCTTCGCGTAGCCGTCGGACAGGTTCGTTCGGCCGGCGCGGACCGACTTGATCTCCGTGCCGGTCAGGGCGAGGCCGGCCTCGACCTTCCGGTCGATCGCGTAGTTGAAGCGCGCCTTCCGGTTGTCGGCGAGGACGACCTCCGCCGGCGCGTCCTCCGCGGCCGTCGCGTTCGACGCGTGCGCGCGATCGGAGCGCGATCGCCCGCTGGGCCGGGAACCAGGTCTCGGCGTCACCATCGGACGAGCGTAAGGACACCGCGCGTACGGCCGGCCCCGGCTTCGCCTGCCCCGGCCGAGGCCCAATGAAAAGGCGGCGGCATCGCTGCCGCCGCCTTTCTTTGGGTCTCGCGAAGACTCGCTAGACCGCGTTCACCTCAGTTGGATGCATTCCGGAAGCCTGAAGTGAGCAGCACAGGGTCTTCGGATTCCCAGAGCTATCGCCCACTCCACATCACCTCCTTTCTTTCGCCGCGAATCCTATCAAATACAACGGCGGCAGGGTCAGGCGAGGCGAAGAGGACGACGAGGAGCGGCTTTGCCGCGACGAGGAGTTCCACCAGCCCTGAGCCCGTGTCGAGGCCGCAGCTGACCGGGGGTCAGCGCAGGCCGAGATGCTTCCTACGGCAGGTACGGGAGCGGGTCGACGGCGCGGCCGTTCACGATGGTCATGAAGTGAAGGTGCGGACCGGTGGTCCATCCGGTCATGCCCTCGTAGGCGATGATCTGGCCGGCGTACACGGTCTGCCCGACCTGCACGATCGGCGGATGCACCCGGTCGTCGAGGTGGCCGTACAGCGTCGAGAAGTTGTTCCCGTGGGCGATGATCACGACCGTCGCGGTGTCGCCGTAGGCCAGGTAGGGCTTGCCGACGGTCGTCACGCGACCCGACGCCGCCGCGACGATGGGCGTGTACATCGGCGCCGCGATGTCCAGGCCGTTGTGGAACCCACCCCACCGCGCGCCGAACGGCGAGGTGATGACGCCGCGGAGCGGCCAGATCGGCAGCTTCCCGCCGGCGTACACGCCGAGGCCGGACTTCGCGGCAGCCAGCGCCGCGAGCTGCTCGTACTGGGCTTCGGCATCCTGGAGCAGCGCGTTGAGGTTCGCGGTCTCCTGGTTCTGCTTCGCGGCCGCGCCAAGCTGGTTATTGCGCAGCGCGGCGACCGAGTCGCGCTCGGCGGCGGTGCTGCCGATCGCGGTCTGGGCCTCGGCGAGGAGCTGGTCGTACCGGGCCTTCTGGGCCGCGAGCGCCGCGCGCTGCTGGGTGATCTGATCCTGCAGGCCGGCCATCTCGGCGGCCTTCTCCTGCGTGAGGTCGACGTTGGCCGCGGTCTCGTCGCGCATCGTGCGGATCTCGTTCGCGAGCTGCACGTCCTGACGGTTGATGATCACCATCGCCTGGATGCGGCTCGCGAAGTCGGCCAGTGAGTTCGACGACAGGAGCATCTCGAGCGGGCTGATCTGCGCCTGCCGATACGTCGTGCGCAGGTGCTTCGCGTAGAGGTCCTCGCGCGCCGCCAGCTGCGTGTTCTCCGCGTCGACCTGTGCCTTCAGCGAGGACACGAGCGCGTTCGTCTCATCGATCTGGAAGCTGACCAGCTGGAGCTGCTCTTCGGTGATCTGGATCTGGTAGCCGAGCTCCTCGGCCTGGGATTGCGCGGCATCGGCTTTCGCCTGCAGGCCACCGATGACGTTGTTGGAGTTGTCGACGGCGGCCTGGAACTGATCGGCGGCCTGCTTGTACCGCTCGGTGTTGGCGCGCGAGACCGCGACCGCGCGCTCGAGCTCCTGCTTGCGCTTCAGGGCGTCCGTGAGCGGGTCGTCGGCGGAGGCGGGAATGACCTGCCCGAGGAAGAGGGCAAGGCCTGCCAGCACGACCAGCGCCGTGCGAAGCCGCGTCTTCCTCGTGGTCCCACCTCCCCGGCGTGTCCGGGGAGCTCCCATAGCGGTTGGATGTTCGCAGTTCGGGTGGTGAATGGTCAAGCCCGGGCCCCCTTGGCGAGCTGCGAGCGCACGGAGAAGGACGCCCCGAACCCGCCAACGAGGAGCGCGAAACCGAGCACTCCGAGGCCCATTTCCAGCAGGAATGTCGCCCCGACCGAGACCGGGAGGATGTCCAGGAACTTGGTCAGCGCGGGCACGATGAACGGGTAGGCCGTGCCGAGGGCGGCGGCCGCGATGACCGCCCCGCAAGCGCCCACCAGCATCCCCTCGATGATGAACGGCCAGCTGACGAACCAGTCGGTGGCCCCGACGAGCTGCATGATCTCGATCTCGTCGCGGCGCGCGTGGACCGAGATGCGGATCGTGTTCACGATGACGAAGAGCGCGACGAACAGCATCATCGCGAGCACCGCGATGCCACCGACCGACAGCACTTTGGTGATCGTGAGGAGCTGGTCGACGACGCTCGGGTTATCGATGACATCGGTGATGACGCCATGGCCGACCTCGTCCTTGAGGGACGTCGCCACCCGGGTCATGTCCTGCGCGTTCGCGAGCTTGATCTCGAGCGATGCCGGCAGCGGGTTCGACCCCAGATCGGCGACCGTGAAATCTTCTTTGCGCTGCGCGAGCTCGCGGAGGCGGTCGAGCGCCTGCTGCTTCGTCAGGTAGTCGACCCGCGCCACCGCCGGGTCCTTCTCGATCCGCGCTTTGAGCGCGAGGATGTCCGACGGCTTCGCCGCATCGTCCAGGTACAGCGAGATCTCGACCTTCGCCTCGAGGGCTGACGCCGCCGCCTGGAGTCCGCGGTCCGTGATGATGAAGAACGCGAACAGCACGAGCATGAGCGCCACCGTGAGCGTCGCGGCGATGCTCATCACCGGGTTGCGCCAGAAGCCCTGCCACGCCGCGACCATCACGTAGCCGATCCGCCTCATGCCGCGTACAGCCCTTCGCGCTCGTCGCGCACGACGGATCCATGATCGAGGTGGATCACCCGCCGGCGGAGCGCGTTGACGATCTCGGCGTTGTGCGTCGCCATCACGAGCGTGGTGCCGAGCTCCTGCACGTGCGTGAGGAGCTTGATGATCTCCCAGCTGGTGACGGGATCGAGGTTGCCCGTCGGCTCATCCGCGATGAGCACCCGCGGGCGATTGACCATCGCGCGGGCGATCGCCACGCGCTGCTGCTCGCCCCCCGACAGCTCGCGCGGGAAGTGGTTGCGACGGTGCGCGAGGCCGACGAGCGCCAGCGCGCGCTCGGTCTCTTCGCGCACGACCTGGCCATCGTGTCCGGTGACCAGGAGCGCGAACGCGATGTTCTCGGTAACGGTCTTGGTGGGGAGGAGCTTGAAGTCCTGGAAAACGACACCGACGAGGCGGCGAAGATTCGGGATCTGGGAGTGTCGGAGCCGCGCGACGTCCTTCGCGTCGACGATCACGCGGCCGGTGGTCGGGAGCTCCTCGCGGATCAGGAGGCGGATGAGGGTGGATTTGCCCGCGCCGGACGAGCCGACCAGGAAGGTGAACTCCCCCTGACCGATGGCAAGGTCAACGTCCTGCAGCGCCGCGGTCCCGTTCGGGTAGCGCTTGCTGACGTCCTCGAGACGGATCAAATCCGGCCGGTCCCTCTTCCCTCAATGTCCGGGAGGCACGTCTCCGTGCGCTCCTGGCACCGACCGTAACGGTGCGGGCGGGCCGAGTGCAACGGCTTTTGGTAGCGAATTCGTACTGTCCGCCCCGATTTGTCCAGGGAACGTACGCGAGGCGGACAGCCTCGGTAACGGTCAGCTGCCCTGGAGGCCCGACCCCGGCTGCGCCGGCCGCGTCGGGGCGAACGTCGCGATGGACGCGATCTTCGCCTCACCCGTCGCCATGACCTTCACGCCCTGGGTCGCTCGGCCGAGGACACGGATCTGGTCCATGGGCACGCGGATGACCACGCCGTTCGTGGAGATGAGCAGGACCTCCTCGCTCTTCTCGTCGATGACCTGGATCGCGGCGACGTTCCCGGTCTTCGCGGTGACGGATGCCACGATGACGCCCTGTCCGCCGCGGTTGTGGGTCGGGAAGTCCTCGACCTTCGTCCGCTTGCCGTACCCGTTCTCGGTGACCGAGAGGACCTCGGTCCGAGCGTTGGCCACACCCATGCCGATGACCTCATCGCCCTTCGCGAGGCGGATCCCCGTGACGCCCTGGGTCTGACGGCCCATCGGCCGCGTGTCGGTCGCCTTGAACGTGATCGCCTTGCCCTTCCTCGTCGCGATGACGATGCGGTCCTTGTCGCCGGCCGCCGCCACCCAGGCCAGCCGGTCGTCCTTGCGCAGCAGGATCGCGATGAGGCCGGCGCGCCGCACGTTCCCGTAGTCGGACAGCGGCGTCTTCTTCACGAAGCCCTTCCGGGTCGCCATGACGAGATGCGGCACCGTCCCGCCCTCGCGGATCGCGATGAGAGCGGACACCCGTTCGCCCGACTGCATCGCCTCGAGGATGTTCTGGATCGGCGTGCCCTTCGCGGTGCGGCTGGCGTCCGGAAGCTCGAATGCCTTGAGCGCGAACACCCGGCCGCGGTCGGTGAAGACGTACAGCCGGTCGTGATTGCGCGCGACGACCAGGTGCTCGACGTCGTCCTCGTCCCGCGTGGACATGCCGATGACGCCACGCCCGCCCCGGTGCTGCGCCTTGTACGTCGACAGCGGCATGCGCTTCACGTAGTTGCGGCTGGACACGGTGATGACGACGTCCTCGTCGGCGACGAGATCCTGGTCCGTGAGCTCGCGATTCAGGTCGTCGAGGATCTTCGTGCGGCGCTCGTCGCCGTACTTCGCGGTCAGCTCGTCCATGTCCTGCTTGATCAGGAACAGGATCTTCTTCTGGTTGCCCAGGATGGACTCGAGCTCCGCGATGAGCCGGATCGTCTCGCGGTACTCGTCCTCGACCTTTTGCCGTTCCAGGCCGGTCAGGCGGCGCAGCTGCATCTCCAGGATCGCCTTGGCCTGGATCTCGGACAGCTCGAACTTCTCGCGCAAGTTCGTGAGCGCCGTCTCAGGACTCTTGCTCGCGCGGATCGTCTTCACGATCTCGTCGATGTGGTCGAGCGCGATCTTGAAGCCCTCGAGGATGTGCGCGCGCTCCTTGGCCTTGCCGAGGTCGAATTCGGTCCGCCGTTTGATGACCTGTTTCCGATAGTCGATGTGATGCTGGAGAACGTCCTTCAAGGACAGGGTCTTCGGGGACGAGTCGACGAGGGCGAGCATGTTCAGGTTGAACGCCGACTGCATGGCGGTGTGCTTGTAGAGGTTGTTCAGCACCCGATCGGCGCTGTCGTCGCGCTTCACCTCGATGACGACGCGCATGCCCTCGCGGTCGCTCTCGTCCCGGATGTCGGAGATCCCGGCGAGGCGCTTGGACTGCACCAGGTCGGCGATCTTCTCGATGAGCGTGGCCTTGTTCACCGCGTACGGCAGCTCGGTCACGACGATCGACTGGCGACCGCCCTTCCCGTCCTCGACATGGGCCTTCGCGCGCATGAGGATCCGGCCGCGGCCGTTCGCGTAGGCCCGCCGGATGGCGTCCACCCGCTCGGTCGCGCCGGTCTCGATGTTCTTCTGCTCCTCAAAGCGGTAGATGACGCCGCCTCCCGGAAAGTCCGGGCCGAGGATCGTCTCGCAGAGGTCGTCGTTCGTGAGCTCCGGGTCGTCCACCAGCCGCTTCGTGGCCTCGGCGACCTCGCGCAGGTTGTGCGGGGGGATGTTGCTCGCCATGCCGACGGCGATCCCGGTCGAGCCGTTCACCAGGAGGTTCGGCACCCGGGCGGGCAGCACCGTCGGCTGCAGGTGCCGGTTGTCGTAGTTCGGGTACCAGTCCACGGTCTCCTTCTCGATGTCGGCCAGGAGATCCGCCGCGATGGCCGCCGGGCGCGCTTCGGTGTTGTGGCTCACGAAGCCGTTCGTCACGAAGCTGTGGTCGTCGGTGTCGACGCGGAGCGAGTACACCGGCTGCGGGCCGGCATCGTCGACCGTGGCTACCGATGCGTAGTAGTACGTTCCGTCGACGAGCGGCTCGATCACCCGGCGGACCTCGTCGTTCGAGAGGTGCGCGAGGATCTCGTCGCGATCGCGCTCCCAGCGCTCGATGCGGTCGATGTTGTGCTTGCTCAGCCACTCGTGGTCGGTCCAACGTGCCATGCGTTCGCCGCGGACATACTCGGCGACGAACGGGACGGCGTCGGCGCTCATTGCCGAGCTGGTCAACGGGATCTGGGCCAACTCGGATTCGAGCTTCCGCTGCTTCGCCCCATGGAACCCGACCGCGGACCCGAACTTCCGCGCGTCACGACGATTGGTGATGACGACCTTGATCTCGCCGTCCTCGTAGTGGCACTGCTTGGAGACGACGCCGAATTCGAGCAGGAGCTGCTGGACCTCGGTCGCGAGTCGCTGACTCCGCGTCGAGTAGCTGATCTGGATCGCGAACCCGCCCGCGGGCTTCAGCAGCGACGACGAACCGTCGCCCTCGAAGAGCGCGCGGAGGAACGCGACCTTGAACGCTGGCGACTCGCTCCAGACGAACGACGGCACACGCTTGGCAGCGCTGCGGAGCCCGACCATCTCGGCGAGCGGGCTCGCCTTCAGCGCGGTCATGTTGTGGATGTCGAGCTCGTGAAGCACGTTGCCGGACTTGATCGTGCGGGAGTAGGCGTATCGCGGGCCGCCAACGACGTGGTCGTACGCCGCCGTCACCGCCTCGAAGTACCCGTTATCCAGATTGTTGAATCCCGCTCGGCCGTCCGACGCCCAGCCTTCCGAGACCATGCCCCCGGCGAGCGTCGCCGACGCGAGCTCGCGCGGCGAATGGTCCTCCGCGCGCGCCGTTGCCGGGCGGCGCAGCAGTGCGACGCGGTCGCCCTGGGTCACCTCTTCGAGGAGCTTCCACACGAGCATCGGGACACCGGCGACGGGCTGGAGCGTGAGTATCGGGTGATTCGTCGTGCCGGTGAGCTCGTACCCCTCGCGCGTGCGTACTCGAAGGGTCGGATGCGTGCCCGAGTGGAAGAGCTTGCTCGCGTGCACGGGCGCGCCGTGGCGATCGAGGACTGCGAGATCGAGATCGTGGTCTGACTCCGCCGCCGCACCTGCGACGACCTCGGCGATCGGCACGGTCCCGTTGGCGGTCCGGATCAGCGTGTCTCCCGTAATGCAGTAGCGCATGTGCGCCGGTGGGTCGTCGTCGATGGAGTTGTGCACGAACACGCCCGCCGCGAGCGCGAAGTTCTGCGTGACATCGACCGTGAGGTCGTACACATCCGCGCGGCCCGCCGGCGCGACGGAGGCCACGGCCTGGGACAGGCTGGCCGGGACCGGGAACGCGCCCGTGCGGTGCAGGCGCTCCGGGATCGCGGTGCGCGCGAACGGCATGAGCTGGTCCTTCGCCTTGAGCTTGCCGGCCTCGCGGTAGGTGCCGTCGCGGAGCATGAACCGGTGGTCGGGCGTGCAGACGATCTCCGCGCCCGAGACCAGCGTCACCTTCACGACCGCGTCGTTCCGCTTCACGAGGCGGGGCGCACGGAGCGGCTTGATGCGCACGTTCCGATGCGCGTCGAGGGTGAAGACCTCGGCGCGCACGCCGCGGTGCACCATCTCGACGAGCTCGACGAATGTCTTCTGCTCGCCGTTCACGAGCTCGACCTTCGTATCGCCCGAGAAGCACCCGAAGTTGCCCTGGCCCTGGATCGGCGGGTAGCGCATCGTGAAGTCCTGCGCGAAGCGCGCGAGCGCGTCGTAGATCGGCACGTCACCGTGCGGGTGGTACTTCCCCATCACGTCGCCGACGATCGCCGCGGATTTGCGGAATGGCCGGTCGCTGCGCAGGCCCATCTCGTGCATCGTCCAGAGGATCCGGCGCTGCACCGGCTTCAGCCCGTCGCGCACGTCCGGAAGCGCGCGCGCCACGATGACCGTCATCGCGTAGTCGAGGTACGCCTTTCGCATCTCGGTCTCGAGCTCGACGTGGACGATGCGTTCGTTGTTCGGTCCTTCGATCACGTTCTGACCTGCTCCTTGTGCTGCGTCTCTGCTTCCGCCGCGACGGCGGCACGGACGCGCGCGAATGCTTCATCGGTGCGCGAGTAACGCTTCTCGAGCTCGGCCCTCTGTTCGTCGGGCATCCGCACGAAGAGTCCGGTCGCCTCCGCGAGAAGCTCCTCGTTGCTCGCGCGCACGATGGTGCCCTTCGTCTCGATCGTGCGTCCGCGCTCGCGAACGAGCGCGCCGCTCACGATGACCTCTTCGCCGATCAGCACCGGCCGCTTGAATGTCAGCTCGAGCTTGGCCGTGACGCCCCAGATGCCCTGATGGAAGATCGCCCAGCCCATCGTCTCGTCGAGGAGCGCGGCCACGATGCCGCCGTGGAGCGTGCCGTCGTAGCCCTGGTGGCGTTGCAGGCCGGTGTAGCGGGCGGTCGCGCGATCGGTCGAGACGTCGAAATCGAGCTGGAGGCCCGTGGGGTTGAGCCGCCCACAGGCGAAGCACCAGTGCTCGAAGTCGACGCCCAGGTCGAGGAGTCGCGCCATCTAGAGGTCGAGCTCCGCCGACTTCGCGTTCGCCATGATCCATTTCTTCCGGCCCTCGACCTCGCTGCCCATGAGCTCGTCGAACACGAAGTCCGCCCGCTCGGCGTCCTCGAGGGTGACCAGCCGCAGGGTACGGGTCGCGGGGTTGAGCGTCGTGTCCCAGAGCTGCTCGGCGTTCATCTCGCCAAGTCCCTTGTATCGAGCGACGGCCGGCTCGCGCCCACCCTTGCCGTCATCGGTGCCCTCGTCGGTGGAGGTCGACTCGACCTCGACCGCATCGGCCGCCTCGCCCTTCGCCTTCTTCGCCGCGGCCTTCGACTTCCGGTCCGCTGACTTCGTTTTGGCGATGGCCTTCAGCTCCTTGATCGCCGCGTCACGCTCCTTGTCCGAGTAGACCCAGCGGATCTCCTTGCCCAGCTGAAGCCGGTACAGCGGCGGCTGGCCGATGAAGATCCGACCCTGCTCGATGAGCGGCTTGAAGTGCCGGTACAGGAGGGTCAGCAGCAACGTCCGGATGTGCGAGCCATCCACGTCGGCGTCGGCGAGCAGGATCGTCTTCCCGTACCGGAGCTTCGAGATGTCGAAGTAATCGCCGATCCCGGTGCCGAGCGCGGTGATGATCGCTTTGATCTCTTCGTTGCCGAGCATCTTGTCCGCGCGGGCCTTCTCGACATTGAGGATCTTGCCGCGCAGCGGGAGGATGGCCTGGAACCGGCGATCGCGCCCGCCCTTCGCCGAGCCGCCGGCGGAGTTCCCCTCGACCAGGATGATCTCGGCCTTCTCGGGGTCGCGCTCCTGGCAGTCGGCGAGCTTGCCCGGCAGCGAGAAGCCGTCGAGCGCGCCCTTTCGGAGCACCAGATCGCGGGCTTTGCGCGCCGCCTCGCGCGCGCGGAACGCGGTGAGGCACTTCTCGACGATCTTCCGAGCGTCCGGCGGGTTCTCCTCGAGGTACTGGCCGAGCGCGTCGTTGATCGCCGAGGCGACCTGCCCCGCGACCTCGGCGTTGCCGAGGCGGGTCTTCGTCTGGCCCTCGAACTGGGGTTCCTTGATCTTCACGCTGATGACCGCGGTGAGACCCTCGCGCACGTCCTCCGCGGTGAGGTTCGGGTCGGCCTCCTTGAGCGCCCCACTCTTGCGGGCATACGCGTTCAGGGTGCGGGTGAGGGCCGTGCGGAAGCCGGTGAGGTGGGCGCCGCCGTCCATCGTGTTGATGTTGTTGGCGAACGTGTAGACCTTCTCGGCGAAGGTGTCGTTGTACTCGAACGCGACCTCGACGACGGTGTCGTTCTCGAAGGTGCGCTCCACGTAGACCGGCTTGTGCAGGGCCTGGTGCGACTTGTCGAGGTGCCGCACGAACGACACGACGCCGCCGTCGAAGTAGAAAGCCTCATCGGTGTCGTCGCGCTCGTCCTTCATGTAGAGGAACAGGCCCTTGTTGAGGTAGGCCGTCTCCCGCATCCACTGCACGATGATCGAGCGGTCCCATTCGATGACCGGGAATACCTCGGGATCGGGCGCGAAGGTCGTGATGGTGCCGGTCGGCTTCTCCCGCGGCCTCCACTCCAGCTGCGGTGGCTCGTACGCGCCCTTGGCGATCTGCTTGACCTTCGAGACCGGCTTGCCACGCTCGTAGTCCTGCTCGTGGACCCTGCCGTCGCGATGGACCTCGACGTGGAGGTGCGTCGAGAGCGCGTTCACGACGGACACGCCGACGCCGTGGAGGCCGCCGGAGACCTTGTAGCCGGCACCGCCGAACTTGCCGCCGGCGTGGAGGATCGTGTGCACGACCTCGAGGGCCGATTTCCCGGTCTGCTTCTGGATGTCGGTCGGGATCCCGCGGCCGTTGTCGGCCACGGTGATCTCCTTGCTCCGGTGGATCGTGAGGTCGATGCGGTCGCAGGTGCCGTTCATCGCCTCGTCGATCGAGTTGTCCAGGACCTCGCGCACGAGGTGATGCAGGCCGCGCAGATCGGTCGTGCCGATGTACATGCCCGGCCGCCTGCGGACGGCCTCGAGCCCCTCGAGGACCTGGATGTCGGCGGCGCTGTAGGACCCCGAGCCGTTCCCGCCCGCGGCCTTGCCGGTCGCCGTCTTCACTGTCTTGACCGCCATCGTCTCTCCCTACGCCCGACCGGCGCGGACCAGCAGCTCGTACAGCCGCTCGAAATCCTCGTCGGAATAGAACTGGATCGCGATGCGGCCGCCCTTGCGGCCCTTGGTGATCTCGACCTTCGTTCCTAACGCGCTCCGCAGCTCGGCGGTGACGCCGGCGAGATCGGGATCGTTGCCCCGAACGTGCCCCCTCCGCCGCGGATGCGTCGGGTGGACCATTTTGCGCGCGAGCGCCTCGGCCTCGCGCACGGACATGCCTTTCGCGAGGATCTCGCCGAGCGCGCGGACTGCGTCCGAAAGTGGTAGCGGCAGGAGGGCGCGCAGATGGCCCTCGCTGATCTTCCCGTCCTGCACGGCGTCCTGGAGGATCTGCGGCGCCTGCAAGGCGCGCAGCGTGTTCGCCACGGCGGACCGCGACTTTCCAAGGCGTTCCGCGAGCTGCTCCTGCGTGAGGTCGTATGTCTCCATGAGCAGCTTGTACGCGCGCGCGGTCTCGATCGCGTTGAGGTCGGCCCGTTGCAGGTTCTCGACGAGCGCGAGCTCGAGGCGGTCGCCGATGTCCTCGCGGACCACGGCCGGGATCGAGGTCTTGCCCGCGACGCGCGATGCGAGCACGCGACGGTGGCCGGCGATGAGCTCGTAGCCACCATCCGGCGTCCGTGAAACCACAATTGGTTGCAGAAGGCCGTGCGCCGTGATCGAGCTCGCAAGCTCGGCGATGGATTCCTGGTCGAAGTGCTGGCGCGGTTGCTGGCGATTCGGCTGGATCTTCTCGAGCGGGATCTCCAGTGTCCCCGGCGCGCCGGTCCCTGCTCCAGCGGGGCCGGGCGCGCTCCCGAGGAGCACGTCGAGGCCGCGCCCGAGTCCGGTGCGAGCCACTACGCCCCCACCCCGCCGAGCGCGATCGGCACGCGCGCGGCAAGACGCATCGAGATCTCCTGCGCGAGGTCGCCGTAAGCCCGAGCAGCCCGCGAGCCGGGGTCGTAGACGTTGATCGGTAGACCGTGGCTTGGCGCCTCGGCCAGCCGGACCGCGCGCGGGATCCGCACACGGGCGACCAACTGGGGAAAGTGCCGGATCACTTCTTCGGTCACTTGCATGGAGAGTCGGTTCCGCCGGTCCTCCATGGTCAGCACGATCGCGAGCACTTCGAGCTTCGCGTTGAGGCGGACACGGACGGCGTCAATCGTCGACAGCAGCTGGGCCAGTCCCTCGAGGGCGTAATACTCGCACTGGACCGGCACCAGGACGGCATCCGCCGTGGCAAGCGCGTTGACGGTCAGCAACCCGAGCGACGGCGGACAGTCGATGATGATCGTGTCGTATCCCTTCTCACTCCGGAGGGCCTCTCGGAGCCGGAACTCGCGCGCCATGAGCGGAACGAGCTCCACCTCCGCGCCGGCCATCTCCGGGGAGGACGGAAGCAGGTCAAGCCCGGCGACGCTTGTCGGCACGATGGCCCGCCTGACCGGTTCATCCCGGACCAGAACGCCATAGACCGAGTGCGGCTGGTCCTTGCTGATGCCCAGGCCACTGGTCGCGTTTCCCTGCGGATCGAGGTCGATCAGGAGTATCCGAGACCCTTTCTCGACCAAAGCGGCGGCCAGGCTGATGGCAGTCGTCGTCTTCCCCACTCCGCCTTTCTGGTTGCTGATAGCGAGCACATTCACGGCGTGACAAACGTGAAACATTGGCTGCGGGGGCGGCTGAGCGATGTCCCTTTGTGCCCCACTGGAGAGCCTTATTGTAGCGGAAGTGGGCCTGCGACCGAATCTGAGAATGACTGCGTAAGGGCATTGGAGGTCATTCTCCCTGCTCTGGCTGCGCTCGGAAGCTATCTGCTTGGAAGTGTTCCGAGCGCCCTCATTGCCGCCCGTTTGGCCGGCCGGCCAGACCCGCGGACCGTCGGTACACGCAACGCTGGATCGACGAATGTGGCGCTCACCGTGGGCCCCTTGGCCGGTATCGCGGTCCTCACCGCCGATCTGCTCAAAGGAGCGATCTGCGGGCTCGCTGGGCTCATCATCGGCGGCCCACTGGTCGGTGACCTGTGCGCGCTCGCGGCGGTCGCGGGCCAGATCGCGCCGATCTTCGCCGGATTCCGGGGTGGGAAAGGGGCGGCCACCACACTCGGCGGGTACATCGGCGTCGCACCCGAGCTCGCGATCATCGGTCTCGTCTGTTGGGGCATCGGATTGCTCACCATCCGGCGCGCGGTGTTGAGCACGGTGACCGCGATCGTCGCGCTCGGCATCGTCACGGCCGTGTTGCAGGCGCACGTCGTCTTCGGCGCCGGCGCCGCGGTCCTCACGCTCGTCGCGCACCGGAAGGATCTCGCGGCCTGGCGGCGCGGAGAAATGCCCACCATTCGCGATGCGCTGCGGGATAATCGGCGCAGATGACCGCCCTGAGTGCCGCACGGTGGAGCCCCGCGATGAAACGACTCATCGTCGGGGTGCTCATCGTCGGAGCGCTGTTCGTGATCTACCGCGCGGGCGACATTGTGCGGCCGTTCCTGTGGGCCGCGATCGTCGGCTACATCCTGCTTCCGGCGGTCCGTTCGCTCGAGAGCCGGCTCGCGAATCGTCGCGGTCTGTCCGCGGCGGTCGTGTTCGTCGGAGTGATCCTCCTCCTCGGAGCCGGCGTGCGATTCCTGGCCCCGCTGGCCGTGGACCAGGCCCAGATGTTCCAGCGGTCGCTACCAACGTTGATTGCAAACGGGCAGAACACGCTCGCCGAGACGCTCGATCAGATGGGTGCCGAGGATCTCGTGCCGATCGTGTTCGGCCCCATCGCCACGGCTCCGATCGAGCTGAGCCGCGGCGTGGCCACCCTCGCGGTGCCGTTCATCGTGGGGTTCTCGCACTTCCTGCTCGAGTTCCTCGTGTTCCTCATCGCCACGTTCTTCGTCCTGCGTGATCTGCCGCGCCTCATCAACTGGGTGAAGCGACAGGTACCACCGGCGTCGCGCAACGAGCTGCTTCCGCTGGGCGAGCAGGTGAGCATCCTCCTCAGCCGCTATGTCCGCGGGCAGCTCCTGCTCGTGGTCATCATGGCCACTGCAACCACAATTGGTCTCACGCTGTTCGGCGTCCCGTTCAGCCTCCTCCTGGGCATCGTGACCGGGGTCCTCGAGGTGGTCCCGATCATCGGCCCGATCACCGCGGGCGCGATCGCGTGCTTGGTGGCCCTCGGCAACCCGAATCCGTTCGGCCTGTCGCAGCTCGCGTACGTCGGCGCCATCGCGATCATGTACACGGTGCTCCGCCACGCCGAGGACTACTTCGTGATCCCGCTGGTCATCGGACGGATCGTCCGGCTGCATCCGGCGCTCGTGATCTTCTCGCTGCTCTCGGGCGGTGCGGTCTTCGGGCTCATCGGCGTCGTCCTGGCCGTCCCGGTGGCCGCGACGCTTCGGCTCGTGCTCATCTACGTGAACGCGAAGCTCCGCGATGAGGACCCCTTCCCACGGCTCGAGGAGGAGCTGGCCGAGGAGGGGGAGCGACCCGCCGCCCCGCCCGTGCCGGTCCGCACGCTCGATCCCCGGCCTCGCTCGTAGGGAGCGGCGTCGTAGCCCGACCGCGCACGCGGTCCGAACAGCCGGAGGGATCGTGCGCGTCGCGCTCGCGATAGCGCTCCCGCTCGCCGCCGCGCTGCTCCAGAGCGCGGTCGTCCCGTTCATCTCGATCGGAGGTGCCCGGCCGAACCTGCCGTTCCTCGTCGCGGGCTCGTGGTCGCTTGCCGCGGGCGCGGGCGAGGCGGTCTGGTGGGCATTCATCGGTGGCCTCGCCGCGGACCTCCTCTCCGGCGGCCCGTTGGGCGCCTTCGCCGTCGCCTCGCTCCCACCGGTGGCGGCCATCGGCCTGGGCGAGCGGCGGGCCCCCCGGCCGGTCCCGGTGCTGCTCGGCGCGTCATTCCTCACGGCGGCCGCGTTCGTGGCCGGGATCCTCTACGTGCTCGCTCTCTCGGTCGCCGGGACGCCGGTGCCGGACGTCGGCGGCCTCGCGATCCAGATCGGCGGCGGGGCGATCCTCACCGGCGTCCTCGGGATCGCTACCTATCCGATCGCGCGCTGGCTGGCCGCGCACACCGACAAACAGGCATCCTTCTGAGGTGAGGACCGGCGAGCGTCCCCGCCCATTCATCCGTCCGTATCGCTTCATCGCGGTCGGCGTCGTAGTGGCGTTCATGATCTCGATCCTCACGGTCCGGCTGTGGGATCTACAGATCGTCCAGGGCGACCACTATCGGAGCCTCGCTGAGAACAATCGCCTCCTCCGTCTTCCGGTGGCCGCCGATCGCGGGATCATCGTCGACCGCAACGGAAAGGTCCTCGTGCGCAACATCCCCGGATTCGCGGTGAGCATCGTCCCGATCGATCTACCGAAAGCGCGCGAGAACGACATCGTGCTCGCCATCGCGAAGCTCGTCGGTCGCGACGGAGATGAGGCCCTCAAGGCCGTCGCCGACCAGCGCGTGCGCAACCCGTACGAGCCGGTGAAGATCTCGACGAAGCCGATCTCCCGCGACACCGCGCTCCTGCTCACTGAGCGGTCCGAGGTCTATCCGGGCGTCCGGATCGATGCTGAATCCGTCCGGGAGTACGTCGAAGGGCCCCTCTACTCGCCGATCATCGGATACACGGGTCCGATCACCGAGGATGAGCTCCAGGCGAAGCAGGATCTCGGCTATCTCCCGACGGATGCGATCGGCCGCACCGGTCTCGAATGGGAGTACGAGCAGTACCTCCGCGGCCAGTACGGCTGGCGCGAGATCGAGCGCGATGCCTCGCAGCGCGAGATCAAGACCCTCGCCCAGACGCCGCCGCAGCCCGGCGGGAACGTGGTCCTCACGATCGATGACCGGCTCCAGAACCTGCTCGCCACCGAGCTGAACGCGGGCGTCAACGCGGATGCCTTCACCCAGGCCGTGGCGGTCGCGATGAACCCGCAGAACGGCGAGATCCTCGCGATGGTCTCGACGCCGTCCTACGACAACAACATGTTCGTCCGCGGGATCACGCAGCCCGAGCTCGATGCGCTCAACAGCGACGATCGGCATCCGCTGGTGAACAAGGCCGTCGGTGAGATCTATCCACCGGGATCGACGTTCAAGATGGTCACAGCGCTCTCGGCGCTCACGGCCGGGACGGCGACGCGGAACACGGTCATCAACGTCAGCTCGCTCTCGATCAACGTGAGCGGGACATCGTTCTTCGATTGGCGGGTGCACGGCCCGCTGAACCTGGTCGACGGATACGCGCACTCGAGCGACATCTACTTCTACACGCTGGCCGGCGGTAGCCCGATGAGCAGCACCGTCCAAGGTGTTGGTCCCGACAACATCGCCAAGTACGGCCGGATGCTCGGCTTCGGAGCGCCGACCGGGATCGACCTGCCCGGCGAGGCGGCCGGGATCATGCCCGACCCGGCGTGGAAGGAGCAGACCTTCGGCGAGCCATGGTCGATCGGCAACACGTACCACGAGGCCATCGGCCAAGGCTATGTCGCGGTCACGCCGATCCAGCTCTTGAACGCCTACGCCGCCGTCGCGAACGGTGGCACGCTCTACGTCCCGCACCTCCTCAAGCAGGTGGTCGACGCGCAGGGCAACACGATCATGACGAAGCAGCCCGAGGTCATCCGGAAGCTCGCGATGAGCGCCGACGACCTGCGCACGATGCGTGAGGGCGCGCGCAAGGTCGTGACGAGCAACCACGCGCCGATGCCGAACGCGAAGCTGTGGATCGCCGGAAAGACCGGGACGGCGGAGTTCGGCCTGTCATCGGGCAAGGACAGCGCGGGCCGGAACAAGCTCGGTTTCCACAACTGGTTCGTGTCGTACCTGCCGCAGCAGGACAACACCGATCCGACCGCGCAGATCGCGATGGTCGTG
>DATCOD010000073.1:0-8122 GCA_036564905.1 Candidatus Limnocylindria bacterium
CGGCTCGGGTCCGAGGCCGCACGCCGCGCGGACGACGCGTGGTCGGCCCGAGCGGTCGCGGCTGCGCTGCGCGAGGCCTACGCGGCTGCGGCGAGCGTGACAGAATGAACACCTCACTTCCGCGCGCGCCATTCGGAGGCCGCATTTGTCCACGACCCGTGATCGCACGCGCCCGCCGCTCCGTCAACGCACCGCGACCGCGGCCGGCGGCGTCGTCCTCCGGGACGGCGAGCAGGGCACCGAGGTCGCGCTGATCGGGCGGACGAATGACGGATCGTGGGTCTTCCCGAAGGGCACGCCCGCCGCTGGTGAGTCGCTCGAGGAGACCGCGCTGCGCGAGGTCCGTGAGGAGAGCGGCCTCGCCGTGCGCATCGTCCGGCCGCTCGGCGAGATGACCTACAGCTTCGCGGCGGCGGGCGAGCGCATCCATAAGATCGTCCACTTCTTCCTCATGGAGGCGACCGGCGGCGACCCGTCGCTCCACGACGCCGAATACGACGAGGTCCGCTGGGTCCCGGTCCACGACGCGCGCCGGATGCTCACGTTCGACACCTACCGCGCCGTGCTGGATCGCGCGCTCGGGGAGCCATCGTGACCGAGCTCCAGCGCACGCCGCTGTTCGACGAGCACGTCCGCGCGGGCGGGAAGATGGTCGAGTTCGCGGGCTATGAGATGCCGATCCAGTACCCCACCGGCATCGTGGCCGAGCATCGCGCGGTCCGCACGAACGCCGGTCTGTTCGATCTGTCGCACATGGGCGAGTTCTTCTTCACCGGTGCGGACGCGGGCCACGCGATCGACGGTCTGGTCTCGAGCGACATCGCGGGCCTCGCGGTCGGTCAGGCGCGCTACGGCCTGCTCACGAACGAGCGCGGCACGATCGTCGACGACGTCATCGTCTACCGCCTCGCCGATGACGAATACCTGATGGTCGTGAACGCGGCCAACATCGGGAAGGATCGGGCGCACATCCAGCAGCACCTGCCCGCGGGATTCGCGTTCGACGATCGCTCCGCGGAGACCGCGCTCATCGCGGTCCAGGGCCCTCGGGCCGCGACCATCCTCTCGTCGGTCACCGACCTCCCGGTGCGGGAGCAGTCGATCGAGGGGCTGCCGCCGTTCGGCGTCACCCGCGCGCGCGTCGCGAACTCGCGCGCGATCGTCGCGCGCACCGGGTACACCGGTGAGGACGGATTCGAGGTGTTCGTCGACAACGACCGGGCCGCGCAGGTCTGGTCCAGGCTGCTCGCCGCGGGCGAGTCGACCGGCATCATCCCGATCGGCCTCGGTGCCCGCGACACGCTCCGGCTCGAGGCGCGCTACTCGCTCTACGGGAACGACATCGACGAGACGACGGATCCCATCGAGGCCGGCCTCGGGTGGACGACGAAGCTCGACAAGCCGTTCCTCGGCCGCGACGTGATCGCGGCGATCAAGGAGCGCGGACCGGCGCGGCGCCTGGCCGGCCTCGAGGTGACCGGCGGGGTCGCGCGCCACGGTCACGCGGTCACCAAGGACGGCACGGCCGTCGGTCAGGTGACGAGCGGGACGTTCGGTCCCACGGTGCAGAAGAACATCGCCCTCGCGTACGTCCCGACGGAGCTCGCCAAGGTCGGCACGGAGCTCGCGGTCCGCATCCGCGATCGCGACATCCCCGCTAAAGTCGTGAAGGTCCCGTTCTATAAGAGAGGAGTGCCTTCGTGAGCAGCGTCCCCGACGACCTCCGCTATTCAAAGGAGCACGAGTGGGTCCGGGTCGACGGCGACACGGCCACCGTCGGCATCACCGCGTTCGCGCAGGAGCAGCTCGGCGACGTCGTCTTCGTCGAGCTCCCCGAGAAGGGCGCCCGCGTCCGCCAGCACGCGTCGCTCGGCGTCGTCGAGTCGGTGAAGGCCGCCAGCGACGTCTACGCGCCGATCTCGGGCGAGGTCCTCGAGCGCAACGTCAAGGTCATCGAGAGCCCCGAGCTCGTGAACTCGCAGCCGTACGGCGATGGCTGGATGATCAAGGTCCGCCTCGCCGACAAGGGCGAGCTCGGCGCCTTGCTCGCTCCGGATGATTACCGCTCGCACATCGGCGAGGGCTCCGCCGCAGCGGGGGACTAGATGGTGAGCGACGAGCGGCTGTGCCGCGAGTCAGAGCAGGACTGAGTGGGGCAGAACCCCTACTCGCCGCACACCGACGCCGATCGGGCCGCGATGCTCGCGCGGGTCGGCATCGCGAGCGTCGACGAGCTGCTGACCGCCGTCCCGAAGGACGCGCGCCGCCCGGCCATGGGCGTGCCGAGCGGTCTCTCCGAGCTCGAGGTCGAGGCGCACCTGGAGCAGCTCGCCGCGCTCGATCGCACCGCCGGCGCCGGCCCGTTCTTCATCGGCGGCCCGGTGCAGCGCCGGTACATCCCGGCCGCCGTGCCGGTCCTGGCGCTGCGGGGCGAGTTCCTGACCGCGTACACGCCGTACCAGCCCGAGGTGAGCCAGGGGACGCTCCAGGCGATCTGGGAGTACCAGTCGCTCATGTCCCTGCTGCTCGCGATGGACGTCGTGAACTCGTCGATGTACGACGGCTCGACCGCCGTCGCCGAAGCCGCGCTCATGGCCGTCCGGCTCACCGGGCGCAAGCGCGTCGTGGTCGCGAACGAGGTGTTCTCGCAGTTCCGACAGACGCTCGCGACCTATGCGAAGGGGCCCGAGCTCGAGATCGTCACGGTCCCGACGCGGGCGCTCGCCGCGAGCGCCGCGGGCGCCGCGTGCCTCATCGTCCAGCACCCCGACGCGTTCGGCACGCTCGTCGACGTCCGCGCGATCGCCGATGCCGCGCACCGGTCGGGCGCCCTGTGCGTCCACGTGACCGAGCCGCACGCGAACGCGCTCCTCGAGCCGCCGGGTGCGCTCGGGGCCGACATCGCGGTCGGCGAGGGCCAGCCGCTCGGGATCCCGCTCTCGTTCGGTGGTCCGCACCTCGGGATCATCGCCTGCCGCGATGCCCTCGTCCGGCAGATGCCCGGACGCATCGTCGGCCAGACGGTGGACGCGACCGGCACGCGCGGGTTCGTGAACACGCTGCAGACCCGCGAGCAGCACATCCGGCGCGAGAAGGCGACCTCCAACATCTGCACGAACGAAGCGATCGCCGCGATCACCGCATCCGTCTACCTCTCGCTCATGGGTCCGCGGTCCCTGCGCGCGGCCGCGCGCATCGGGGTCGCTCGCGCGCACGACCTCGCCGACCGGCTCGCGAAGGTCCCGAAGGTGACGACCGGCGGCGGCGCGCCGTTCTTCGACCGCTTCGCCCTGCGCACGCCGCTCGGTGGCGAGCTGCGGACGGCGCTCCTCGCGGACGGGATCCTCGTCGGCGAAGGGATCGGACGTCACTACACCGATTGCGGTGACGGCGTGACGATCCAGTGCACCGAGCTCACGACCGATGCGGAGCTGGACGCGCTCGTCGGCGCGGTCGAGCGCCTCTCGGCCCGCCGTCCGGCGGCGGTGTCGTGAGCGGCCGGGTCCGGTTCGAGACCGGCACGAAGACCGAGCTTCCCGCGCTCGAGCCGCTCCTGTTCGAGCTGCACCAGCCGGGTCGCAACGGTCGCCACGTCCGAGGCGGTGACCTGGCCGACGCGCTCATCCCCGCGGCGTTCAAGCGGACGGCGCCGTTGCCGCTGCCGGAGCTGTCGGAGCCGCAGGTGGTGCGGCACTACAGCCACCTCGCGCAGCTCAACTACTCGGTCGACGCGGGCATGTATCCGCTCGGCTCGTGCACGATGAAGTACAACCCGAAGATCAACGACCGCGCGGCGTCGTTGCCGGGCTTCTCGGACATCCATCCGCATCAGCCCGACGAGACGGTGCAGGGCGCGCTCCGGCTCCTCTACGAGCTGCAGGAGCTGCTCGCGGGCATCAGCGGCATGGACCGCGTGACGCTCCAGCCCGCCGCCGGCGCGCACGCGGAGTTCACCGCGATCCTGATGTTCAAGGCCTACCACGAGGCCCGTGGGGATACGAAGCGCCGGCGGGTCATCGTGCCCGACTCCGCGCACGGCACCAATCCGGCGTCGGCCGCGATGTGCGGCTTCGACGTCACCACCGTGAAGAGCGACGCGCGCGGCAACGTCGACCTCGACGCGCTGCGGGCCGCGCTCGGCGACGATGTCGTCGGCTTCATGCTCACGAACCCGAATACGGTCGGCCTGTTCGAGGAGCGCGTGCGCGAGGTCTGCGCCGCGGTCCACGACGCCGGCGGCCTCGTGTACGGGGACGGCGCGAACCTGAACGCCCTCCTGGGTGTCGCGCGACCGGGAGACCTCGGCTTCGACTGCGTGCACATCAACGTGCACAAGACCTTCTCCACGCCGCATGGTGCGGGCGGACCGGGCGCCGGCCCGCTCTGCGTGAAGCGGCACCTCGAGCCCTTCCTCCCGGTCCCCCGCGTGATCAGGGACGGCGGCGGCACGTACCGGCGGGAAACCGCCGCGGAGCACCCGCAGAGCATCGGCCGGGTCCGGTCGTTCATCGGGAATTTCGGCGTGCTCGTCCGCGCGTACGCCTACATCCGGACGCTCGGCGAGGAGGGGCTCGTGGAGACCGGCCGGGACGCGATCCTCGCGGCCAACTATCTGCTCGCGCTCGTGCGCGAGGGCTACGACGTCGCGTACGAGCGATCGCCGATGCACGAGTTCGTCCTCACCGCGGCGAAGCAGAAGCGCCAGGGCGCGAACGCCCTCGACATCGCCAAGGCCCTCATCGACGAGGGGTTCCACCCGCCGACGGTCTACTTCCCGCTCATCGTGCCCGAGGCGCTCATGATCGAGCCGACCGAGACCGAGCCGAAGGAGACGCTCGATGCGTTCGCCGACGCGCTCCTGCGGATCGCGAAGCGGATCGAGACCGACCCGAAGAGCGTGCACGACGCTCCGGTGAGCGCACCACTCCGCCGCCTCGACGAGGTGGCCGCGGCGCGCAAGCCGGTACTGCGCTACCGGCCCAGGTGACCGTCGCGCCCCCCGTCCACGTGGCGATGGTCCGTCCGCCGCGGGCCTTCGTCACACACTCGATCGCCGGCCTGCACGCCGCGCCCGATGAGACGAGCGAGCTGGTCGACCAAGCGCAGTTCGGGGAGGCGCTCACGACGCTGGGCGGGTCGGGCGGCTGGCTGTACGTGCAGGGCGAGGATCTCTATTTCGGCTGGATCGAGCGCCGGCTCGTCCGGATGGACACGCACCCGCGGCGCGAGCTGCTCGTGGCGGCACATAACGCCACGCTCAGGCGCGAGCCGAACGACGCGAGCGAGGTGATCGGCGACGTGGCCGCAGGCGTCGCGGGCCACGAAGTGCGGCAGGGCTGGGTCCGCTGCGCGACCGGCTGGGTCGCCGTCACCGATACCGTCCCCGCCGACCGCCTACCGCAGCGGTATCCGACGCCGGACGACCTGCTCGCGACCGCGGAGTCCTTCCTGGGCGTTCCCTACCTGTGGGGCGGAACGAGCGCGCACGGGATCGACTGCTCGGGCCTCACCCAGCGGGTCTATCTTCTCAATGGTGTGGGTCTGGACCGCGACGCGGATCAGCAGGCGCTGGGAGGCAGACCGGTGGATCAGGCGCGTCCGGGTGACCTGTTCTTCTTCGGGACCGACCGCGTGACGCACACCGCGATCGCGACCGGCGAGCGGACGTTCATCCACGCGCCGGAGTCGGGCAAGATCGTGCAGCGCGGCGAGCTCACCGACGCGTCACGGCTCCGCGCGGTCAGGCGCTACCTGCCGTGACGGGCGTGCCGCGGCCGAAGGGCGACAGCCTCGCGGCTGACGTCCGCGGCGACCGCGAGCTCGTCCACGCGGCGCGTGCCGGCGACCGCATCGCATTCGACAACCTCTTCTACCGGTACCGCGACGGCATCTATCGACTGGGCCTCGCGATCACCAAGGACCCCTCATCGGCCGAGGAGATCGTGGTCGACACGTTCGCCCGCGCGTACCGCGCGCTCGAGCGCCTCGAGCCCGATGACTCCTTGCGGCCGTGGCTGTACCGCGTCGCGGTCAATCTGTCGTACAACCGCCGGCCGCGGAAGGGCGTCACGTTGAGCTCGCTCGACGACGGCGCATTCGACCTCGCCGCCGAAGGTGAGTCGCCGAGCGAAGCCGCCGAGCGCGGCGAGCGCCGCCTGGTGGTCCTTGCGTGCGTGGACCAGCTCGGCCCGAAACACAAGGTCGTGGTCGTCCTGCACTACTTGAGCGGGCTGAACCTGGCCGAGATCGCCGAGATCGCCGACGTGCCGGTCGGGACGGTGAAGTCCCGCCTCCACTACGCCCTCCGGAAGCTCCGAGTGCAGCTTTCGGCACATCCGGGGCTGGACTTCGAACCTGCCGAGGTCTTCGCCGCTACCAGCCTGCAGATGCAGGAACACGCCCGGTGAGGCTCTTCGGCGCGGCGCCCCTTCCGCTCGACGAGCGGCGTGCGGTCGACCTCGCGCTGACCGATGCGTTCGCGCCGCTGCGGGCCAGCACGGCGAACCTCAGCCCCGCGCGGGTCCGCGCGGTCATCCGCTGGTCGGCACCCGAGCCGCGGGCGCTCCGCGGGCTCGCGCTCCTGACCCGCATCTCCGAGGTCTCGGTCGCCGCGGTCATCGCGGCGTTCATCTGCGCCGGGTCATTCGCCTCGTTCGGCGTGGTGCCGGCGGTCCCGTACGTGACTCGCGATGCCGCGACGTCGGCGACCCGCGTCCTGAACGGCCGCGTCGCGTTCCAGCCCCCGATCGATCCGCACCCGTCGGATTACCGCACGGTGGCCGGCGGGGCGGCGGCGAACGCCGCCATCGCCAGGCGCGCGGACGCCGAGCCGGTCGTCCCGCCGGTCCGGGACTCGGAGCCGTTCGCGCCCAGACCCTAGCCTTCGCGGGTGCGCTCGCGGGCGGTCGCGTTCCTGCTCATCGCCGCGGTCCTGGTCCTGCAGGCGTGCGCGCAGGCGCGCCCCGCCCGACGTGACGTCGTGATCGGGCTCGTCGGCGAGCCGACGTCCATCTTCGCCGACGAGCCGAACGCGCGCATCATCGCCGCCGCCGTCACGGAGCAGCTCGTCCGGCGCGACGCGCACGACGACCTGGTGCCACGCCTCGCGGTCAGCGTGCCCACCCTCGAGAACGGTGGGCTCACGGTGGTGACGGACGATCCCGCGGCGCCCGATGGCCGGCAGGTCGCGACGTTCGAGCTCCGGTCGGGTCTGACCTGGCAGGATGGCGCGCCGATCACGGCGAGCGACGTGCGCTTCGCCTGGGAGACGGACCGCAGCGCGCCGCTCGGCACGGAGGCGCGTTGGACGGCGGATCGCGTCGAGCGCGTCGACGTCGTTGGCGACCGGCTGATCCGCTTCAGCTATCGCGCGAACGAACGGTGGGACGGTTATGCCCTGGCCGCACGCGTGCTCCCCGAGCACCTCCTTGCGAACGCGAGCCCGGCGGAGCGCGCGCAGTATGCGCGCGCTCCGGTGCACGCGGGCCCGTTCGCGGTGGCGGCGTGGCTGCCCGGCATCGGGATCACGCTGTCCGCATTCAAGGGCTATGCGCTCGGCGCGCCCGCGCTCGGACGCCTCGAGATCCGGTTCTTCGTCGACCGCTCCGCGCTCCTCGACGCGCTGCGGCGCGGCGAAGTGGACGTCGTCCCGTCACCCGGACTGGAGGCCGATCTCGCGGCGACGCTCGACCGGTTCGCGGATGGCACCACGCTCCAGACGTTCTACAAGCAGGCCGAGTCCGTCGAGGTTCTTCGGTATGGGTCCCGCTTCGCCGACCCGGTGCTCCGCGCGGCGATCGAGCTGGCCGTCGATCGGCGCAAGCTCGACCAGATCCTGTTCGAGGGCCGCGCGATCGTGCCGCGCAGCTATCTCGTCGCGCCGGGGTGGGCGGCATCGGACGCCGGGAGCCTCCCGCCCGTTGATCGCGAGCGGGCGCAGGCGCTGCTCGTCGGCGCGGGGTACACGCAGGGCACGTTCGGGATCCTCGAGCGGGGCGGAGACCGCTTCACGGTCACGATCCTTCTCGCCTCGGGATCGGTCGCGCGCAGCGCCGCCGCCGACCTCGTGGCGGGCGACCTCGCGACCATCGGCATCGCGGCGGACGTCCGCGCGGTCTCACCC